>CAZWAO010000010.1:0-8435 GCA_964631815.1 uncultured Ignavibacteria bacterium | reverse complement strand
CAGAAGTTCCTGCACCTCCCTGAGGTCACGGCATTTTGGCAGGGAATGCTCCAAGACGAGATAACCCATGCCAGGGAGTTGGAAAGCATCCGGGGTTCTCTAAACTCCGAAGTGTTGAATGCACCTGCCGATCCAAGTCTGCTGGAGAAGGCTCACAAGGCTTGCGACTGTGCGATACTGGACAAGCTGGAATCGGTGGCTGATCTGGATGATGCTTACGAGCTGGCCAACGAATTCGAACACTCGGAGGTCAACACGGTTTTTGCTGCTTTGATAACCGATTTCACGGGCCTGGACGACAAGGCGCGATTCGCCTCCAACGAGCTCCAAGTACACCTGGCGAAACTCATGGATTTTCCCTCCAAGTTTGGAGTCGCCGTCGAAAGAAAGAAAATGTTGGTCAGAACACCGGTATCCCAGGTTCTGGCATAATTGCCCTGGATTTGAAACGGTCAACTCGCCTTATCGGCCGGTCGAACTTCGGCTACTGAAGAAAGTCCATTTCCCGTCCCCAAACAGATACACAAAAGCGGGCAAACAAACAGAGTCAAATCCGAGGCCGGGGAATGAAATCTTATCTTTGGGCATTTTTGTTTCTACTGGTCCTTCTGTTTTCAAATGCCTCCCAAGCCGGAATCATGGAGATGGTTCCGGTGGGAGACCAAGTCTACGGTTGGGTCTACGAATATCTGAGTGAGCTTTACGGAAGAGGGCTGATAGGCAGTCTGCATTTGGGAACGAAGCCCTACTTAAGAGGCGAGATAGCCAGCGAGCTTCTTTCGCTAAAAGAAAGGCTCGACCGGGAGCAGATCACCCTCAAGTTCCCCGAAGATGTCCTGGTACAGGAATTGGAGAGGGAGTTTTCCTCGGAGATCAGCCAGCTTAAGCTCGAAGCAGAGCCCCCAGAGGATAAGACGATAAACCGGGAATTTTCCTGCGGTTTGGATTTTCACGAGGGATCGAACTTCAAGTCCAGCCGGAAGGCCGCCTTCCGTGAAACCATCTGGCCTTATGCCAAAGCGCAAATCGGCCCCAATTTCTTCGCCTGTACGCGCTACATGATAGACGAGAATTTGGCCAATGATCCAGATTACACCGGCAAGGTCTGGCGAGGATTTGCCGGAGACGCGGCTCAGGCTTATCTGGCATTCCGATTGCCGTATTTTAAGGCACTGGTGGGCAGGGAGAGGGTGGCCTGGGGGCAAAGGTCCACCGGAGAGTTGATTCTTTCGGAGAGCGCCTTTCCCTTGGACATGGTGCAGCTTCAGGGTGGTTGGGGGGCAGTTCAGGCAACCGCCTTCTTTGCATTCCTGTCGTCTTTTACCGAACAGGATTCGTTGGACAACACAATTCGCGTCAACCGCTATCTCTCCGGTCATCGAATAAGCCTGAATCTATTCTCCCGGGCGCAGTTGGGCTTCTCGGAGACCATAGTTTACGGCGGAGAGGATCGTCAGGTGGAGGCCTATTATCTTAATCCCCTTTTGTGGTACCACGGAGCACAGCTCAACGAAAATCGTGACGACAACACGTTTTTCGCATTCGATTTCAACCTGCGACCCAAGCGGAATCTGTTTTTCTACGGAGAGCTTTTGATCGACGACCTGCAGATCGAGAACAAGAGCCAGGGGGACAAGGAGCCCAACGAGTTGGGCTATACCGGTGGCTTCTTCATGCTGGACCCTGCGGGTCTGAACGGATGGGAGCTGAACTTAGAGTATATCCGCATCAACGACTGGACCTACAATCAAAATCTTGAGTGGAACCGCTATCTGCACCGCAACCGGCTTTTGGGAAATCCCCTGGGTCCGGATGCCGACGATCTGACGGTAGGCGTGTCCACCTGGTGGAGAAAGGGATTGAAATCCAAGATCAGCTACAGCCGAAGCAGGAGTGGGGAGGGAGGAGTGGATTCCCCCTGGACCCAACCCTGGATGTCGAGTGCCGGGGATTATCACCAGGAATTTCCCAGCGGTGTCGTCCAAACCTGCAACCGGCTGGGCCTGGCCTGGGAGTATAACTATGCCCCTGTGCTGCATTGCTCTGTAGGCTGGGATTTCTTCAACTTCGAGAACTATCAGAACGTCGAAGGGCAGAAGAAGAATTTTCACCAGCTCAGTTTGAACCTGAATTTCAGATTCAGAGGAACCGGATACTAACCTTCAAGTAACAGCTTAAGCCACCCCGTCCCCGGCTTATTTCCGAGCAGAACGGGGTTATGCTAAGGCAGAATTTACCCATACTCAGACGCGTTCATTTCGCGGTCGACCTGGGACTGACCTCTCTTTCCTATCATCTGGCCCTGGTCATCCGCAGGGGGCTGTCCGACCTGCCGGGGTTCGCTTCCCTGGAGGCAGTCAGACCCTATGAGCCATTGTTGTTTATCCTTCCCATCTGGGCTTTCTTCCTTTTTTTCAAACACGAATCTTACGAATATCGGGGAAGGCGCTTCTGGGACATCTTTAAGGATACCCTGCTGGTGGTCGGCGAGGGTTTCGCCGTCCTCCTGGCGTTTCTCTTTTTCACCGGATCGCTTTACCAGAGCAGAGCGCAGATTTTGATCTTTCTGGCGCTTGATTTCCTTCTGCTCTTGTGCTTCAGGAAGCTGGTGCTGGATCTTCTCAGCTTGCTCCGAAAGAGGGGATACAATTTCAGAAAGGTATTGATCGTGGGCAGCGGTTCACCGGCTCGCAGTTTCATCGACGAAGTGACGAAAAACCCGGAGTGGGGATACCGCATCGTGGGCGTCCTGGATTGGGAGGAGAGCTTGAGAGGGGAGAAGGTGAACGGCGTTCCGGTAACAGGCAACCTGACCGATTTAGTCTCCATCTTGAAAAACGACCACCTGGATTATGTGGTCTTCGGAGTGTGCAAAAGGTTCTTGAGTCGAGTGGAGGATTCCGTGCTCCTGTGCGAGAAAATGGGTGTTCCGGCATGCGTATTGGCGGACTTCTTCCCTCTGCGATACTCAAGAACCAGGCTGGGTGATTTCCGAAAGAAACCGGTCTTGCTATTCTCCAGCGCTCCCCAAGCCAGCGGCAGTTTGGCTCTCAAGGGCGCCTCCGACCGGCTGCTGGCCTTTGTGGGCATGGCTCTGCTGACGCCGGTTTTGCTTGCCTTGTCGCTTTTGGTTAAGCTCACCTCCCGGGGACCGGTATTCTTCAAGCAGGAGAGATGCGGGTTGAACGGGAAGCGGTTTGTCATGTTGAAATTCCGCACCATGGTGGATAAGGCAGATGAAATGAAAAACGCGCTATTGCATAAGAATGAAATGGATGGTCCGGCGTTCAAGATAACAGACGATCCCCGTATCACCGGAGTCGGGAAGATCCTGCGAAAATTCAGTTTGGATGAGCTTCCCCAGCTTATCAACGTGCTGCGCGGCGATATGTCGCTGGTGGGGCCGCGACCTCCGCTTCCCCGGGAGGTCGGTCAATACCACCCCTGGCACAGGAGGAGGCTCTCCATGAAGCCGGGCTTGACCTGCCTGTGGCAGGTCAACGGAAGGAACAACGTGAATTTCGAGAAATGGATGAAGATGGACTTGGAATATATAGACAATTGGTCCTTATGGCTGGACGCCAAGATACTGGCTAAGACCCTCCCGGCCGTGGTCACGGGCACGGGCGCCAAATGAACCTTTTCTTCGACTTCACCTGCGGCTCATCGCGTCGGAGTACGAGAACTTGTAGAAACCGCGCGTCCCAGCAAAGATTCCGCTCTGCGGACTTCTGCGGTGGTGTCAAACCGGACTTCGCACCAGCAAGCTGGTGCACTCCGCTTTTCATTCCGGAGTGCGGAGGCTTGCCTCCGCGGTTTTGAGTCTTGAGAAACCAGAACTCGCTTGTGTTGGGTTATCCTTCAAAAAAAACTTCGCACGAGCAAACTCGTGCGCTCCAGCCAAGAATTCCTTTCCACAGCCTCCCTACTCCTTCAAAGCATTCGATTGCGGATAAAAATCCTGAAATCCGTTTTGTCGCCTGTAATCAGACAATCTCAAGCAAGCCAACTGACAGCTTCTTGGCGGAAAAGGTAAGACGGTGACGTCTTAGAACTCGGCTCCCAGAGAGACGTAGTGTCGGGGTTTGGACGAGACCCAATGGAAGTCGGTGGCCCAGCCGGCATCATATCTTAGGACCAAAAAGCCCAGGTTCACTCTGGCACCCACTCCGAACCCAGCTTTTATGTCCTGAAGTCGGGTTCCGTCCTTGGTGGTTCCCCCTTTGAACAATTTGTTCTCGTCCCAGGCCGCCCCCATGTCGTAGAACATGGCTCCGTTGATATAGTGGAGAGTCATGGGCAGGGGGAATTTCATAATAAAATGTTCCACGAATGGGTAACGCAGCTCGATGTTGGTGAGGAAGTACTTGGATCCGCTGACGTCGTAATATCTGTATCCCCGAAGCGGGGTGACGATGCTGCCGAAGTACAGGTTGTTGATGCCGTAAATGTTGTGGTCCGGGCCCAGGCTGGGACCAATCCAATTCGACTGTCCTCCCAGGAAGAAGGTTTTCTTGTCGTCTCCGTGTGAGAATCCTCCGGTGATGCGAAAGACGATGTCGTATCTTTTCGCGAAGTGAAAATACTTCCGGTAGTCTACCGTGGCCGCCCCATAGGTGAGGCTGCGGGGAGTCAGGTAGGGCGCGTATTCGTAAGAGAAGATGCTTCTGCCGCCGTTTATGGGTCCGGTATGTCCCCAGATCACCGTATCGTTTATCCAGGAGAGGGAACCCACCAGCACCTTCACGCTCCTGTCGTCGTAGTTTCCCGTAACCGGGTTTATGTCGTAATACTTACGGTCGATGGAGATCTGCGACAGGTTAAGTTCAGCCCGGCTGTACTTGCTGAAGGGAAGCGCAAAATAGGCCAGCGCGCCGTATACCCGGTCTGAAAAGAGACGATCTATGTCATCGATGTAGTAGTATTTGGTGTGAAGGATTCCGGCCCCCAGGTTTATTCTCCGTCCTCCATATAGGTAGAAGATCTGGAAATTGCTTTGATCAATGGTGTTGACCACATCCGTGGCCAGGACGAAGGTGTGGTTTCCCATCATGTCGCTGATGGCGATAAGCGACTGTCCCTGGAATCCGAAGAAAGTGTCGTAGCTTAAGGCTCCGGAAACTAAGTCGGGGGAAAACTTCAACCGATACTTGTGCTGCCGGTAATCCCCATTGGGCAACCTATAGCTCAAGGTGTCCTTCTTTTCCTTCTTCTCTCCCTCGGTGGGAGCGGCGCTCACCAGCTCCGACAAACTGTCCAACTCGCTCTTGCCCGCTTTGAAAACGTACGAGGAAAAATCCGGGGGCGGTTTCTCCGTCTCCTCTTCCACTTTCTGGGTGTCGACAGCAGCCATCACCGTATCCTGGTTCAGCGACAGAAGATAGGGAGTCATGGCCAAGGAGTCTCCGGCTCCGCCGGCCGGCTTGAGTTCCTTCATCACGAATATGTCCCAGCCCGCCATCTGAAACGCGGAAAGAGCTATCTTGTCTCCCTCGCTGGACCAGGAAGGGGAAAAGCATCCCGAAAGACAATTGGTGATGGGAAAAGTCGTGGAGCTGTCGATATCCACCAGGTAGAGGTTGTATATTCCGTTGCGATCGGACACAAAACAGATTTTGTCTCCCTTGGGCGCCCAGGTGGGAGAGGTGTTGCCTCCCTCGCCGTGGGTCAGGGCGGTCATCCTCTTGGAATCCATCTCCATGACGTACAGATTGTAATGCCCGTACTTGAATCCGGAGGAATCCTCGAGAGGATTGAGGGGACGATCGGAGCTGAAGGCCAATCGCTGGCCATCGGGCGAGAAACAGGGATCCTCATCGTCATACCGATCTTCGGTCAACCGGGTAAGCTTCCCGTCCCGGATATCACACACATACAGGTCCGCCATCCCGTCTTTGACTCCCACGAAGGCCAGGCTGTAACCGTCGGACGACCAGGAGGGCGAGCGCATGGCATTTAAGCCAAAGCGGAACCTTTGGTATATCTTGCCGTCCTTCACCCGCACCAGACAGAGCACGTCCTGTCCGCCGCTTTTGCTGACGAAGGCGATGCTCTTAGCGTCCGGCGACCAGGAGAGTCCGCTGACGTAAGAATGCAGAGATTCCAAGTCCCCGGATCTCTCTCCTCTTACCAGTCTCTTGAGCACCTTTCCGTCTATGGCTGAGATGATGTATATCTCGGTGTAATCGCTTCTGTCGGAAAACATGGCCAGCCGTTCGCCGCCTGGAGAGAAGGCCGGCTTTTCATTGATGTACGATCCGTCTTTGGTATGATCGGTAAGCTGTTTGGAGAAGTCCTTGGCTTCTTTTCGCAGGGCGATGTCCGGCCAGTACTTCTTCCTTTGAGCCTTCTCCCATTCCTCGGAGAAAGTCTTCTGGTCCATACCGATGGCGGACTTGAGCGCCCGGTCCATGGACAGCTCGCTTTTGCCCCGGTTCAGGATCTCCGATATCTTCTCCTGCCCGAACTTCTCCACAATGTAACCTATGGCCGACTGCCCCTCCTTGTAAACTAAGAAACCCCCGGCGTATTCCAGAGGAGTGAGGTAGCCGTTGATGGTGGCGTCCCTTAATACCATGTCCGCCTGTATGTCCCAGCCGTGTCGCGACGAGTACTCGGCATAGCCTTCCGCAAACCACAGGGGAAGCTGGAACAGGTATTGCCTGGAGAAAAGCGATCCCAAGGCGTTTCCGTAGAGCATATCGTAAATCACGGCGTGGGTCAGCTCGTGGTGCAGCACGTGGCGGTAGTCCTCATAGGAGCCGGTGAAGGGAACCACCACCCGGGTCTTGAAGGACTCGGTGAATCCTCCCACCCCCTCCTCGATCAGATCGGCGACCACGTTGGTCTGCTGGAAGTCGTTGGGCGAGTTGTACAGAATCACCGGTATCCTCTTGCGCAGATCGTAGCGCAACTCATCCCTGATCCTCAGGTAGGCATCCTCCAGGACGCCGGCGGCGAATTCCGCCAGCTGGTATTCGCCTTGATAATAGTAGATGTCGAAGTTGTCGGTCTGGATATAGTACCAGTCGAAGTGTTTGTATTGAACCTTGTTCTTGCCGAACACGGGCTCCTGTCCTGCGGCCGGAGCGACCGCCGACAGCGCCAGCACAAGGCTCAACAGCATCAGCTTCCATATGTGTCGCATAACACCAGTCTCCCCACGGTTCAACCGCCCTTTGAAGTGCTTGGAATCTCTGATCCAACCGTGATGTTTTCGAAGGTTAGCTTTCAAAAAGACGACCCAGCCCCTTTTGAGGTTTTCCACCGGCCCCCTTGTCCCCCTTGCACATATTAGACACACCTGGCGTCCAAAAGATTTGACCCGCCTGGTATCTACCTAAAGTCCTCAATCTATACCGCGGTCGCAGGAATTATGTTGGATTCCAAGTGTGGCAGAAACACGGTGGGTACGATGACCTCCGAACGGTGCGGTTACCGGCTTGCGGTCCGCCGGAGATGCGAACCTGATTCTGCGCCGCTTAACCTCTGATCCTTCTGATTCTGGCGCCCAAGCGGGACAGCCTCTCCTCGATACGATCGTAACCACGATCGATATGATACACCCGAAGTATCTCGGTGGTTCCCTCCGCAGCCAATCCGGCCAGCGTCAGCCCCATCCCCCCTCTGATATCCGAAGCCATCACAGATGCACCCTTCAATCTGCGCACGCCGTCCACGGTAGCCCGATCTCCGGAGATTCTAATCTGTGCTCCCAAGCGGCAAAGCTCCATAACGTGAGCGAATCTTTCCTCGAACACGGTTTCCCTTATTTGACTGGTGCCTTCAGCCAGACAGGCCAAGGACATCATGCAAGCCTGCATATCGGTGGGAAATCCGGGATAGGGATAGGTGGTTATTGACACGGGTTTCATCCTGCGCGGCCCTTTTACTCTCAGGCTTCTCTTCTTTTCGGTGATCTGGGTGCCCATTTCTCTCAACTTCAGGCTGACCGTGCCCAGATGCTCGGGAACGACGTCTTTGATTTCCATATCCCCTCCTGTAACGCAAGCCGCAGCCATGAAAGTGGCCGCATCCAGCCGGTCCGGAATGGGCGTGTACTCCACGGCCCGCAGCCTTTTGACTCCCTCCACCTGAATGGTGGAACTGCCCGCACCCCTGATCTTCGCTCCGGCCAGGTTCAAAAAGTCTGCTAGATCAACTACCTCCGGATCGCAAGCAGCGTTGAGGATGGTGGTTTTTCCAGGACAAAGACAGGCTGCCATCAGGATGTTCTCCGTGCCGGTATGGGATGGACGATCGAAGAAAACAGTGCCGCCAATCAGCTTCTTGCCTTTTGCCAGCACATAGCCCTGCTCTTCCTCGATTTCGGCCCCCAGCCGGGTCAGTCCGGCCAGATGAAGGTTGACCGGCCGGGGACCCAGAACGCATCCGCCGGGAAGCGATACCTTGGCCTTTCCCATCCTGGCCAGCAG
>CAZWAO010000009.1:0-25296 GCA_964631815.1 uncultured Ignavibacteria bacterium | reverse complement strand
CTGATGGAGGCCATCGCCTGGGCGCTTTTCGGAACGGACGCTTCCCGCACCAGCAAGGATCAGATCAAATCCTCATTCGCCGCAAGAGCGGACGCCTGCCGGGTGATATTGGACTTCGAGATGAACGGCGACAGCTTCCAGGTGGTCAGAGAGCTGAAGGGCGCTTCGAACTCGGTGGACGCCTCGGTTATCGTCAACAAAAAGGTGTCGGCCCGGGGCAACAACGCAGTTAACGACCTGGTCCAAAAAACGCTGGATATGGATTACCGGGCGTTCATGACCTCCTTCTACGCCAAGCAGAGGGAATTGAATGCCCTTTCCGATTATCAGCCGTTCAAGCGGAAGGAGCTTTTGGCCCGCATGTTGGGAATCGAAACCGTGGATGAGGCCTTGAAGCGGGTGAGGTCGGACGCCAGAGGGCTGGAATTGAAGCTCGACGTAAGCCGCTCCTATCTCAAAGACAAAGAGGTGCTCGAGCCGCAGAGGAAGGAGAAATCAGAGAATCTCGTCGCTCTGAAAGAAAAGCTGAGGCTGGCCGAGGAGAAACTGAAATCAGAGAAATCCGAACTGGCAGAGTTGGAGGCTTCATGGAATAATCTGAAGGCCAAACAGGAGGAGATGATTCGCTTGGACCGCAGGAGAAGCGTTATCCGAAGCCAAAAGTCGGGCCTGGAGGCTCAACTCAAGTCGCTGGAAGAAGAGAAGGCACAACTGGCCGCGCTCGAGCCGGAGAGGAAGGATTTGGAAGGACGGTTGGTCCGGTACGATCAGGTCAAAGCGGACGTTTCCCGGTTGGACGAACAAAAGGCCAAGTCGGAGTATCGAAAGGCTACACAGAAACAGGCAAGCGAGGTACAGAGACGACTGGCCGAAGATCGAAACAGGCTGGTTTACCTGGATCAGGAGCTTAGGGCAGGTGGCGAGCTTCATAAACGTCTCGTCGAGATCAAAGCCTCTGCGGACTCGATTGAAGCGGAACTGGAAAAGGAAAGAAACTTGTACATAAAGGCGGAGGCGGCATTCCGGTCTCTCGAAGACGAGAAGAACAAGCTGGAATCCCAACTGAAGAATATCGAAAAGCTGGGGCCGGATTCGGTTTGCGACCGCTGTCTGCGCCCCATGGGGACCGACTACCATAAGATTCGAGAGCATCTTTTGGCGGAACGAAGTCAGCTTCAAGAGAGGGCGCACTCTCTGCAGAGGGAGAGGGAGATCATAAAAGCAAAGGGACAGGATTTGAAGGGAAAGAAGCTCCAATGGGAGTCACAGAAGGAGAAAATTCAAAGCTCATTGGAGAATCTCTCTAAGTTAGAAGGGGAGAGGCTGAACTTGGAGATGGGTATAAAGGAAAAGGAGAATTCTCTTTTGTCTCTTGAGGCGACTTTGAAACAGATGGGAGAAATAGAATATGATCCGGCCTCGCACAACAAACTCAAAGAACAGCTTGAGCATTTGGAGAAGCTGAAATCCAGATGGACGGAAGTGACCTCCGAGTTGAAAAGACTGCCGCAACTGGAGGAGAAATCAGGAGAGCTTAATCTAAAGTTGGATAGCGTGAAGAAGGAAGAGTCGGAATTAGAGAAGAACTTTTCCGAGCTCGGTTTTTCGGAAACCGAATATCAGGCAGCCGAGGCCGGTTTGGAGCAAAAAAGAAAAGCAGCGCATCAGGCGGAATTAGACCTCAAGGAGACCAGCCATCAATCGGATTTGCTGCAGAAGGAAGTAGAGCAACTCGACGCCGACATCTCGCAGGCCGGCCGGGTGGAGAAAGACATGGCAGGCTGGCAGGAACAGCGTCGGTATTTGGAAAAGCTGGACCTTCTGTTTTCGGATTTCAAGGTGGCTTTGATCGGCCGCATCCGGCCCACGCTTTCCCGCCACGCCAAGAGTCTCTTCTTGGAGTTGAGCGACAATCGTTACGAGGATTTGGAGCTGGACGAGAACTATGAAATCTACATCTACGATCAGGGCGAGAAATTCCCCATGAGCCGCTTCTCGGGCGGCGAGACGGATTTGGCCAACCTGTGTCTCCGGATAGCCATTTCACTTCTGATTTCGGAATCCAGCCGGATAGGATTTTCCTTCATCATCTTAGATGAAATTTTCGGCAGCCAGGACATGGTCAGGAAGGAGAACATCTTAAATTCCCTGGCCAGGCTGCGAAACCGGTTCGCGCAGATATTCTTGATCACCCATATAGACGACATCAAGGATTCGGTGGAGAATTTAGTATACGTCACGGAGAACGAAGACGGCACCAGCGACCTGCAATTGCAGTAGGTGAGGCGTTCCTCAGGCAAGAAGGTTTTTCTTTTGAAACCAGTGTTGCGGGGACAGATGGGTATGAGGAAAAGCTCGGCTCTATCCAGGTGGATTCTCTACGCGCTTTTCTTGTTAGCGGCCGCCCTGTTGTTGTTTACCCTGTATCCGTCTCTTCGCGGGATCAGGGTGTCGCAGGTGGTCGACGGAGACACAGTCGTTCTCAACAACGGAGAGACGATTAGGTACATCGGCGTCGACACGCCGGAACATGGCGAAGCCTTTTTCGATGAGGCCACTGTCGCCAATCGTGAATTGGTGCAGGGAAAGAAGCTGACCTTAGAATACGACATCGACCGGCAGGACAGATATGGCCGGTCATTGGCATATGTATGGGTGGATACCCTGCTGGTCAATGCAGCACTGGTCAAAATGGGCTTGGCCTCGGTCTATACCTTCCTGCCCAATGTGAAGCATAGGAAATTGTTTCTCTCTTATCAAAAAGACGCCAGAGAAAAAGGCCTGGGCATCTGGTCTTCCGAGGTCGCCAGGGAGCAGTACTACGTGGCTTCCAAACGGTCCGGCAGATTCATCTTTCATCGTCCGGACTGTCAGTGGGCCTCGAGAATAAGCAAGGAGAACCTGATACGTTTCGACACCCGGGAAGCAGCTCTGGATTCGGGTTACAGCCCCTGCCGCTCATGCAAACCCTGAGCCACGACTCAAGCGGCAAGCATCTCAGGTTTCCGGATGAAGGCGTCAGACTTTGCTTTTTTCCTTCTGCTAAAAGTAATAAGGGAGAGGCGACTGCCGGTACGTCTCTTCCGCTATTGAGTCTGCTTGAGGGCTTGCCCATTTTTCATACATTTTGGTCTGGCCGTCGCAAGTAAAGGTCGGTTGTGTCGATGACTCCCCAAGGATGTCTCCGTTTAGTCTTCATGGGGGGGCGGAGTTTTCGCGACAATAAGGAGGGGCTATGCCTTCGGTGTTGGTGATCGAGGATAAGGACAGCATGAGAGATATGCTCTCCAAGAGCTTGGAGGCAGAGGGATACGAGGTGGAGACCGCCAAGGACGGTGAAGGCGGACTGGAAAAGGCCAGGGAGAAGAAATACGACGTGGTATTGGCGGATCTGAAACTCCCCAAGATGAACGGCATCGAGGTGCTGACGTCTCTGAAGGACATGGATCAGGACGCTGCTGTGATTCTGATGACGGCTTACGGCACCATTGA
Source organism: uncultured Ignavibacteria bacterium (assembly GCA_964631815.1). GTDB lineage: Bacteria > Zixibacteria > MSB-5A5 > MSB-5A5 > SM1-73 > SM23-73-3. The sequence goes on along the minus strand of CAZWAO010000009.1, from coordinate 21,804 downwards.
GACGGCGGTAGAGGCCATGAGGGAGGGGGCCTTCGACTTTCTCACCAAGCCTTTCGACACCGATCACCTGAGCGTTCTAATCAGGCGAGCCATGGAGAACCGCAGGCTGGTGGCGGAAAACGTTCTCTTAAGAGAAGAGCTGGGACATCATTTGGGTTATGCCGAGATCATAGGCAAATGCGAGAAGATGCAGGATGTCTCCCGGCTTATTCAGAAGGTGGCACCTTCCGACACCACGGCTCTGCTTTTGGGTGAATCGGGCACGGGTAAGGAACTCTTTGCCCGGGCCATTCACAGTCTGAGCAACCGGAAGAAGGGTCCTTACGTGGCCATCAACTGCGCGGCCATACCCAGGGAGTTGTTGGAGAACGAGCTTTTCGGCTCGGAGAGGGGAGCCTACACCGGATCGGTGGCCCGCAAGATGGGGAAATTCGAAATCGCCCAGGGAGGCACCATCTTCTTAGACGAGGTGGGCGACCTGGACATAGCCTTGCAGGCCAAACTGCTTCGCGTTCTTCAGGACAGGACCTTCGAGCGATTGGGCGGAACCAAGACCATAACCGTGGACGTGAGAGTAATCGCCGCCTCCAACACCGATCTGAAAAAGGCAGTGGAGAAAGGTCAGTTCCGCGAGGATCTGTTTTACCGGCTGTCGGTCTTTCCCATCACCATCCCGCCATTGAGAGACCGAAGAGAGGACATACCGGAGTTGGCGGATTACTTCGTGCAGAAGTACTGCGTCGAGATGAAAAAGCCCAAAAAGCGCATTTCCGCTGAGGCCATGTCGCTTCTGGACAAGTATCATTGGCCGGGCAACGTTCGGGAGTTGGAGAACACCGTTGAAAGGGCGATAATCCTGTGCGAGGGAAAAAAGATACTGCCGGAGCATCTGGCCATAAGGATTCCCTCCCCGCACGAGATAAGGCTCAGGGAAGGGGCGGGTCTTAAAGAAGTTGGGCAGCACGCCCAGGGTGAAGCGGAAAGGGCTCTGATAACCAGGGTGCTGACCCAGGTGAGAGGGAACAAGAGAAAGGCAGCCCAGGCTCTGAAGATAGATTACACCACGCTGTTCGAGAAGATCAAGAAGTATGCCATCGATGCCTGATGGTCGTCTCGTCAATCAACGGGATGTTCTAAACGAGTTTGTCAAGTCAGCAAAAAGCCGCCCGGTGGGGCGGCTTTTTTTATCACTTCCTGGTGATCCGATCTTGAGGTTTTTGTTCCCCACACTGGGTGGGCGCATAGAAATACACGGATTCGTAAAGTTCGGTCAAGTCGGCCTTATCCACTTTGCTGTCCCGGTTCACGTCCGCAGTTGCGAGAAGATCGGTGATCTGTGTTTCCCCTGCCAGGTAATTCGAGAGCGCAAGGATGTCTCCGTAATCGATGGTTCCATCCCGGTTGACATCGCCGCACATCATCGCCGGGAAAGCGTATTCGAACGCTCCCATGTCAACGCGCCCTGCTCCTGCAACGGGAGCCGCATTCCTCGGGTCTCCCGAGTTTATGCAAGGCGACCCCAAGCACAGAAGGAAGTTCCCGTGGATGGGGTCTCCGAATAGGGGATCGCTAGAAACGTTTCCGTTCACTTCCGATGGGTTTTTCTCCAGCCCACAGAAGTCGGTGGTGTCATCTCCGGAGACATTGGCCCAGACGTCGTTATGGGAAAAATAAACGGTTCCGTCCAGGGCGTATACCCCATATCCGTGATTTCCGACTATTATGTTGTTGTCTAAATTCCAAGGCCCGCCGAATATCCTGACGGCGTCTCCCTGGTTTTGGCTGATGGTATTGTTGACCATCCGAAAGTCGCCCGCCTTTCCTTTATTATATAGCACTACACAGGCAGTACCCAACTCGTGGTGAATCAGATTGCGGGTTATGGCGGCGAAAGTGGGGTTGAGAAGATGAATGGCCGATCCACCTCCGTCAGCCGAGTTGCCGCTGATGACGTTCCCGGTGATTTCCGGATCGGACTTGTAGCAGTAAATGCCGGCGCCGTGGCCTTCCGGATTGGAGTTGCCGAGTATGCGGTTGTCGACTATGTTGGGTTGCGATCGATAGCAGTAGATGCCCGCGCCGTAGCCGAAGTAATTTCGATTGTCCTTTATCACGTTGTTCAGGATATCGACGTGCGAGTCATAGCAGTATATGCCTCCGCCCAAGACACCGTCTTGGCCCTTACCCTTCTGGATGGTGAAGCCGCAGACGGTCACATCGTTGCTCCGGCCCACGGTAATCACCCATCCGGGATTTAGAGCCTGGATGATGGTGGAGTTTGCCGTCGATGTGTCCTGATCAAAAATATACAAACTGGCCAGAAGCATTTCCTCCTTATCCATCAGATCCAGGTTCTCCGAATACATCCCGGGCTCCACCAGCACGGTATCACCGGATCGAGCACAGTCCACCGCCCTTTGAATGCTGCGAAAAGGCGAGCCGGCGCTGCCGTCGCCGGACTGGTCGCATCCCTGAGTCGACACGTGCCACACCGGTCCGGAATAGGATGAGCTCTGCAGGATGGTTAGCTTGACCTTCTTCCGGCGGGTGATCAATTGGCCGTCAGGTCCCTGTGCTCGAGCCAACACCGTGATTTCCGGATAGGACTGGGGAGGGGTGTTGGCTGGTACAGATATACTCAACGTCGAGCTACCCGGCAGATCGTTCACCGTGGACGGATACAGTCTGGCTTGAACGGAGGATGGCGCGTCGAGCACGGCCAGGGTAATCGGTCCTTGCAATCCGCCCGAGGGTATCAGAGCTAATTTGAAGCTTTGAGAAATCGGCTGTTTCGTCGCTTTCGCTTCTTGAGTGCCCCAGGTCGAGTAGGGCGTCAGGATTTCGGGAGTAACGGACAAGGTAAAGCCGGGCACATGCGGTCCGGCAACCATGCCATAACCAAATGTCTGCGATGCTCCACCGGTGAAAGCCAGTGCCGGGACCACAGGATTAGTCTGAACCTGGGGCTGGCTGGTTACGGGAGAGGTAGCCTGTACCACAGCCGTGGAGGATTCACCGACAGCCTGTGATGAAGCGGCAGTGGAGGTCGGTATCTTCTCCTCGGCGGTCTGCTGGGAAGAGATTACCCCCTGATAAGCAGTGAAGAGCAGGAAAACCACGGCCAGGGCCATGCCCAGCATGGAGACGACACGCCATCTGCGGGCCGTTCCGCTCCGATCCAGGTAGGAACCCACGGGTTGAGCCAGAAAGTCGCTTATCCTTTGCCTGACCCTTTCCCGGATTTTCAAAATCGTCAGCTCCGCCTCGTGCGCGCTGGCGCATTGGACCAGAAAGTTCATCCGGTCGAGCCGACGGCTTCCCAGTCCCATATCGCTTAAGTCGATAACCGGCATGCCGCATCTTTTGATTTGCGCAGCCTCCGCCGAGTTGAATCCCAAAGTCTCGAAGGAGACGGAGTAGGAGCCCCCTTTGAGAAGTTTCCTTATCTTCAACCGCATGGACACCTCCCTTGAAGAAATATGCTAGCGAGCATTCCTCATTTCAAGATCATCCCCGGCAGACCCGAATCCGGATCGGTCTCCAAAACTCAAACCCTTCCGGTCTTGGAAAGAGACTCCAGCAACAGCGGGTCGGAATTTCCACTAAAAATTTGCCTGTATTGGTTCCTGAGAATGGGGACCCCAAACAGCAGACCACCGGCTGGAGTGGTCAACCAGAAAGAGCCTCTGAGGACAAAATTACCATGCCCAAGTTCGGTTGTCAAGCAGTTTCTGGGATTGGTTCACCCGTGACAGCCCAAGGAGGTCGAGGGTACTGTTCAGAATTCGAACAGGGAAGAGAAGGTCGTCCCCCAAAACCTACAACCGGCGAGCCGGTCAGATAGAGGCGGACAAGACTCGTAGGTCGGAGCGCCGGAAGTTCACGAAAAAGGCGAGAGTGCGGCTCTCAATGCGGGCAGGGTTCCGGACCTCCCTTGTACAGGTAATTCAATATCAGAATCACGTCGTCTAAATCAACGATATCGTCGCAATTCGCATCTCCCAGAAGCAGGGGGGAGGGAGCCGGTCCGGAGCGATACAGGTAATTCAACAGGTAGATTGCATCGGAGACAGTAATCCGCTCGTCGCCGTTCACGTCTCCGGTCATATAGAAGGAATACTCGACGGCCGCCAGTATGTCCGGCACGCCCCACCCGTAGTTGTTATCAGGCGAGGAGGCGTGATCTCCGTTTACCATCATGGCCTCCCTCACCTGCATGGGAGTCCATTCCGGATGAGCCGAGAGGATCACCGCCGCCGCGCCGCCGATTAAGGGCGTGGAAAGAGAAGTCCCGTTGGCAGTGGTATACCCGGTGGTATTGTAAGGATCGGCGCAGCTGGTAGAGACTCCCCGGGCGCAGACCTCCGGTTTGATTCTGCCGTCATAGGTCGGGCCTCGGGAGCTGAAGGAGGCGATTGATCCGTCGGAGTACACGGCGCCGCATGAGATTATGCTGTCGGCATCCGCCGGAGCATTCAGGGTTCCGGACGCCGGGCCGGAGTTAGCCATAGCGTTGCACACCACGATACCGTGCCAAGTTGCGAGGTCGGCTGCCACGGTGGTCACGGCGGTATTTCCATCCAGGTCGGAGTAGGTGTACCAGTCGATGTAGGCCAAAGAACTGGAGACCACGTCGGCTCCGATGCTATCAGCCCACTCTATCCCCGCCACCCAATAGTCCTCCTCGATGGGCTGCTCCTGGGAAGTGTCCTCGGTTTTGGCCAGGATGAAATAGGCACCGTAGGCCGGCCCGTAGAGATGACCCGAGGCAGCTCCCCCCAAAGCGGACCAGGTGCAGGTACCATGATTGTGTTGGGAGGAGGGATCGCCGGATTCGTTCTGAGTGTTACCGTCGTTGTTGATGAAGTCCCACTCGGCCAGCACCCGGCCCTCCGAGTAGGCCAGCTGAAAGGCCTGGTGATCCTTGCGAAAGCCGGTGTCCAGCATGCAGACTATCACGCCCTGGCCGTAATATCCCATGTTGTGCACGGCAGGGATGTTCAACTGTTCAAGCTGGGCGTATGAGCTGCCGTAGCTCAGATCGAATGAACCCTTGTCCTGGATAGGTTCTTCCAATGGGGGAGTCACCGGGACGGGTTTCCTTACCCCTGCGGCAATGGGCCGCACGGATCGAACGAAGTCCAGCCGGGAAATCTCCCCCACCCGGCCGGCAGGAACCTCGAAGCTGGCCGCATTCAGCCACCGGCTTCGCTGGCGGAACTTGGCCCCTGCATCAATCACGGCGTCGATATAAGTCTGGCTTACGGGAAGATCGTGAAAATCCACCAGCGCGGCCTTCATGGTCTTTGATCTTCTCCAAGCGGAACGGGAAGTCAACGCCTGCTCCGCCTCGCCGAGAGCAGAAACGTAGCTTTTCATGTCACGTACGCCTTTGTCCGTAAAAAAGACCCAGACCTTGACCGTCTCTTGTGGAGTGAGCGTCAGAAGCTGTTGCCCGAGACCCTCCGAGACGACCGGATTGTCTTTGGGATATATCAGGGTGGGTTCGGAGGATTGGGCATAAGCTCCAGCCATGGTCGCGCAGAACAAACACAATACACAAGAGACTGGAATGGACCACTTGAGAAAGGAAGGTTTCAACATGGATATCGCTCCTTGGTTTGGCAGCTTAATCAAAACAGCCGTGGGCTTCAAGCCGGAAGAGGTTCCGGAGGTCTTGTTTGAACCAGCCCCGCACGTCCTTTCTATAATGTACGTAAAAATCGAACATTGTCAATTGCTTTTGGCGAAAATGGAGGTCATCCTTTAAGAGAGAAAAATCCCGCCAGGAGTCCGAATGAAGAGAGGAAATCCCGAATTCTGCAGAACGGGCAGCGAGGTGAAGAAGACATTTGGATTCAGAAGACGGCAGTTCGTCAGTATGGGATTTATCCCATAACCTGTCGATTCGGCGCAACGTTTGCCGACTTCAAACCGGACCCAGCCGCGACCTCGCTGCACAGTGGGAGAACGGCCGAGGCTAGTCTCCTGAGTGCCAGCAGATTGCGGAAGTCATCTGTCCAAGGTCAAAAGTCGCGGTTTGGCAAAGGGTTTGCTTGACCAAAGTCGGGTAAATAGGCAAAAGTCAAGGTAAGCGGGAAATCAGAAGGAGAAGAACATGCTCAGGAACAATAGCAAAGGAACCACTCTCCTGGAACTGGTCATCGCCGCAGTAGTGCTGGGCGTAATCGTGACCATGGCCGCGCCGGAATTCGGAGATACCATTCAAAGACTGAAATTCAAGAGCAAAAGCCGGGACGTGGTCTCGGACATTCGACTGGTCAGATCGGATGCCGTGTCACAGCGGACGCAGTTCGGTGTTCACTTCGACTACAACCAGAACGGATACGTTTTGTTCAAAGACCTGGTCAACCCGGGCCTGTACCAGTATGATACGGGTGACTCGGTGATCAAGACGATCAACTGGGGACGGGAGGCATTACTATATTATACCTCGTTTGACCCCAGCACCATCATCTTCAAGCCCGACGGCAGCGCCAACGTAACCGGTGACGTTATCTTCACGGATGCCACCGACGTTCACCGGGCAAAGGTCAACGTTCTGGCGGCCACCGGGAGGGTGAAGTTGACCTACGAACCGGGGGAATTCGAGACCGGTCAGACCGATTGACGGCTGGGCTCCAACTACTGCAGGAAATCTCAGAGCCTGCAATCCGCATCCGGACAAAAGTCAGAGCTTGGCAAGGCGCCCGGTTTTCATGCTTTAATACACATCCCCAGACATATCCTTTTTTGAAACATTCGAGTTCCGACCGCCATCTCCTCAAACCATAAAGACGGATACTCCGGGCAAGGCTATACCGGCATGATTTGACCGAGCTGTTGTCGATCTCCGGCCTCGAGAGGAGGGACAGCGGATTCTGGTTTCAAGAGGATATAAGACCATCGAAATGCCGCGACCCTCTTTGAACTATTTTGGCTATTAATCGAAAGGTCTCAGTCGGAGTCAGAGCACCGTTCCCTCAGGAGGCGAAGATGCTCTTCCGATTCTCCATGACCCGGCAGAAAGACTTGCCGGTCTTGGTCTGTTTCCTATCACCACCCCGTCACCGGCAACCTCGCCCGAGGACATAAAAAAAGAAATCAAGTTCTCCGTGCCGGGTGTCGATTGTAAGTATGAGTTCAGAAAAAGGCAGGCCAAGGCCTGCACCGCGATCTGCCAGGGGGAGTTGCGGTGTGCCCGATCAAATTTTTCTGCGGTGACTTAAGGTTTTTGGAATTTCGGCCGACAACACAATTAGTATAAGTTCGGGGTTATCTCTTAGCTTGACGAAAATCAAAAAAAAGAGACCAATATGTTCTTCGGAAAAAGAGCACGAACCATTGCCGGTCTGGACATCGGCGCCTCTTCCATCAAGCTGGTAAAGTTGGAGGAGAAATCGGGCAGCTACGCGCTGACCTCGCTGGGGATGAGGGAGCTTCCATTGGAAGCGGTGGTGGACGAGGAGATCAAAGACAAGGAGAGCGTGATCTTCAATCTCCAGAGTCTGGTGGAGCAGTGCGATCCCCGGTTGAAGGAAGTGGCCATTTCCATCTCCGGTCACGGCGTGATCACGGACAAGATCACGATGGACCAGAAAACCGGAGGAGAGGCCGAGCAGGCCATTCTGTTTGAAGCGGAACAAAGAAGTCCGTTTGACGTGGAAGACGTGACCATGGACTATCACGTGATCAGTCTGAACGAGGAAACCAAGAAGATGGACGTTCTTCTGGTTGCGGCCAGAAACGAATTCCTCAGCTCCTACGTGGAACTGGTCACCGATGCGGGATTGAGGCCGGTAATAGTGGACACCGACGCTTTCTCCATCCTGAACGCCTACGACGCCAACTACGAGATCGATCCTGAAAAGGTGACCGCCCTGATGGACATCGGATTCGACACCACCAGCGTCACCTTTCTGAAAAACGGCGTCTTTCACTCCACCCGGGACTTGGCCAACGGCGGAAGACTGATTTACAATGCCATAATGAAGGAATTCCGCATCAACCAGGAACTGGCGAACAAGGCCATCAAGGGAGAGATGGGAGCTTCCTTGGACCAGGACATGCTCAAGGCCACGGTCATCACCGCTTCGGAGGAGCTGATATCCGGCCTGGAGGTAGCCTTCTCCTACTTCAAATCCACGGCTCAGGTTCCGCAGGTGGACTGGATCGTTCTGTCGGGCGGGGGAGCTCTTATACCTTTCCTGCCGGAGTTCATTCAATCGAAACTGAACGTTCCCATAGAAGTGGCCAACCCGCTGAGAAACATCGAATACGATCCCGATATCTTCAAGAACATACAGCCTGACAGAATAGCACCACTTCTGGCGGTGGCTGTCGGATTAGCCACGAGAAAGGCGAAGTAGAATGACCCGGATAGAAATCAATCTGCTCCCGGCGGAGCTGAAAAGAAAGCGAAGAGGGCTGACGTTCGACAAGAACCTGGCTTTAATCGCCGGCGTGTTTGGGGTGGTGGTGGTTCTGGTGGTGGCGGCCAGCGTGGTTCAAAGCATGAAATTGAAGTCGCTGGACACACAGATAGCCGAAGCGCAGAGAAAGGTGGACCAGTATAAACGGAACATAGAGCTGGTGGATGCCTTAATCGACGTCAAGGATAAGCTGCTGCAAAGGATGTCGGCCATAGAGTCCTTAGACAAGAATCGAACGGTGTGGGTCCGGATCATGGAGGACTTAAGCCGCAGGGTTCCCGACTACTTGTGGCTCTCGCTGGTAAGGGAGGAGCCGCGGGCTGCGGTGGCCGACACCTCGGCGGACAGCACCGCATCCGCCTCACCGGGATCTGTCGTCAGCAAAGTGACCGTGGAGGGCTACAGTTATTCGCTGAACAGCCTGGCTTCCTTTATTATTCAACTGATGGGATCACACTACTTCAAGAACATGGATTTGGAATACGTGAAAAGGGCGGAAATCAAGCAGCACAAGACCTTTTCTTTTCAACTGACAGGCGATCTGTACTATGCGCCGGAGCTGGAAAGCCCCCAGACGGACACCGCGGCGACCGATCTGGCGTCGCAGAGAGCGGACTCCGGCTTCTCCGACGTGAGCCTGGCGGCAGAGGGGGAATAGATGGACTTAAGGGATCCGAAAACTCAAAAATACCTGCTGGGAGCACTGGCGGTCTTCCTGGCGCTGTACTTCTGGTACAACCGGGTGTACACCAAAACCGCCACCGTGATAAAGCAGAGGCAGATTCAATACGAGCTTTTGCTCTCCGATCTCAAAAGCGTGGAGATGAAATCCAAAAGCTTCGAAAGCCTGAAGGAGGAGTACGAAAAGCTTCTGGAGCGATATCACCAGGTGGAGCGTCTGCTGCCGGAGGAGAGGCAGATCCCGCTGCTTTTGACCCAAATGCATTCGGCGGCGTCCAGCCACCAGATAGGGATCATCGAGATCCTTCCTCAACCGGCGGTGCCCATAGGGTTTTATAACTCGAGCTCTTTCGGCGTGCAGTTGACCGGGTCTTATCACGACCTGGGCGACTTTTTGAGCAACGTGGCCAATTTTCCCTTCCTGGCGGATGTGACCGATATGAGCATCACCGCCCTGCCGCAGGAAGAGCAGTCACGGGAAGAGGAAGGCAACACCATCACCGCCTCGTTGAGACTGACCACATACTATGTCAAGGAAGAAGAGAAACTGAAAAAGCTGGAATTCTGAGAAGGGTGATTCATGAGAATAAACCGAACATCCGGACCGGTCTTTGGCGTTCTGATAGCCCTGCTGTTTTGGACATGGTGCGGCGGGTTGAATTCGGCTCAGGCCAGCTGCCGGATAGAAAACATCAGCCTGGAGAGGGCGGGCAAATTCACCAAGGTTACCGTGTATGCGGACCAACCCTGGGAGATGGTGCATTCCACCGAACCGGCCAAGGATGGTAAGCCCTACCGGGTGATCATCGATTGCCGGGACGCCCTGTTTGCGCTTCCGCAGAACAACTTCGAGCAGGGACTTCCCGGGGGCACCATCCAGAGGATCCGCACCAGCCAGTATCAGGTGGTGCCGGAGAAGATCGTAAGGGTGGTCCTGGACGTGAAGGGCCCGGTGGTCTACAAGGTGCTGGATAGCACGGATAAGAGGAAGGCCACCATCGCCCTGCTTACGGCGCAGGACGCGAATTTCCCCATGTGGAGCGCTGCCAGTCAGTCGAAAGAATACGCGCCGGGCGCTATGGTGAAAAACGTGGCTCCGACCGCGCCGTCCCAGTCCGAACCTGCATGGAAGAAAGCCGATTATCCCAAAGCCCTAAGCTATGCGGATACCGGGGAAAGCATGGTCGCTTCCAGGCAACAGGCAGCGGTTTCCTCCAAACCGGAAACGAAAGCAGCACCTGAAAAAGCGACCACCATCTTGGCGGATGCAGGTCAAAACACGGTTCAGCCCAAAGCCGTGAGAAGGAAGATAACCAAATCGCCGCAGCCGCTGGGTCCGACATTTGAACGAAAAAGCCTGACAGACAAAGGAACCGAAGACAAGGTGAAGTCAGCCCAGAGTGCGGAGAAGCTGGTTTCAGCTCCGGTTTCTTCGGAGAAGGCCGAAGAGGTCAAAACCCAACCGACTGCTTCCTCCGAATCCAAGCAGGCCCTGGCCCAGCGAACGCCCAGGAGAAGGCGCATCAACCGATATCCCACTCCCTTGGGCCCCTATCCGGAAGAGGCGGCAGTAGCCCAAGTCTCGCAGCCGGCGGAGAACGCCAAGCCCCAGGAGCCGGCAACGGAGGTTGCCGCAAAGCCGGCCGGCACCATAGTCGAAGGGATCGGCAAAATCCTGGGTCCGGAATCGGTGGTGGCCAAGGAGACGCATCTGGTTCCCGAGAGTTTAATGGTAGCCCAGGAGGGGACGCAGATGGAAGCGGATCTCTCGCCTCAAAGGAAGCTGGTGACCTATCATCCGGGAACCAGGAAGGACCCGTTCGTGCCTCTGACCGAGAAGAAGGATATGACCTTCGGGGTGGCGCCCCTGCCTTTGTTCGAGAACCTGCGGCTGGTGGGTATCCTGCAGGATCAGGCAGGCAACAGAGCCCTGCTGGAGGATGAGATGGGTTGGGGATACATATTGATGGCCGGAGACAGAATCAGAAACGGATATGTGATAAATGTGGAAGACGACAAAGCCGCCTTCCAAGTCGAAGAGTACGGTGGATATCGCACCGCGGTTTTGGAGCTAAACCCGGAATAAGCAAAGGAGAGGTCACTCATGAGGATGGTCCGACTGAAACACGGGTGGCGCGGGAAAGGCGGAGCGCTTCTTTTGGTTTGCCTCGTCGCCGGCATGCTGCTTCTGGCAATGGGTGACGCCGGAAAGTGCCCGGCTCAGGCTGCCGGGTCGACGAAGCACGGCAAGATCATCACCGCGCTGAATCTGCAGAATGCAGATATGAATTCGGTTCTGAGCTTCCTGTCCGATTACGGCGGGGTCAACATCGTGGCCGCTCCTTCGGTCAAGGCTTCGGTGACTTTGAGCCTGCAGGATGTGACCTGGCGTCAGGCTCTGGACATCCTGCTGCAGACCTACAGCCTGGCAGGAGTGGAGGAGAACGGCTACATTCGGGTTCTTCCCACCGACGAGTTCCTAAAAGAACAGGCGGCCATAGAGAAGCACCGGCTGGATCAATCTCAGATGGTCCCGCTGGAGACCGCGGTGATACCGGTGAAGTATGGCACCGCCAAAGACATGATAAAATCGGTGCGCGCGGTCATCTCCACCAGAGGGACCATAGACACGGACGACCGCACCAATTCACTGGTCATCCGGGACACCCCGGATTTCATAGAGAAGGTGAAATCGCTGGCCGAGACGCTGGACAAGGAAACCAATCAGGTCAAAATCTCGGCGCAGCTGTTGGAGGTGGAGTCCGGCGCCCTGACGGAGCTGGGGCTTAACTGGTCCATGATCTCCAGGAAAAGCGCTCAACTGCTGGACGGCGACAAAAGCGAAGCCCAATTCACCCAAGCCACCAATCAGGTAGGCGATCCTACGGCCAATTATACCTTCGCCACGGTCCAGGGGGATTTCGACATTGAAGGCACCATCTCCGCGCTGGTGACCAGCAACAAAGGAAAGATTATTGCCCACCCCGAAATAACCACGGTGGACAACAGCGAGGCTTATATACAGATGGGCCAGAGAATCCCCATCAAGCAGTTCGATGAGTCCGGAAACGTGGTGATCACTTTTGAAGAGGTGGGGACCATCCTGCGGGTGGTTCCGCACATCACCTCGGAGGACAGGATACTGTTGAAACTCAGGCCCGAGCGCAGCTCGTACACCTACGACGCCAACGGGGTGATCATCAATACCAACAACGCCTTAACCAATGTGGTGGTGGAGAACGGACAGACGGCGGTGATAGGGGGGCTCACCACCCAACTGGAGACCAAGAATCACGTGGGCCTGCCCGTACTCAAAGACATACCGCTTTTGGGCTACCTTTTCCGGTACACCCGAACAGAGATAACCAACCGCGACCTGGTCATCTTCGTAACCCCCACCATAGTGACCGACGAAATGCACGGCCTGAACCCGGTGCCGCAGTCGGATCAAAAATTGAGCCAAGAATAAAGACAGCCGGGTCCCAGAGAAATCAAATCCAGGGCGGCCTTCCGGGTCGCCCTTTGTTTTTGTCCTGTGGCGACAAGACCGGCCTTCCTGGATTCCGGCCGCCTGCCATCAGCCGGTCATTCCGGAGCAACATAGATCCATCGGTAAAACGGCGATCTGCGTCCACCCACGCTCTCGGTCTGCAAACACCCCCAGTTTTTTTTCTTGACATAGTCAAATTGGTTGATTAACTTAATAGTATAACTCAACGGAGATTCCGAGGAGTCGCAAAGGCTGGGTTTTTGTCGAGAGTTTTTTGCGCGGAGCAGGCGGATGGAGAGAGGCTCTATGCCGTCCTCGCTCCGGAATATCGAGAAAAACACAGGAGGGGACAAGATGCACTTGAATCAAACAAGGAAGGCCATAATCTTGGCCACCTTCAGCAGCTTGCTCGACTCCGCCATGGCCAACGACGCCATCCGGGCTATGATTCTAAGGAAGGCCGACAAGAGAATCCACGAGCTCTTCGTTGAGATGAACCCGCTTAACCGGCCTCGTCAGGTTCAGATGGACAAGTGGGCCATGACCAGAAACCTGCTGCACGGCGTGGACAAGGCCCTCAAGAGGAAGAATATATCCCCCCGGGTCAGGAAGGGCCTATTGAAGGTTCTGTTGGGCAACATATTCCTGGGCGGGAAGGACCAACTCCAAAGGTTCAGGGAGGAACATGGCGAAGAGCCGCCGGGATTTTTGACCATCAGCCCGGGAGCCGCCTGCAACCTCCATTGTGACCAGTGTTACGCCGGGAATCTGTCGGAATCCAAAAAGAAGCTGGAGTTCGACCTGGTGGACCGGATAGTAACCGATAAGACCAATCTGTGGGGCTCATTTTTCACCGTAATCTCGGGCGGGGAGCCGTTCATGTGGAAAAGCCAGGGGAAAGACATTCTGGATTTGGCGGCGAGGCATGAAAACAATTATTTCCTGGTCTTCACCAACGGGACCCTGATAAACAAGAAAGCGGCACAGAGAATGGCGGAATTGGGGAACGTGACGCCCGCCATCTCGGTGGAGGGTTTCGAAGAAGAAACGGACAGAAGAAGAGGCCAGGGGGTTTACCGGAGAATACTCCAGGCCATGGAGAATTTGAGAGAACAGGGAGTGCCGTTCGGCATGTCCCTGACAGCCACCAGAAACAATGCCGAGCTTCTGCTCTCGGATGAGTTTCTGGATTTCTACTACAATCAACAGGGAGTCATCTACGCCTGGATATTTCAATACATGCCCATCGGCTGTCAATTCACGCTGGATCTTCTCATCACCCCGGAGCAGAGGCTCAAGATGTACTTGAGGGAGCAGGAGCTTATTCGGGAGCGGCACATGTTCATCGCCGATTTCTGGAACTCCGGGTCCATCAGCGACGGCTGCTTATGCGCCGGCAGGGGAGGAGGCTACTTTTACATAGACTGGAACGGCAACGTGATGCCCTGTGTCTTCACCCCCTACTCCACGAATAACATCCGGGACATATATGCCAACGGCGGCGACTTGAACCGGATTCTGGAGACTCCCTTCATGAAAGCGGTGAGGGAATGGCAGAGCCAGTACGGTTACATGCAGCCTCCACAGCTGGTGGGGAATGAGATCACCCCCTGTCCCATACGGGATCATCATAGGCGTTTTTACGACATCGTAAAGGAGCACAACGCCCAACCCATCAACCCGGAGGCGGCGCAGGCTTTGGAGTCCGGTGCCTTTATAGAGGGGCTGTCTCAGTACGGGGAGAAGGTGGCAAGACTCACCGATGCCATTTGGGATAAGGAATACTTGGAGCCGGAAAGAAAGGATTCAACTTCCCCCACATCGGATTCCCAAAAACACGGCCGCCGAAAAGCGAGCAGTTAGACCAGCACCATCGAGCATAAAATAGAACCTTGAGCAGGAAGCGCCGAAGCTTACTCCGGCGCTTCTTTTGTGCCTGCCTCAACAGTCCCCGAAGTTTTCATCTTCCTTGCGGTTTTTTCTCCCGGCCGTCATCCAATCCGCCCGCGAGCCGTCACCTGTAAGGACAGCCCTCGTGGCTGTCCGCTCCGGACAAAAATCGCGTTTGAATCAGATACACCCTACAACCTCACCTCCACTCCGTTAATCCCCCGGATCATCCTTCATCAGGTATGACCGTGGTTAATCATTGTCGATGAGAGAGGAATTTATTTCCTGCCGATTTGGGAAGTTCTTTCCGGAATCATCGTACAGCCGTCATCTCTCATGCTCGCCCTCCCACCCACAAGACGATATGATCCAAGAGGTTGCATCTTGAAAAACGGACATCGGCATGTTCCGGCACAGAGTTTGCAAAATGTTTCAAGCCTGGATGGAGGAAATGATTCGCAAGAGCAAACGGAATTGAAAGAATCGGAGACGCACTTGTCATTGCATTCTGCTTCACAATCAACTCAGGCTCACTTGACGCAAGCCTGCGTTACGTCCATCGAGCGACCCTTCCCAGAGTCCTGCGGGTGGACTTATAGTTCGACACGCCGGCGCAACTGTCAAGTAGCCCCCCGCGAGTTGCTCACCAAAGCTAAAGAACGGGGAAATCGGCGACGATATAAAGAACGATACCCCATTCTGTGCGCGTTTCTCGCCATTTTTGCCAAAACCGGGCAAGGTGCGCATCCGAAAGGATTAAACCTTCTGGAAGCGAGGTAAAGCGAATGGCAGTTCAGAAAGAGTGGGTGAGGTTCAAGGAAGACAATGACCCGGAAGTCAGGCAGAGGCTCCTGGAGGAGTACCTGCCTTTGGTGAAGAACGTGGCCGGGAGAATGGCCATGGGATTCCCCAAATCCGTTGAACTAAACGACCTGGTCAATACCGGTGTGATAGGGCTGATCGAGGCCCTGAGCAACTTCGATCCGTCGCGGGGAGTCAAGTTCGAAACCTACGCGGTTCCGCGAATCCGGGGCGCCATCTTGGATGAACTGCGCTCATTAGATTGGGTACCCCGATCCACCCGGGCCAAGTCGCGGGCCATCGAAAAGACCACCAGCAAATTAGAGAACCAATTGGGCAGACGTCCTTCCGAGGTGGAACTGGCCAGATCCCTTCGCATCTCCACCCAGGAGCTATTCTCTGCGATGGACGACGTGGCCTCCACCACCGTGCTGTCTTTGGACGAGCTGATTTATAAGGAGGAAGACAACAGGCAGGTGCCGCGGGTCGAAACCTTGCAGGACCTGAGCACGGAGACCGTCCTGGGAGACATGGAGAAGGAGGAGCTGAAAGGATACCTGACCCAGGCCATCAGTCACCTGTCCGAGCAGGAGAGACTGGTGGTGGCTCTTTATTACTATGAGGAGTTGACCCTGAAGGAAATCGGCGAGGTCATGCAAATCTCCGAATCCAGGGTTTCCCAAATTCATACCAAGGCGGTTCTCAAGCTGCGGGGAATGATCAGAGAGAAGTTCTCCCTATAGGCAGATTGAGCACACCACGCCGACGAATTCGGTCCGGAGGAATCAGATGAGCAGCAAACAAACCGATGCAAATGTGATCAGACAAGAGGAGGTTAAGCAACATCCGACCGCAGGGAAGCAGCTGCGCCAGTCTGGTTCGAACGACATCGATCCGGGGACACAGCTTAGGTCATTGAACCTGAAGTTGGACGAGATTGCGTCTGTGGTCGACCGGATTTCGCAGGAGATGGGCACACTGGGGGTGAAAAATCCCGGAAGCGCAGCCTGGAGCTCGGGAGCAAACGCAACCTCCGGTCCGGACAGCGAGACCTGCGAGCCGGGTTTGGTTTATCGATTGTGCGCACTCATGGACCTTTTGAGAAGGCATTACGGCTTCGATGATTCAGGAATATTCTCGCTAAACGAAGTAACCGGTCGCTTGGATGTATCGGCTATCTCGCCCCGTCCAGGTTCAGCGGACACATCCCAATGGTTCGAGGAGCAAGTCGGGAATCTGTGGAAGAGCGGCGACATTCAGGCGGCGATGGAACAACAGAAGAGGCAGACATTCGCGGCATCCCAGGGAGGCAGCTTCCTGGTGGTCCCGCTGGGAACCGGAGACCAGAGAAGCTGGCTCTGGGTGATGTATTTCCGCGAAAATCATGCTCCCGAAAGCCTATCGGCAGCGGATCTGGTATTGTGGACGGAAATCCTGCATTGCTGTGTCGAGCGATCTGGCCCCGACAATCTCCCCACTTCTCCCAGGCAGGACAAATCAAACCGCATGGATGAAGAGAGAATTCACGGCACCGTGCAACTGGGCAGGGCCTTGACGCACGAGATCAACAACCCTCTGCAGGTGATCATGGGAAGAACGCAGCTTCTCAAGATGAACCTGAAGAAGCCCGGCGGCCGGCCGAACGATAAGATACTGGACATAATCGAGTCCAGCGCCGGCAGAATCTGCTCGCTGGTCAAGGACTTCTCCGATCACCTTCACCGGCAGTCGGACGAAATCACCGAAGGGACGGAAGTGAATCTCCTGCACATACTGGAAAGCGATCTTCCTCTGCTCAAGTACCTTCTGAATTCGCGCAAGATAAATCTGGAAACCAACCTGAAAGAGACGCTTCCGTCGGTTTTCGGAAATCCGGGGGAGCTGGAGACGGCCGTTTTGATTCTGATTCGGGAGTTGCAGGAGCGGCTCTCATCCGGCGGAACGGTGAGTATCGGTGCAGGTGCAGAGGGTCAGACGGTCTTTGTGGATATCAAAGCTTCGGCCAAAGATTCGACGTCTCAAGCTCCGGGGGGGTCGATGATCTGTGCCCACAGGGTTAAGAAGGCATCAACAATCCTGGATAGATTCGGGGGCAGCCTGGAGGTCGAAGAAGCACCAGCGGGTCAGGTTGACTTCCGTTTGAGATTGAAGACAGCTCCCACGCAAGCGAAGAACCAGGAGCCGGGATCGCAACCGGCGACGTGTCGACGGGCTCCTGCCTGATTGATCGTGGCTTGCGGCGATTGGCAAACAGATATGCTTCCACCTGCAACCTGCCAAGGACCAACTTGCCCTCCAACTCGAAGTCGGTGGGCGGAAGCCGGCAGTCGAATGAAACGCCATCCAAATGTCAGTGTGAACGGATTCTTACTCTCCAGCCCGCTTGACGGGTCAGAAAGGAGGATTCATTTTGCCCGATTCCAAGGGAACTGATTCCAAAACCAATGCTCCAACCCCCGCCGGGGAGAGAATCCCTTTCCCGGTGGGGACCTCAGACGGCAGGAAATACGTCCGACTGGAACTTTCCTCTCCCGTTGAATTCCATGTGCTGACGCACAGCGGCGGAAAACTGAAGCTTTCCAGGAAAAAGAGCAATGCCGAGGTTTTGAACTTAAGCCAGGGCGGGATGCTGCTGGTCACCGACTCGCCGGTGCCGTCCGAGGGGTTCTTGATCATTACGCTGAACCTAAACGGACTGGTGGTGCTGGACGGGGTTCTGGGCAAGATCAAGAGGGTGGAACCCTCGGGAGAAGGGGATTTTCTGGTAGGGTTGGAGTTCGCCGCCGAGGCACAGCTGGAGAAGCTGGCCTCAGCTGAGGATATTCGGCGTCTGCCGGTGAAGGTGACCAGTTTCAGACACAAGATCAGCCAGATCATTTCCAGCTATCTTCGCACGGCGGAACTGACAGCTAAATAGGGCAGATGGTACTCCGCCTAAGCCGGTCGCCGGAGCTGAAGTTTTGGGCGACCGCGGACAGTATGGTCAAGGGCCAATTACACAGAGACTGCCGTCTGAGGCAGGCCACCGCAAATTCGAGGGTTGAATATGAGTTACGCGGCAAGTCGATCAGCCAGAAGCCGTTTTGAGCAAGCAGTCTCCAAACCGCAAAAGACCGGGGGCACATAAAAATGCGCAGCAAGACTAAAGGCAAGTACACCAAGAACGTGAAGCACTCCAAGCCTGCCCAGAGGCGAAAACCCGTACAGCCGGAGAGGAAACTCGAAAAAGCCACAGCCGATTTGGCGGTGTTGGGCGGCGTCTGCGGCATGATGAGCCAGTCTCTCGGAGACAAGAGAATCTTCGAGAAAATGTTGAATTTGATCGGCAAATCAGTGGAATTCAGCCGGGCCAGTTTGTTTTTGCTGGACAAGACAAGCAATCGGATGCAGGAGGTGGCTTCGGTGGGCCGGACGGTGGACCTGATCGACTTCGTCAGGTTCGACGCGGGAAGCGGGCTGTCCGCCTGGGTGGCAAAGGAAAAAAGGCCGATTCTCCTCTCCAGCCTGCACCGAAGAAGAGGCGGAGAGACGATGAAGTCCTTCCTGGCTGTGCCGCTGACCTTAAACGACGAGCTTTTCGGGGTTATGAATCTGGGCCACATAAGGGCAGACGCTTTTGAGCCGTCGGACTTAGAATTCCTACAACTGGTGTCGGCTCCCATCAGCCTGAGCCTGGAAAGGATGCACTGTTACCGTGAGCTGGAGAGACTGCAGTCCGAAATCGAGCAGGGCCGGGAGCATTCCTCACGACTGGAGGAGGAGATCGGCAGATTGCGAAGAATGATTCCCTCCTCCCAGTTACTTGAGAGCCTCAATCAAAAAATCAAATCACCGCTGGCAGACATAGCGGATAACGCCCAGTTCCTGTTGGAGGCCTTCTCGCCCCGTCAGGAGGATAAGAAGGCCCGATCCAAAGGCAAAGCCGCATTCGATTTTAAGCGCGGGTTAAGGCAAATCAGAAACGAGGCTCACCAAGTAACCCGAACCACGGAAAGGCTGTTGAGGAGAAGTCTGTCCTGAGCTAAGCCAAACTCAAGCCTATGCAGACGGCATCCAAATCAGAGGGCCATTCGGACGGCAAATATAAGATGCCGGCCATTCCGGACAATCTCCTGGATCAGATTCCGGTGGGTTTGTTCCTGGCCGGATCGGACGGAGAACTGGAGTACCGGAACCGTTGGCTGGATGAGTTGATCCAAGCGCAGAGGGATGCAGAGGCCGGGCGAGCCAACTCATTGACCCACCAGATCTCGGAGGTGGTCAGACGCTGCGCTTCGGACGAAAAGGCGTTCTCCACAAGCATAACCGGTCCCCGGGATGCCAACCTCTCTCTGCGAATCTTCCCCCGGAAGGATCAAGCTGATATGACCACCAAGGCCTTCGGCGTGGTGGAAGATGTTTCTCACATGATCCACTCGGACTCCCGGCTGGAGAGGAAGGTGGGCGAGCTTTCGTTGCTCTGCGAACTGGGAAAGGTTCTCACCAGCACGCTGAAGCTGGAAGAAGTGCTGGGCATCGTGCTCACCGCGGTTACCGCCGGGCAGGGACTGGGCTTCAATAGGGCCTTCCTGCTTCTGGTGGACCATTCCGGCACTACCCTGGAAGGAAGGATGGCCTTGGGGCCTTCCAATGCCGAGGAGGCCCGGCGCATCTGGGATTCGCTCTCGGCCAAGGATCAATCGCTGGAGGAGGTACTGCGCTCGTATCGTTCCACGTTGAAGAAAGAGGACGCCCAGATCAACCTGGCCGTCAGACAGTTGAAGATTCCTCTGTCGCAGCAGGGCAATCCGCTGGTTCAGTCCATGCTCGAAAAGAGGGCTGTGGTGGTAAGCCGAGAGCAAGTCGAGCCGGAGCACGATCTCTTCCGGATACTGCAAAACGATACGTTCGCCGTGGCGCCCCTGATGTCCGAGAGCAAGATGCTGGGCGTGGTGGTGGCCGACAATTTGATCACCGGCAAACCCATCGAGGATGAGGACGTGAAACTCCTGTTCATCTGCGCTCACCACGCGTCCATCGCCATCGAGAAGTCCGGGTTATACCAAAAGCTGGAGGAGAAAGTAGGCCGGCTGGCCGAAGCCAACAGGAGAATAGCGGAGGGAAGCAGGAGGTTGTTGAAAGTGGAAAGGCTTTCCATCCTGGGACAGATCACCTCGCAGCTGGCTCACGAGCTGCGCAATCCCATGACGGTGATCGGCGGATTCGCCCGCTCGCTCTTGAGAAAAGTCGGGCCGGAGCATGCAGACGCGGAATACTTGAGAATCATGGTGAAGGAGAGCGAAAGAATGGAGAACGTGCTCAACAACGTGCTGGACTTCGCCAAGCCGGATTCCGCCAAGAAGGAAGAGGTGAACCTGAGTGACTTAGTGGACCAAACCCTGGAGATGATGGAGCCGGAGATGGATTCGGCCAAGATATCGGTGTCCTTCTTTCCGCATGAAGACCTGCCGCCGGTGCGCGTAAATCCGGACCTGGTTCGCCACGCCCTGCTGAGCATTTTTCGAAATGCGGTGTGGGCCATGACCAACGGCGGCATGCTGTCGATCACCACCCGGGCCGACCACCAGTCCGTATGGCTTGAAATCAGGGACACCGGCGTGGGAATTTGCTCGGAGAACATGGGGAAGGTGTTCGATCCCTTCTTCACCACCAACGCGGAAGCCTGCGGCCTGGGATTGACCATAGCCTCGCATATCATCAAAGACCACGGGGGCCGCATTCAGGTGGAAAGCAGCCAGGGAATGGGAAGCACGTTTTCCATAGAATTGCCTTTGACGGAAAAGCAGGCGGCGGCAGAAGCAGCGCCGCAGACATAGGAATCCATAAGACCCGGAGGAAAAGATGCCTGTCAATCAAAGCCGATGGGGCTCGGAAGAGCGACAGGGGAGGTCAGACCCGGATGCCCATGCCACCATCCTGGTGGTGGACGATGAGGAACACATTTTGAAGCTTTACCAGAAGGAGCTCTCCGAGGAGGGGTATGTGGTCAGAACCGCCAGCGACGGCGAGGAGGCCTTAAGAATGACTCAAGAGGAATCGCCGGATTTGGTGATTCTGGATATCAAGCTCCAGGACAAGGATGGGCTGGAGGTGCTGGGGGGATTGAGGAAGATCAGCCAAAAGGTCCCCATCATTTTGAACTCGGCCTATTCCACCTACAAAAGCGATTTCCAATCCTGGCTGGCGGATGCCTACCTGGTCAAGTCGCCGAACCTGGACAAGCTCAAGGAAAAGATAAGGGCGCTTCTTGATCTGAAAAGGCCGGGTTGAGACCGTCTATCCGGCCGACGGCCGATCAAATTCGCACCGCTCGCCGGGCCGAAAGCAGAGGAGGAACATGATCAAGTCACAGGAAATCGAGAAAGCCACAGACGTGCTGAAATCATTGGAGGAGCTGGCCGACAGGACCCAGAACATGGCCTCCAATTTGGCTTATGCCGCCTCCAAGGCCCGGGAGGGGGGAAGCATCTCCACCCGGGTGTATGACGACATCCTGGATCTGGTGGATCA
>CAZWAO010000008.1:5419-25404 GCA_964631815.1 uncultured Ignavibacteria bacterium | reverse complement strand
GCTCCCTTGAGAAATATCGACGGTTTCAGCCAGGCTCTGCTGGAGGACTATTCCTCCCAGCTGGACGAAAAGGGGAAGGACTTTCTAAAGCGCGTGCGCGCCGCCACCCAGCGCATGGGAGTGCTGATCGACGACCTGCTGAGCCTGTCGGTCACCATGAGAAAGGAGATGCGGAGGGAGCGGGTCGATCTAAGCGAGCTGGCCGTGGGCATCACCAAGGATCTTAAGGAAAGGCAGCCTAAGCGCAAGGTGGAGGTGATGATACAGGAGGGGGCGCTGGTCTCGGGAGATCCCCGCCTCCTGGAGGAGATGCTTTCCAACCTGCTGCGCAACGCCTGGAAGTTCACCTCCAAGCGATCTCCGGCCAAAATCGAGTTCGGCCACACCGAGCAGAATGGAGAGAAGCTTTTCTACGTACGGGACAACGGCGCGGGTTTCGACATGAAGTACGCCGGCAAGCTGTTCGTGCCTTTTCAGAGGCTTCACTCCCTGTCCGAGTTCTCGGGCAACGGCATCGGACTGGCCATAGTCAAACGGATAATCGATCGTCACGGCGGAAGCGTCTGGGCCGAGGGAGAGACAGACAAAGGAGCCATTTTCTATTTCAAGCTGCAACCCATCGGGGAGGTCAGGAGAGATGAGGGAGAAAGTCATTCTGCTGGTTGAGGATAACCCGGACGATGTGGAATTGACCCTGCGGGCGTTCAAGAGAGCCAACATTTACAACAGGGTGGTAGTGTTGCAGGACGGCGCGGAGGCGCTGGACTACCTGTTCGGCACAGGGTCGTATTCGGAGCGCGATCCCAAGGAGATGCCTTCGGTCATCCTGCTGGATCTGAAGCTGCCCAAAATCGGCGGTTTGGAAGTCCTTAAACTGATGCGTGCCCACGGTCCCACCCAGCTTATCCCGGTGGTCATCCTCACCTCATCCAAGGAGGAACAGGACGTGATCAATGGATACAAGTTCGGCGCCAACAGTTATATTCGCAAACCGGTCGATTTCACCAAATTCTATGATGCAATACAAAAACTGGGGATGTACTGGCTGTTGTTAAACGAGTCGCCCCCGTCAAACGGGAGCCATCTATGAGCATACCGCTTCGCTTGCTGCTGGTTGAAGACTCCGAGGACGACGCCCTGCTTTTGGAGCGGGAGTTGAAGCGGGGAGGATACGAGCCCACCACCAAGAGGGTCCAAACGGAAAAAGACATGTCGGCCGAGCTTCAGGCGGGCGAATGGGATATCGTGATCTCCGATTATGTCATGCCGAAGTTCAGCGGCATGGATGCCTTCCGGGTACTTAAGGATTCCGGCCTGGACCTGCCGTTCATCATGATCTCAGGCAAGATGGGAGAGGAGACCGCGGTAGATGCCATGCGGGCCGGCGTGCACGATTACATCGTGAAGGATAAGATGGCCCGGTTGATTCCCGCCATCCAGCGTGAACTGAGGGAGGCTGAGGTTCGAAGAGAACGCAAGATAGCCCAGGAAGCCTTGCAGGAAAGTGAAAAGAGATTCGCCCTATTCATGAGGCATCTGCCGGGATTGGCTTATATCAAGGACGAACAGGGGAAAATCCTTTATCTCAACGAATACGTGGAAAAGATGCACGGCCGGAAGATGAAGAAGATTCTGGGCAAGACGGATTTCGATCTTTGGCCGGAGGAGTTGGCATCCAAGATGAGGGAGTACGATCAAGAGGCCATCTCAAGCGGGAAGGTGGTGGAGAGCATAGACGAAGCGGAGCAGAGCGGCGAGAAGGTCGCCTACCTGTCGTACAGGTTTCCCATAGTCCGGGAAGGCTGGCCCGCCCTGCTGGGTGCCATTTCCATCGACATCACCAAACGAAAACGGGCCGAGGATCTGCTCAAAGACACCACAGAGCAGCTTAAGATCGAGCGGGAAGCGCTGGAAAGAAAAAACGTGGCGCTCAAGGAAATCCTAAACCAGATCGACGCCGAGAAGGCCGCCATAAAGAAGCAGATCACCACCAATGTGGAGCAGGCCATCGTTCCCACCGTGCTTCGGTTAAAAGAGCTGGCCTCCCCGGCCCAAGCCAAGAGCTTTGAAATGCTGGAGAGGGACCTGAAGGAAATCGTATCGCCGTTTGTGGACACCATCAGAAGCGCTTACGCCAAGCTGTCGCCACGAGAATTGGAAATCTGCCGGCTCATCAAAAACGGCATGACCTCCAAAGAGATAGCCGAGGCGCTTAACTTAGCGGTTCCCACGGTGCACAAGTACCGCGAGCTTATCCGCAAAAAGCTGAAGCTGACCAACACAGAAGCCAACCTCAATACCTTCCTCCAGTCGGTTTAAGAACTCCTTCACCAGTTGCGCCAGACGACTTCGACACCTTACTACAAACAGCGCCGACGCAGAAGATTTCAGTTCTATGGAAAAACTCTCGCTGGGAGTATGCGCGACTTGATACCGGCGCCCCTGACTAGCTGTTGTGTCTAAAATCGCAGGGTGAACGCCGTGAATTCATTGGGGGTCGATTTGAACGTGATGTTCCCCTTATGAAGCCGCATGATCTGCCGGGAGAGGCTTAAGCCGATGCCGGAACCGTCCTTCTTGGTGGTGAAGAACGGTGTGAATATCCTCTGCTTCACCTCCTCGGTGATGCCCGCCCCGTTGTCGGCCACGGTGACCATCACTCTGCCGCGATCATCCAGACGTGAATTGATCTCGATCTTTCCGTCCACCCTGTCCTTCACTGCCTCGATGGCGTTTAGCACCAGGTTTATGACCACCTGCTCCACCAACTCCGGGTCTGCGGTAAGCTCCAGGCTCTGGGGCTCAACCTCGGTCACCAACTGTATGCCCTTCTCCTCAACTTGAGTTCTCATCAGTTGAGCCACGCGCTCCAACAGGTTAGCCACCGGGAATATCTCGAAGTTCGGTCTTGGAATTCGGGCTAAGTCTCTGTAGGCGTCCACAAAGTGCAGCAGGCCCTGACTTCTTCTGTGAATGGTGGAAGCAGCCTCACGGATATCCTCCTTCACCTCAGAGGTGACACGAACCGAGCCGTCCTCCGCAGACTCCTGCGCCTGGCCCACCAGATCGCTCACGGTGGAAGCCAAAGAGGCTATGGGCGTAACCGAGTTCATTATCTCGTGGGTCAGAACCCGGATGAGCTTCTGCCAGGCGGCCATCTCCTGCTCGGCCAGTTCGGTCTCGATGTCCTGCATGGAGACCAAGGTGATGGAGCGGTCGGGAAGCCGGAACTCCGTGGGGTAGACGGCCAGGGTGAGAATCTGATCCTCCTGTTCCACCTTCACCAGGGATTTCTCTCCCGGCCTGGAGCTAAGCAGGATCTCAACCAAGTCCGGCGAAAACGAATTTAGGGATTTTATGTTTCTCAGGTGATTGACCCTCAACAGTCGCTTGGCGGCGTTGTTCATCAAATCCACCGCGCCGGTCTGATCGAAAGAGAGTATGGCCAGGCCGATATGCTGCACCAGAGTTTGAAGATAGCGGTATTGGGTTTCCCTCTCCGCCCGGGCCCTTTGAAACTCGGCCATCACGTCGGCAAAGGCGGCGTGGAGCTCCCGGAAGGCCGAACCCTTTTGTCCGGCGGAGAAGGTTTGTGAGAAGTCTGAGTATTTGATCGATGCCAAGAACCTGGCCAAGTCTCTATTGGTCTTCTCCACGTAATGAATGAGCGAGACGATCTGGGCCACGATGGCCGCTGCCACGATCAGGCTGGTGGCCAGCAAAGAGGTGAAGGATAAGAGATAAACCAAAGCCAGGATACTTGCCGCCAAAAGCAGAATTCTAACCACGCAGACTATGCGAAAGGATCTATAACCCATATTTCTGCATTCTTCTATAAAGCGAGGTTCTGGTCAGTCCCAGTTCTCTGGCGGCGTGAGAGACGTTGCCCTCGTGTCTGGCCAACACCATACGGATGACCTTCTCCTCCACGTCGCCCAAATTGTAGCTGTCGACGGCCAAGCCGTCAGCTCTGGCCCTTGATTCTCTCAGGAAGAAATCCTCCGGCTGGAGCGCGTCGGATTCACTCATGATCACGGCCCGTTCCACCGCATGCCGCAGCTCGCGCACGTTTCCCGGCCAGTTGTGTTTTTCCAGCCTTTTCAAAGTGGACGCTTGAATCTTCTTTTTGCCCTTCCCGTACTTTTTGCAGTAGATGCCCAGGAAGTGATCCAGCAAAAGGGGAATATCCTGGGGGCGCTCCCTCAAAGGGGGCAGTTTTATCTCCACGGTGTTTACCCGGTAAAGGAGGTCCTCCCGGAAGCGGTTCTCCGCCACCAGCTCATAGATGGGAAGGTTGGTGGCGCAGATCAACCGGATGTCCACGGGTATGGGATTGTTGGATCCGACCCTGGTTACGCTTCGATTCTGCAGAACCCCCAAGAGCTTGGCCTGAAGCGCAGGCTGGAGATTGGCTATCTCGTCCAAAAACAGAGTGCCTCCGGAGGCCATCTCGAATCTTCCGGCCCGGTCCTCCTTGGCATCGGTGAAAGCCCCTTTGACGTGGCCGAAAAGCTCGCTCTCAAACAGAGTCTCGGAAATGGCGCCCATGTCCACGGCTATGAACACACCTTCGTACCTGGCGGATTGACGATGAATTTCCCTGGCCACCAGCTCCTTGCCGGTGCCGTTCTCTCCCAGAATGAGCACGTTGGCATCGGTGTGAGCGACCTTGCTGATGGTGGTGAAGATCTCCCGCATCACCGGGGAGTCTCCGATGAAGGAGTGGAACTTCTGGTCGATGTCGGCTGCCAACTGTCTCTCCCTGGACTGAAATTTGGCCACATCGCTTCTGGACCGCCGCAGCTTTATTCCGGCAGAAACGGTTGCCACCAGCTTTTCGTTCTGCCAGGGCTTCTGTACGAAGTCGGTGGCACCGGCTTTGATGGCCTGCACTGCCATCTCCACGTCGCCGTAAGCGGTGATGAGAATCACTACCGCCAAGGGATCGATCTCCAGAATTCGATCCAGCCAGTGGAATCCCTCCTGCCCGCTGGAAACGTCCCGGGTGAAGTTCATGTCCAGAAGGATGACGTCGTAGT
Source organism: uncultured Ignavibacteria bacterium (assembly GCA_964631815.1). GTDB lineage: Bacteria > Zixibacteria > MSB-5A5 > MSB-5A5 > SM1-73 > SM23-73-3. The sequence goes on along the minus strand of CAZWAO010000008.1, from coordinate 20,365 downwards.
TCTCCTTCTTGAGAAGAGAAGGAATTCTACCGGGATCCTTCTCCGTGTGGACCAGCAACAGATGATGTTTCAAAAGGAGCTGCGCAGCTCGCAAAACATCCTCATCATCGTCGACGATCAACACCTGACCATGTTTGTCGTTGCCCATAGCAAGTCTTTCCTTAACCTATTATACAATCCTCGCTGCCCGACAGCCGCATAATGCCCTTTTGCATCCGCAAGATATAATGTATACGAAACGACTCTACTGGGATGTACGAAATCGGACAGCGATTGTTTCATAAGCGGATACTTTTCCGCCAGATCACTATTATTAGTTGGTTGAAATACAAACAGTTAAGGGTTCCGGCACCCCGTTTGCTTAATTTTCGGTCGTAAACTGAAGGATGGGCCGGGGATTCACTTCCCGGTTTAACCTCAGTCAGTCGAGAACGGAACATGAGTCCGGGAATGCCAAAGAAAGAACCTGCGCGAGAAACAGCAGTCTGCTTGTATGCGGCAGTGCTGGCGCTTCTGGTATTGGCTTATTCGGTGTTTGCGCTTGCCGGCAGTTGGACCTTGTGGATAGAATGGAGCAATGTCAGCATCCGGATGGAAATCAGAATACTCGACCCAAACCTGTTCGAATTGAGGCTAAACAGTGGATCGGATCATTCAAAAGAAAAGATGGACTCCCAAGAGAATGGCCTGGCTGGCTGGGGGAGCGGTTCTGGCATTTGTGTTGATCTATGCGCTGCTGAGCGTGGGCGGCAGCTCCACCCTTAGGCTGGAAGCCAGCAAGCTGACCGTCTCCGAGGTGTACTCGGGCGAGTTTCAGGAGTTCATCGCAGTCAGCGGGACCATTATCCCCATCAAAACCTTCTATCTGGACGCCACCCAGGGGGGAACGGTGACTCAGGTATTTCTGGATGAGGGAAGCTACGTCAACGTGGGGGACCAGATACTCCAACTGGACAATACCGATCTGCACTTAGACGTTATGTACCGGGAGGCCCAGCTCTTCGAGCAGATGAACAACCTGCGCAACACCAGGCTCCTGATGGAGCAGAATACGCTCATGCTTCGGGGCGACCTGCTGGAGATCGACCGGCAAATCGGCGAATCGAAACGCAAATACCGGCAATGCGTAAAACTGAAGGAGAAGGGTCTGATATCGGAGAATGAGTTCGAGCAGGCAAAAGAAGAGCACGATTACTGGGTCAACAAAAGGGAGCTGACCGTGGAGACCCAGAAGCAGGATTCCACCCTCCGGGCCATACAAATCAAGCAACTGGAGGCCTCCATCTCCCGCATGCAGGCCAATATGGAGATCATCAAACAGAAGCTGGAGTACCTGGTGGTCAAGGCTCCCATTGCCGGACATCTCACCTCACTGGATGCAGAGGTGGGTCAGCTCAAGACGGCGGGAGCTCGTTTGGGACAGATCGACGTGCTGGAGGGCTTTAAGATAAACGCGGACATCGACGAGTACTACATCTCCCGCATCAGCGCTGGCCAGACCGGCGAAGTCAGGATCGCCGGCCAGACTTACCAGGTGACATGCTCCAAGGTATATCCCGAGGTGAAGGACGGAAGGTTTCGGGTGGACTTGGAGTTCTCCGGAGAAGAGCCGGAGGGCATCCGGCGGGGACAGACGGTTCAGATCCGGCTGGCTTTAGGGGAGCTCTCCCAGGCGGTGATGTTGGCCAGAGGAGGTTTCTACAACGACACCGGCGGAAACTGGGCATACGTGCTGGACGAATCGGGGAAGTTCGCCACCAAACGAAAGATCAGGCTGGGAAGATATAACACCCAGGTTTACGAGGTCTTAGACGGGCTGGAACCGGGAGAGAAGGTTATCACCTCGTCTTATGACAGTTTCGGAGATTTCGACAGGCTTACCTTCAAAGATAGGTAAAGGAGCAATTCATGATTCGAATCGTCAACCTAAGAAAGATCTACACCACCGAGGAGGTGGAGACCACTGCCCTGGAGAACATCAACTTAGAGATCAAGGAAGGGGAGTTCGTGTCCATCATGGGACCCTCGGGATGCGGCAAGTCCACTCTTCTGAATCTTCTGGGACTGCTGGATAACCCCACCGAAGGGGATTACTACCTGTTGGGAACGGAGGTATCCAAGTATTCCGAGAGAAAGAGAGCCAGCTTAAGAAAAGGAAGCATCGGCTTCGTCTTTCAGAGCTTCAACTTAATCGACGAATTGACCGTCTTCGAAAACGTGGAGCTGCCCCTGCTCTATCTGGGCGTATCCGCCTCCCGGAGAAAAAAGCGGGTGGAGGAGGCCTTAGAGCAGATGCAGATCATGGCCCGCCGAAATCATTTCCCCCAGCAGCTCTCCGGCGGCCAGCAGCAGAGGGTGGCGGTGGCGCGGGCGGTAGTGGCCGGACCAAAGCTGATTTTAGCCGATGAGCCCACGGGAAACTTGGATTCCAAACACGGCGACGAGGTAATGAGTCTGCTTTCCTCCCTCAACGAGGCAGGCACCACCATAGTCATGGTGACCCACTCGCCGGCCTACGCAGAGTATGGACGCAGGACCATCAACCTCTTCGACGGGCACATCGTGACGGAGAATATCCGGGAAAAGTTCCATGTATAGAGCCGCCGCTTCAAAGGAGTCTCTTTTGTCGGTAGCTTTTCTCGCCGGGCGACGGAGGGGATAAGCCACTGGTGAGTAGGAGGTGAAACGTGTTCGGCAACTACGTAAAGTCGGCGATACGAAACCTGAGCAGACAGAAGCTCTATACCACCATAAACGTTTTGGGACTGGCCATAGGTCTGGCCGCATGCCTGCTGATAATCGGGTACATAAACAACGAGTTGAGCTTCGAGAATTGCCACCAAAACAGGGAGCGCATATATAGAATCGACGGCATGTACAGACTGGGAAATGCTCAGGTATCCATGGCCAGCATCATGCCGGCGGTGGGCCCGGCAGTGAAGGAAGCGTTTCCCGATATCGAGCGCATGGTCCGGATCAGGCGTTTATGGACGGTTCCCATAAAGTTCACCGATGACGGTATCTCCGAGGAAAGAGAAGGACTGGCAGCCGAACCGGAGCTTTTGAACATATTCACCCTGCCCTTGAAGGAAGGTAATCCCCGGACGGCTTTGGAGGCGCCTTTCTCTGTAGTCATATCGGAGGAGTTGGCCAAGCTGCACTTCGGCGATCAGAGCGCTCTGGGCAGAACCATCCGGGCCAGGGATGAGTACGATTTGCAGATCACCGGCGTCTTCGAAAAAATCCCGGCCAATACTCAGTTGAAAACCGATTTCGTCATCTCCTACTCGACTCTGGACAAGATAGGCATGGATACTCAGTCCTGGACCGAACTTTTTCAGGACTACACTTATGTCATCTTACGGGAGGGAGCCGATCCGGCAGAAGTCGAGCAGAAGATCCCGGCGCTTCTGAAACAAAACCTGGGCGAGGATAAAGCAGATAATTACATATTACAGCTTCAACCTTTGAAACATATCTATCTCCACTCGAACTTAAGCTACGAACTGCCTCCCAGCGGAGATCCGGTTTACATCTACGTTTTCGGCTGCGTGGCATTTCTGATTCTGCTGATTGCCTGCGTCAACTTCATAAACCTCTCCACAGCCCGGGTTTCCCATCGCCTCAGGGAGGTGGGGGTGCGAAAGGTTTTGGGCGCCCACAGATCGCAACTGGTGAAGCAATTTTTGAGTGAATCGATCCTGTTGACTCTCGTTGCCATGGTGTTTGGCATAGCCCTTTTTGAAATTGCCAAGCCGCAATTGGAAGCCTTCGTAAGGCATCAGCTGGAGATCAACATTTTGGGTGATCCAATGCTTCTTTTGGCCATGTCGTTCATGATTATCGCAGTGGGAGTGCTTTCCGGAAGCTACCCCGCATTTGTCTTAGCCAGATTGCAGCCTTCCTTCATCCTTAGAGGGGAGGTCCTGGGCACTCGATCCGGATCCTTCTTGAGAAGAACTCTGGTGGCCTTTCAATTCGTGATCGCCATTGCGCTTTTGTGTGTGACCTTCGCCGTCTACAAGCAGATCAACTATGCCCTGACGGCTGATCCGGGGTTCGACAACCGGAATATTCTGTTGATAGACGCAGAGGAGGGAGTTTCCCCGGAGAAACAAGATTTGATAAAAAATGAAATTCTAAGAAGCGGCTTGGCCTCATCCGTTACCGTCACCGACTGCGCGCCGGGCGAGCCCAGAAATCACATGTACGGCCTCCGCCCTCAGGACAAACTGGATGAAAAGGCGAGCTTTCTGCAAGGCATGCGGGTCGATCCGGATTACCTGTCTACTTTCGGGATCAAGTTGGTGGAAGGCAGGAATTTTTCCAAAGGGTCTTCTGCCGATGCCGGCAAGTCGATTCTGGTCAACCAGACTGCGGTGGAGGAGTTTGGGATGGAGCAGCCTATCGGATTCGAGTTCTATCTTGGCGACAAGGCCTACCAGGTGGTGGGCGTGGTGAAAGATTTCCACGCACTTCCGTTTCACGATCAAATCATGCCGATGGCGCTGTTTGCAGCTACCCAGAACAGGCGCTTGATCGCGGCAAAACTGATGCCCGGCTACACTTCCCAAACCATAGCCCGGGTGGAGAAGATATGGAACCGCATCGTTCCCGAGGTTCCCTTCGAACATTCCTTCTTAGAGGATGTGATGAGCGAAAATTACGGGGACGACAGAAGGCTGGGCAGGTTGTTCTCCACCTTCTCGCTTTTGACGGTCTTCGTGGCTTGTTTGGGTTTATTCGGGCTTTCGACCTTCAGCGCCGAGCGGCGAACCAAGGAGATCGGTATCAGGAAGACATTGGGCGCCTCGGTGACCAACATAGTTCGTCTCCTGTCGAAAGAGATCCTGATACTGGTGGTAATTGCCGGTGTCATAGCCTTCCCCGTCGCATACCTGACCATAAGAAGATGGCTGGAGACCTTCGCTTATCGCACGGAAATCACCCTGACTACATTTCTGCTCGCTGGCCTGGTGGTGATGGCCATCGCTCTGGCCACGGTGAGCTATCAATCCGTAAAGGCCGCGCTGGCTAATCCGGTGGAAAGTCTGCGGTACGAGTAGTGCCCATATGAACTAGTTGTTAGAGCAAAGAAACCATGTTAAAAAACTATGTTAGAGTTGCCTATCGAAACCTGATTCGCTCCAAGCTCTACACACTGATCAGTGTGCTGGGCTTAGCAGCAGGCATCGCATGCTGCATTCTGATCTTTCTTTACGTTCAGAACGAGCTGTCTTACGACAGATTCAACGTCCATTCGGATGACATCTACCGGCTGATCCAAGTGCGTACCTCGCCGGATGGCACCGTTGGGGCAGAACCGGGCACCAGCGGGCTGCTCGGCCCCCTTCTGGAAAGTGATTTCCCGGAGGTGCTGCGGTCGGCCCGGATCGTGGGCTCGCAGCAAGTTGTCCAGGTCGAGGATAAATCCTTCACCGAGACTTTGCAGTTTGTCGATCCGGCTTTCTTGGAGATGTTCACCTTCCCGGTGTTGGGTGGGGCTAACCAGAAGGTTCTCTCCGATCCGTCTTCCCTGGTGATTACCACCGAGATCGCCCGAAAGTACTTCGGGGATGCCGATCCCGTGGGCCGGCGAATGACCGTCCAGCTGGATGGGACCGCGGTGGAATTCACGGTCGCCGGCCTGACCCAGCCTCCGCCGGAAAATTCCAGTGTGGATTTCGACATTCTGGTCCCCTTTGAGCAGACCAAACACATCTACCCGGAGGGGATCCTCACCGACTGGGACAACAGCAGTCCTCAGACCTTCGTCCAGTTCAAGCCGGGAACCGATGTGGAGGCATTCCTTGCCAAGTTGACCCGCCACATCGCCGGACTCACCGCGGGAATTCAACTGAGCAACGACGACAAATTGTCCCATCGGCTCCAGCCCTTGACCGATATCCACCTCAACCCGGCTTATGAAGGGGTGACGGGAAACACCAGCGATCCCATGTACTCCTACGTCCTCTCCGCAATCGCGCTGGCCATTCTGTTGATCGCAGGCATCAATTTCACCACCTTGACCGTGGGACGTGCTGCCGGCAGGGTCCGCGAGGTGGGAATCAGGAAGGCAGTCGGTGCGGATCGACGTCAGCTCATGAGACAATTCTGGACCGAGGCCCTCCTGATAAGTCTGGGAGCCATGTTGCTTGCCCTGGTCTTGGCGGAACTGATGCTGCCCGTCTTCTGTGATCTCTCTCAGAGAAAGCTAATCCTGGATCTATGGTCCAACCGGGCTCTGATTCCAGCGCTGTCGCTGCTGGTGGTTTTAAGCAGCGTGATTGCCGGAGCCTATCCGGCCGCCTATCAGTCACGATTTCCCGCGGCCATATCCTTAAAGGGCAGCTCGACGGTCAGAAGCAAGAGCGGGCTGGTCAGGGCTCTGGTTGCGGTCCAATTCTTCTTTTCCATTCTCCTGATCGTCGCCACCTTGACCATCTCCAAGCAGATGCATTTCATCGCAGGACGTGATTTGGGCTATGATCGGCGGTGGGTGGTGACCATTCCAGTGGAGGCCACCGGAGAGAAGTCGGCGGCTGTGCTGGACAGATTCCGCAGCCAGCTCTCCGATCGTCCAGAGATTCTCGGCGTCACCGGTTACTCTTTTCCTCTGGGGAGTTACTGGCTGCGGGTATACACCGGTGAGGGGTCGGGGCTGTGTGTTAACTTCGGCGAAAACATAAACCAGTCTCCAGGCAGTGGTGAACCGGATTCGCGGCCGTTCTATTATACAAACTTCGTCGATTACGATTACCTGTCGACCTTGGACATCAGCTTGGTTCAAGGACGCGACTTCTCGCGCGAATTCCCCTCCGATGCCTCGGGTGCGGTCTTGATCAATCAGGCTGCCGTAAAAGCATTCGGCTGGGAGGAAGCCCTCGGCCGTCAGCTCCCCTTCGGGTTTGAAAAGAAAAGGGTGATCGGCGTGGTGCAGGATTTCCATTTCTACCCCGTTCACCGGCAAATCGAGCCTCTGGTTTTGAACCTTCCCGGCACCGGGTGGCTGTCCAGCATAGGAGAGATAGCGGTTCGAGTCAAATCCTCGGACGTCGGGGGCACCATAGCCCTGTTGGAGGAGACCTGGAAGCAAACCGCAGACGGTTTGCCGTTCACATACGCCTTCCTGGACGATCAGGTGATGGACCAGTACGCTGCCGAAAAACGGTGGGAACACATCGTCCAATATGCTTCGGCCTTCTCACTTCTGGTGGCCTGCCTGGGGCTGTTTGGCGTAGCATCCTTGGCCGTGGCCCGAAGACAGAAGGAGATAGGAATCAGAAAGGTGGTGGGAGCCACCGTCTCCAACATTGTGACCCTTCTGCTCAAAGAGTTCGCTTTCCTGGTGCTGATTTCCGCTGCCATCGCCAGTCCCATTGCCTACCTGGTAATGAATCGGTGGCTGGAAACCTTTGCTTATCGCACGAGCGTCACCCTGGCTCTGTTTTTCCTCTCCGCATTGGTGGTGATGGCCGTCGCCCTGGCCACGGTGAGCTATCAATCCATAAGAGCCGCGTTGGCCAATCCGGTGGACTCGCTCAAGCACGAATAGGGATAGGGAGGATCAATCATGTTAGGGAACTATCTGAAGGTTGCGGTTAGGAACATCATCCGACACAAGGGTTATTCGTTGATTAACGTCGCCGGCCTGGCCGTCGGGATGACCTGCTGCATCCTGATACTGCTGTGGGTGCAGGATGAGTTGAGTTACGACCGATACAACCAAAATGCCGACCGCATCTATCGCCTATGTATCGACGCCAACCTGGGGTCGCAATTGCGCGCTCCCGTAAGCATGGCTCCTGCCGCCCCTGCCATGATCAACGAATTCCCGGAAGTGGTCAATGCCGCCAGGATCGTAAGGCCCGGGGGAGCGTCGGTCAAATATGAGGATCGGACGTTTCAGGAGGAGAACGTGGGCTATGCCGACAATTCCCTCTTCGATATCTTCACCCTTCCCTTGCTCAGCGGTGATCCGAAAACGGCACTGACCACTCCTTATTCGGTAGTCATCAGCGAAGAGATGGCAAAGAAGTACTTCGGCGATCAACCGCCCCTGGGCAAGGTCTTGAGGTTCGACGATGAGAGCGATTTCACCGTCACCGGCGTAATGAAAGACATTCCCCCCAATTCGCATTTTCACTATAACATGCTCCGCTCCTTTGAGACGCTATACAGAGAAAACCCGGAGTTGATGGAAAGGTGGGTCACGGCCAGGTTCTATACTTACCTGCTGCTTGACAAAAATTCGGACCCCGCTGAGCTTGAGCAAAAATTTCCCGCTTTCGTCAACCGGCACATGGGGGAGGCATTGAGCGCCATGGGTGGGACCCTGAAGCTTTTCCTGCAGCCCCTGACCAAAATTCATCTGTATTCAGACTTCGAGCGAGACCCGTTCGCCATCGGCGACATCACCTACGTTTATCTCTTCTCCGCCATTGCTCTGTTCGTTCTTCTGGTGGCCTGTTTCAACTTCGTCAATCTGTCTACCGCCCGCTCGGCAACGCGAGCCAGAGAGGTGGGGATGAGAAAGACTTTGGGTGCCGGCAGGGGGAAGCTGATCGCCCAGTTTCTTGGTGAATCGCTGATCTATAGCTTTGCCTCCGTCACCTTAGCTTGCATACTCTTAGAAGCGGCGCTTCCCCTGTTTGATTCGCTGGCTCAGCGCCAGCTTAGCCTGAATTACTTCCAGAAACCCTGGTTGATTCCGGGATTGGCAGGATTGGCTTTGGCGGTGGGGCTTCTGGCGGGATGTTATCCCGCGTTCTTCCTGTCGTCTTTCAAGCCGATTAAGGTGCTGAAGGGCACCTGGAGCACGTCTTCGTCCGGTTCGGGTTTCCGTCGCACGCTGGTGGTGGCCCAGTTTATAATCTCCATCGCCCTGATCATCGGAACCGTCACCATCTATAACCAGATCCACTTCATGAAAAACAAGAAGCTGGGGTTCGATAAGGAACATGTCTTGGTGATACCCGATCTGAACCAGGCCACCCGGGAGTCGTATCTTTCCATCAGGGATGAATTGCTGAACATACCCGGCGTAAAGGCGGTGGGCGCATCTTCCATAGTGCCGGGCAAGGGTATCGCTAAAAGCCTCTTTTTCCCCGAGGGATTCAGCGACAACCAACCTCAAACCATGAGTTTCCTGACGGTGGATGCTAACTACGTTCCCACCATGGGCATGGAGATGGGGGAGGGCAGGAATTTCTCCGCCGATCTGGCGACCGATTCCAACGAATCGGTCATCATAAACCAGGCCACGGCCAGAAAATTCGGGTGGACCAGTCCCATCGGAAAAACCTTCAGATTGTTCAGCCTTCCGGGCAGCGACGAGGAAGGCGCCACCTTGACCGTCATCGGCGTGGTCAAGGATTTTCACATGGCCTCTCTCCGTCAGAAGATCGAACCGCAGATCATCTTCTACGAGATAGGCAGCGTGAATAACATCGCCATCCGAATCGCTCCCGAAAACATCACCCACACCATGGATTTGTTGAAGACGGAATGGGAAAAAATCAGTCCTGAGCGTCCCTTTGACTTTTTCTTCTTGGATGAATCTTTCGACAGCCAGTACCGGGCCGAGGAGAGGTTCGGAACCATCGCCCTTTACTTCGGCCTGCTGGCCATCCTGATCGGGTGCCTGGGGTTGTTCGGCATGTCCTCCTATACCATCGAGCAGCGCACCAAGGAGATAGGCGTTCGCAAGGTCCTGGGCGCTACCGCATCCGGAATCGTTCTGCTTCTCTCCACGGAATTCACCCGCTGGGTGCTGGTGGCCAACGTCATAGCCTGGCCGGTGGCGTATCTACTGGCCGATCGCTGGCTGCAGAGTTTCGCCTATCGGATCGGCCTCAGTTGGACCACATTCGTTCTGGCGGGATGTGTCTCCCTGTTGATAGCCCTGATTACGGTGAGCTTCCAGGCCGTCCGGGCCGCTCTGGCCAACCCGGTGGAGACTTTGAGGTACGAATAAAGCGGAGTGCGTTGTGCTGAAGCATTACCTGAAAATCGCAGTTCGAAATCTGGTAAGACACAAAAGCTACTCGCTCATCAATGTCGTGGGGCTGGCAATCGGCCTGGGGATGGGCATGGTCTCCATGTCTTACGTGGTTCGTGAGCTGAGCTGGGAGGATTGTCACCAGAACCGTGATCGCATCTACCGAGTCGAGATGCGATATCAGCACGCCGATACGGCTTGGTCAAGCGCCCGGGTTATGGCCCCGCTGGGAGAAGCCATTGAAGACGAGATACCCGGGGTGGAACGCGTGGCCGTGTTCCGTCACGAAAGCGATGTCTCCCTGCAGGTGAATCACAAGAACTATCAGGCGGGCAATCTGATTTTCGCCCAACCCGAGTTTTTTAAGGTGTTCACATTTCCTCTTAAGACAGGTGATCCAACAACATGTCTTAGGGATCCGGAATCGGTCCTGGTTACAGACTCAATTGCCAAAATGTATTTTCCCCATCAGAACCCGATCGGAAAGACGATTGGTTTGATCGATCAGACCGAGTATACTATTACCGGAATTTTGGAGAATTTACCCCCCCTAACACAGTTACACTGCGACTTCGTTGCCTCATATGCGACCTTGGGAACCACAGGGGCGAATCTGGATTCATGGACGGATGACGGTATGGATTTGACTTATTTGCTGCTGAATGACGCAGCCGATCCCGAATTGGTGGAAGCTCAAGTTGGAGTCGTTTTTTCCAAGCATGTGGATGAACAGATGTCACGGCGATATGCGTTTTCTCTAAAGCCGCTCAAGGATATCTATTTCAGTACTTACTATTCGGGCAATAGGGGCGAGATTTGGCCGGGGGGCGAATATGACGTCATGATTATAATCATCTGTATCGGTCTGTTTATTCTGCTTCAGGCAATGGTCAATCTCATCAGCCTTTCAACTGCCAGAGCAGTTGATCGAATGAAGGAAGTGGGAGTCCGCAAAACATTTGGAGCTGCACGATCCCGGCTGGTGGTGCAATTTTTGGGTGAGTCTATAATCTTTAGCTTCGCAGCCACGGCCCTGGGTCTGTTCTTTTACGATCTTTTCAGAAAAGGCTATACCACGGTCACACCCGACAAGTACGAGCTGTTGAATCTGTACAGCCAGCCCAGTACTTTTGGATTTATAATACTGTTGGCCATTATCGTAGGGGTCTTGGCAGGGCTCTATCCTGCACTATATCTTTCCCGGTTTAGACCAATTTCCATCATAAGGGGCGGAACAACGATGGGCACTTCTCGGTCTTTAATGAGAAAGTCGCTGGTGGCGTTTCAATTCACCCTGGCCATTTTCTTTATTGGCGTTACCCTGGGACTTTTCAATCAACTCAATTTCCTGACACACTACGACCTGGGTTTCGAGCGCAAGAATATGATGGTCCTGCGATTTTACAACCACGACGCAAGCGCCGCAGATTGTGCCTTAGCCAAGAACGAAATACTGGCTAAAAATCACGTTCTGGGTGCGGCCCGCAGCAATGGAGTTTTGGGCGGCGGCTTTCGGTCTGAACGATACTATATCAGTCCGGATCACGACGAATCGGATTACAAGGCCGCCAAGAAGTACACTGTGGATTACGATTTTCTCTCGGTGTATGGAATCGATGTGGTCAAAGGGAGGGGATTTTCCCCGGACAGGCCCGAAGACATAAATCATTCCATACTCATCAATGAATCGATGATGAAGGAACTGGAGTTAAGTGATCCCGTCGGTCATACGCTGTACACGGATTCAGCATCCTGGGAGATAATCGGTGTGGTCAGGGATTTCCAGGGCTCCGCCCTGGATTGGAGCTACCGATCGACGTCCGTCATAACTCTCAACCCGGATACCTGCCGAGTACTTTGCGTAAAACTGGGGCCCGACGACGTAAGCCGATCAGTCGCCGGCATCGGAACTACCTGGAAACAGATTTTCGGCGACCGCGAGTTTACCTATTCGTTTCTGGATGACGACATCCGTGCACGTTATTCGAAGCTCGATTCCATCGTCAGGTTTTTTGGAATTCTCTCTCTAATCTCCATCGTTATTGCATGTCTGGGTATTTTCGGACTGGTATCGTACATGGTGGAGCGAAAGACAAGGGATATTGCCATTCGCAAGGTCCTGGGCGCATCCGCATCCGCTATCCAGTGGATTCTCACCAAGGAGTTCGTGTTTCTCATCGCACTGGCAAATGTTATTGCCTTTCCGTTGACCTATTTGATGGTGAACTGGTCGTTGGAGGAATATCCTTTCCGGGCGGGTCTTGGTGTTTTGACCTTCGTTGCTGGCGGACTGCTTGTGGTGATATTGGCATTAGCCACATCCGGTTATCATGTGATGAAAGCGGCTCGAACCAACCCGGTGGAGAGTCTGCGGTACGAATGACAAGGAAGAAATTATGCTCAGACACTATCTGAAGATCGCTTTTCGAAATCTGATAAGAGACCGGGGCTATTCGATCATCAACATCCTTGGCCTGGCCGTAGGGATGGCCTGCTTCATACTGATAGCCTTGTGGGTGCGGGATGAGATGAGTTATGATAAGTTTCATGCAAATGCGGACAGGTTGTACCTGGTTACGGATTACGAGAAGTACGCCGACGGGGACGAGCTGAATTTCTCGGTCAATCCTCCCGAATTGGCGCCCACTTTAATCAGCGAATATCCTGAAATCGTCGAGGCGGCAAGATACCGGCCCCTGGGGGGGATGGTGGTTCGATCGGACGGCAATTTATTCAGCGAAGATGGGCTGACGTTCGCTGATCCCTCTTTTCTATCCATGTTCAGTTTCCCCTTGGTCGAAGGTAAGTCAGACCAGGCGCTTTCCTCGCCGAATTCGGTGGTAATTACAGAGGAGGCCGCTGCCAAATATTTCGGCGACCAGGATCCCATGGGTAAAACCCTTCAGGTTGACGGTCGGGTGAGTCTGACTGTGACCGGGATCATCCAGAACGTTCCCAACAACTCACATCTGCAATTCGATCTGGTGGCGCCCTTTGCTACCGTAAAGGAATTCGGTCTGAAGACGGAGGGCTGGAACCAGTTCGCTCACAGAACCTACGTGCTGCTGGCCGAGAATGCCGATCCGGCTCAGCTCTCCCGAAAGATGGCCGGAACCATCAAGCGGCACGACGAGACCGCCATCGTGGAGCTTTCGCTTCAGCCGGTGACCGGCATTCATCTTTCGGGAGACATGTCCTACATCTACCTGTTTTCCATCATAGCTGCTTTCATTCTCCTGACGGCCTGCATAAACTACATGAACCTGGCCACCGCTCGCGCGGGAAAACGCGGTAAGGAGGTGGGTTTAAGAAAAGTGGTGGGAGCCAGCCGTAAAGAGGTGGTGCTCCAGTTTTTCGGTGAATCGATTTTAGTTTCACTGGTGGCCTTATGTCTTTCTCTGCTTTTGGTCGAGGTTTTTCTGCCTCTGTTCAATGATCTTTCGGCCAAGCAGCTTTCCTTGAGTCTGCTGAAGAACGGCTCGGTGATTCTCATCCTCTTGGGCACGGCCATTGTCACCGGCACCATATCCGGTACCTACCCGGCGCTTTTCCTTTCCTCCCTGGCGCCTGTCAAGGTACTGAAGGGACCTTTGAGATCGGGTCCGGGCGGTGCGGTCTTGCGAAAACTCCTGGTCTCTTTGCAGTTCGTGCTGAGCATCGCCCTGATCATCGGAACGGTGGTGATCGGTCGACAGCTCCACTTCGTCCGAAATCAGAAGTTGGGATTCGACAAGGAGCAAGTGCTTTGCATCGATCTTAAAGGAGATGCTCCCCGAAAATCCGAACTGCTGAAAAACGAGCTCTCCAAAGCCGAAGGAGTGGCGAGCATTTCGGCGGTTTCCGGCCCGCCCGCCGGACTGGAGATGTCCACATTGATCCATGAATGGGGAGATGGACAGTTCCAAGGAGAAATTCTGATCTATCGTCTCTTTGCCGACTGGGATTTTGCCGCCACTCTGGGAATCGAGATGGCCGATGGCCGGTTTCTCGCGCAACGATTCGTCTCGGACACTTCCGCCAGCGTGGTGATCAACCAGGCTGCAGTTCGGGCCATGGGGATGCAATCACCTTTGGGGAAAGAGATTCTGGGTTCCACCATTGTGGGGGTAGTGAAGGATTTTCATTTCAGCTCGCTTCGCTCCGAAATCAAACCACTGGCCATTCAATACCGGCCCGACATGCTGCGGTATCTTCTGGTGAAGATGAAGCCGGGCAACATCTCCGGTCACATCGGTTCGCTGAAGGCCAGCTGGGAAAAGCTGGTTCCCGGGACACCCTTTGACTATCAATTTCTGGACGAGAACATAGACCGGATGTACAGAACCGACCAGCGCGTGGGGAAGATAATCAACTCATTCACCATCCTGGCGTTGTTCATCGCCTGCCTGGGACTTTTCGGCATGGCGTCCTTCACCGCCCAGCAGCGCACCAAGGAGATCGGAATCCGCAAGGTACTGGGCGCCACCGTCCCGGAGATTACCTTCTCCTTGGTAAAGGAATTCAGCAAATGGGTTTTGCTGGCCAACCTGATCGCCTGGCCTTTAGCCTATCTCATCATGAGCAGGATGCTCGAAGTCTATGCTTATCGAATCAGCTTAAACCTCTGGATCTTCCTGGCAGCGGGCGCTGCGGTGCTGGTGCTGGCAGTCGCAACTGTCAGCTATCAGTCCATAAGAGCTGCCCTGGCCAATCCGGTAGAGGCCCTGAGATATGAGTGAACGAGATACTAAGGAAAAAGGCTCTTGTGGGCCAGAGACCAAAAATGGAGTTCCTCCCATGATAAAAACGAACAACATCATCAAGTGGTATCCCTCCGGTTTCGGAAAGGTTTTCGTTTTGCGCAACATGGACCTGGAGGTGGATGAAGGAGAATTCATCACCATCATGGGGCCCTCCGGCGCCGGCAAGACCACGCTTCTGAACATCATCGGGATGCTGGACGAGGC
>CAZWAO010000008.1:0-5319 GCA_964631815.1 uncultured Ignavibacteria bacterium | reverse complement strand
TCCGGCGGCCAGCAACAGTTGGTGGGAGTGGCCCGGGCGGTGATCGCCCAGCCCAGGCTGCTCTTAGCGGATGAGCCCACCGGCAACCTGCATTCCAGCCAGGGAGAGGAGATCATGCAGCTGCTCTCCAAATTGAACAAAGAGGGAACTACCATAATCCAGGTGACCCACTCGGAAAGAAATGCATCATATGGCAACCGCATTATCTACCTGAAGGATGGATGGATCGTGGACAAGCTGTAGGAGATCGGATTATGATACGTAATTACCTGAGAATGGCCCTGAGGCATACCGCAAGGAACAAGACCTATTCTCTGATCAACATCGGCGGTCTGGCGATTGGGATGGCTTGCTGCATTCTGATAGCTCAGTATGTGGCCTGCGAGTTGAGCTACGATAACTATCACCTTGACGGTGACCGCATCTTCCGGGTGGCGCAGGACGGTCAATCTCAGCAGGAGAGGAGAATTGCGGCGGTGACTTCAGCACCAATGGCTCCGGCGCTGAAAGAGGATTACCCACAGATAGAGTATGCCGCCCGGACGATGCAGGTGGGTGACCTGCTGGTCAAGCGGGATGAGAGGGTCTTCTACGAAGAGCGCTGTTGGTTTGCGGAGGCCGCTCTCCCCCGAATTCTGACCATCCCTTTTCTCGAGGGTGATTCCCAGACTGCGCTGGAGAGACCCATGACCGTGGTGATATCCCAGCGCCTGGCCCGGAAGTACTTCGGAGACGAATCCCCCATAGGCCAAATCCTGCACGTTCAGGGATTCGACTGCGAGGTTACCGGTCTGGCAGCCAATTGCCCGCAGAATACTCACTTCAAGTACGACCTGCTTTTGTCCTTCAGCACACTCGAGGCTTTGGAGTACCCTGGTCTTAAGGAGTGGTTCCTGGGCAATTTCTATACTTATGTCAAGATGGCTCCAAATGCGGATCTGGTCAACTTCTCGGAGCAGTTGAAGGGTTTCGCCGAAAGGCACGTGGGCGCAGAACTGAAGGAAACAAAGGAAACGTTGATTCTTTTTCTCCAGCCGGTCCGTGATATACACCTGTTTTCGCACCTGCTGTATGAGACAGAAACACCGGGCAGCCCTCTTTATCTGTATGTCTTTTGTACCGTGGGTTTTTTCATCCTGCTTTTGGCCTGCATCAATTTCTCCAACCTGACCACGGCCCGATTCGTTGGCAGAGCTAAGGAAGTCGGCCTAAGAAAAGCGGTGGGCGCCGGGCGATTCCGTCTGGCGGCCCAATATCTGGCGGAATCGGTGCTTCTCTCGACATTCGCCCTGCTGGTTGCATTGGTGTTGGTGGAGCTGGTCTCACCTCTGTTCAATCAACTCACCGGGATCGGTTTTCATATCGGCAGCTTGATCAAACCCGGATGGCTGCTGGCTTTGGCTGGCCTGGCGTTCATAGTGGGTATAGCTTCCGGGAGCTACCCCGCCTTTTTTCTGTCGGCTTTTCGTCCTGCGGATATCCTGCGGGGTGCATCCGGACTCGGCAGGCGTGGCACCGTCCTGAGAAAGGTGTTGGTGGTGGGACAGTTTTCCGTCTCCATCATCCTGATAATCGGGACGCTCTTGGCATATCAACAGATTCACTTCATGAAGAATAAAGACTTGGGATTCGACAAAGAGCAGAAGCTGGTAATACCTCTGGGCCGCGCAGCCAGGAAGGTAGACAGCTTTGAGTCGATCAAAGCCGAATTCAGCAGGCACACAGGTGTGGTTGGTGCTGCCGCCTCCGCAGAGTTGCCGGGCCAGCATTTGTCTTGCTGGACCACCAAGCTGGCTACGGAAAGCGACGAGAAGTTGCGGGCCATGAAATACATGTACGTGGATCACGATTTCATCCCTCAATACAAGATCAAGGTTCTTGCCGGGAGCGCCTTCGGGGAGCAGAATGATGATGCTGTTCAGGGAGGATATATCATCAACCAGACCGCCGCGGAGCAACTGGGCTTCTCATCGCCCCAAGAGGCAGTGGGCAAGCGGCTGGTAGGCTGTTACGATGAGAAGGAGATGGAGATCATCGGAGTAGTGCAAGATTTCCATTATTGGGGATTGCAGTCTGCGATTGAGCCTCTGGTGATGTTGTATCGACCCCGCATGTTCCAGAATCTGACACTCATCGTCAGAACCGAGGATGTGCAGCAGACCATTGCTTTCGTCAAGGATAAATGGCAGGAGCTTTTTCCCGATTATCCGTTCGGTTACTTCTTCCTGGACGCATCTTTCAACCGGCAGTATCGGGCCGAAGAGAGGGTGGGCAAGATTTTCGCCATCTTCACCTTCCTGGGACTGTTTATCGCCTGTTTGGGGCTTCTGGCATTGGCCTCCTACGCCGTTGAAAGGCGTACCAAAGAAATCGGCATACGCAAGGTGCTGGGCGCTTCCGTGGGAAGCATAGTACAGCTTCTGTCCTGGGAATTTCTGCTTCTGGTGGCCCTGGCCAACCTGATCGCCTGGCCCATTGCCTACTTCGCCATGAGCCGCTGGCTGGAGGAGTTCGCCTATCGAGTGAACATCAGTTTGGGCACGTTTTTTCTGGCAGCGGCATTGGCATTGGTCATAACCCTGATCACGGTGAGTTCTCAAGCGATAAAAGCCGCCTTGACCAACCCGGTTGAGACTTTGAGATATGAATAGAAAGAGGATAGGATGATCGGTAACTACGTAAAAGTCGCTCGTCGCAATCTGACTCGTAACAAGTTGTATTCGGTTATTAGCGTTTTCGGCTTGGGGCTGGGTATTGCGTGTTGCCTGCTTATCTTCCTTTACGTTCAGGATGAATTGTCCTTCGACCGGTTTCACAGCCAAGCGCACGATATCTATCGACTTATCCGGGTTGAGCAGAGGCAGGGTGAGGAAACCGTACGTTCTCCCTCAGTCACCTACAACATCGCCCCGGAACTTAAGGCCAATTTCCCGGAAGTGGAAAGGACCGTTCGTCTCACCGGCGGAGCTTACATAGTCAGCCGGGATGGCCAATCGTTCACCCAGAGCGCCCTTCACGTCGATCCCGGATTCTTCGAGATGTTCTCGTTTCCCCTGATTCGAGGTGACTCAAAATCAGCGTTGGACGGTCCCGTTTCTGCGGTCATCACTCCGGAGACGGCCAGGAAGTACTTCGGAGAAGAAGACCCTTTGGGAAAAACGCTCACCATTAACCTGGGGGAGACTTCGCTCGACTTCACGGTGACGGGGATTGTGCAGAATCCGCCCCAAAACTCCAGCATCAGATTCGATCTTTTGCTTCCCGTGGACCCTCTCAAATACAATTTCCCAGAGGACCTTCTACACACCTGGGATATAGTGGTGATGCAGACCTTCATCCAGCTTGCCCCGGGGACAAACGCTTCCGCCTTGGAGCAAAAGTTCCCCGCTCTCACCACCCGGTTGTTTTCAGAGGAAGAACGTGGTTTTCAGCGGTCTTACCAGCTCCAGGCCTTGACCGATATCCATCTTAACAACCGGTTGGAGGGGGTTACAGGCCCCACCAGCAACCCTTTATATTCACACATTCTGGCTGCCATCGCTTTTGCGGTACTGCTGCTTGCCTGCATCAACTTCACCACCCTGGCTGTGGGACGTTCCAGCAGCCGGGCGCGGGAAGTCGGATTGCGAAAGGTTCTGGGGGCGGGACGAACGCAGTTGATGAGACAGTTCTGGGGCGAGGCCTTGCTTCTCAGCCTGGCAGCCCTGGTTCTGGGGATGGTGCTGGCCGAGTTGTTTCTGCCGACGTTCAACAGCCTTTGCCAGAAGCAACTGTCTCTTAGTTTGTTCTCGAATTGGATTTTGCTTCCCGCACTGGCGGGGCTGGCAGTGCTCACCGCTTTTTTAGCCGGGATGTATCCTGCCCTGTTGCTCTCCAGACTGTATCCGGTGGATAGTCTTAGAGGCAATGTAAGGTTAGGAGGCAGAAGTCGTCTGATTCAAGGTTTGGTAGTGGTTCAATTTGCCATATCCGTAGCCTTGGTGGTAAGCACGCTGGTGATCTCATCTCAGATGAGATACGTCAATGGTCATGATCTGGGCTATGATCGAAACATGGTATTGACTTTTCCCACCGGAACCTATGGGGAGACCGCTGCCGACATGGCTTCCAGGTTTCGCCAGGAGCTGTCGGGGCAGCCGGCCGTGGTGAGCGTGACGGGCTACTCCTCCGGATTCGGCGATTCCTGGCTTCGAGTGTCTTACGGCGATGACGGATTGAATCTAAATATAGGAGAGGACATCACCTCGCCCGGTCCTTCGGAGGGTCTGGCCACTAATTACTATTACCTCAACTGGGTCGATCCGTACTACCTGCCCACCATGGGGATCTCGATTAGCCAAGGTCGTAATTTCTCTGCCGATATACCTTCCGACGCAGAAGGGGCCATTTTGGTCAATCAGACCGCGGTGAAGACATTCGGCTGGGATGATCCCATAGGCAAGCAGCTTCCTGCCGGATTTCAGCAGGCCAGGGTGGTGGGCGTGGTTGATGACTTTTACTTCTATCCGCTGCATAGACGGATCGAACCTTTGGTACTACATATGCCCAGGAACGATCATCTGAGCAGCGTATACGAGATCGCTGTCCGGATCCGAGGAGGAGATATTCCCAACACCATTTCCCTGCTTGGACGGACCTGGAGCAGAGTATCAGGAGGAATGCCCTTTGATTACGAATTCCTAGACCAAAGAGTGGCGGAGCAATATGCCGCCGAGCAACGCTGGATGAGCATCGTTCAATACTCCTGCATGTTCTCATTGCTCATTGCCTGCCTGGGGCTTTTTGGGCTGACCTCCCTGGCGGTGGCCAAGAGAACCAAGGAGGTGGGCATACGCAAGGTGCTTGGCGCTACGGCCACCGGCATAGTGGGCATGTTTGCAGGCAACTTCTTCAAACTGGTTCTGGTGGCCAATGCCATTGCCTGGCCGGTTTCATATCTGATCATGAACCACTGGCTACGGGGCTTTGCATATCGAACCAACATAACCCTCACCACGTTTGTTCTTGCCGCAGTCTTGTCCCTAAGCATCGCCTTGTTGACCGTCAGCATCCAGGCCATAAGGGCGGCGCTTACCAATCCGGCAGACGCATTAAGGTATGAGTGAAGGGGAGAGTCCGAACTAGACAAAAACTTCATACAACCATAGACGTTCGGGCTTAATCTCAAGCGGAGGTCATAAAAGCCTGAGGATTCATCGCGGATTAAGAAACAGAGACTGAAACAAGCGCTGGAACTGAGAAGGAAGTATCGATCGGGCAGGGACTTAAAAAAAGCGGGAAACGGGATTCGAACCCGCGACATTCACCTTGGCAAGGTGA
>CAZWAO010000007.1:0-26050 GCA_964631815.1 uncultured Ignavibacteria bacterium | reverse complement strand
CTCTCGAAGGGATCGAAAAGCTTCTTGTATTCCTGCAGGGCGAATCTGTCGGTCATTCCGGCGATGTAGTCGCAGATCAACTGCATCTTGTCTTCCTGTTTCAGTCGCTCGCGGAATGCCGGGGGAAGCTGGTTGGAGTCTTCTAAGTAGGCTTCAAAGAGTTGGTTGATGATCCTGCGGGCCTTGTCCGCCATGCGGATCAAACGATAGTGCCGGTACATTTTTTCGAGCAAGAACTGCCTGAGTTCGTCGTTCAACTGCCTAATGGATTGTGAGAACCTCACCACGTCTTGGTCGGCTTTTCTCGCATCGTCCACCGAGGTGATTGCGTGTGTTTTGATCTCTCGTTCGGTCTCATCAATCAGATCGGATACCTCCAAGTCGATCAACATCCTCACCAGTTGGTGCCTTCTCTGATCGGGCGACAGATGAGCATATCGTTTCGAGAGATCGCGTGCCAAATCGCCCCAGAGGGTGACTTGAACAAGCTCCTGCTCCTTGAGAAAGTCCGATGCCAAACCGTCATCCACGTCGTGACAGTAGTAGGCTATCTCATCCGCTAAATTCACCAGCTGGCACTCCAGGGTGGGCTTCTGATGGGGATTGAATTCATCCGGAAGGGGATGATCGAAACTGGTCTCGTGCTTTATGATCCCCTCCCGAAGCTCATAGGTCAGGTTCAGACCCGGGAAGTCCGGGTATTTTTCCTCTAACAGGTCCACCACCCGCAAGGTTTGCCGGTTGTGCTCGAAGCCGCCGTGATTTTGCATGATCTCGTTCAGCGTCTCCTCCCCGGCATGCCCGAAAGGGGTATGACCCAGATCGTGCACCAGAGCTATGGCCTCCGAAAGATCCTCGTTGAGCCTCAGCGCCCGGGCGATGGAACGGGAAATCTGCGCCACCTCGATGGTGTGGGTTAAGCGGGTGCGATAGTGATCTCCCTCGTGACTGACGAAAACCTGGGTCTTGTATTCCAGGCGACGGAAGGCGGTGCTGTGAACTACCCTGTCCCGGTCCCGCTGGAAATCGGTGCGATAGGGATGCGGCTCCTCGCGGTGCACGCGCCCCCTGCTCCGGCAACTCTTCATGGCGTAAGAGGCCAGAGTCTTCTCCTCTTGGTTCTCCAAATCCTCTCGCAAATGCCTATGAGTAATCACCGTCATCCCACCCTGAATTCAGATAGACGTTATGGGCGTTGCAGTCCAGCATGAACGAATCATAACCCAGCGCTGTTCCTCGACTTTGTCCCCATGTCGAAAGGAACAAGTCTTGGGGCATTCTTTATCACTGGCCCCAGCCTTCGACCCTCAGCTGGTTGATGTAACCTTGAATCCCTTCGGCCTCCCGCTGATTGGGTACCACCCTCAGAGCGCGCTCGAAGTATTTATAGGCTTCCTCATAGTCTTCGCGATCATAGTAAATGAGCGCTATGTTCTTCAAGGGTTGAAAGAAGGTGGAGTCCAGTTCTACAGCATTCTGGAAAGCCATTATCGCCGAATCGGGCTCTTCTTTCTTACCGAAGAGTATGCCCAGGTTATTGTAGGCATCTGCAAAATCCGGATTCAGCCGCAGCGCCGTTTTGATCTGAACCATGGCGGAATCGCTCTGATCTGTCATGTCCAAAGCCATTCCGAACTGGTTCCGCGCATCCGCCGAGTTGGAATCGGCCGCCACTGCCTCCTGGAAAGCCATTTTGGCGAATCTGGTTGCCCCCTTCCTTAACAATATCTTCCCGAAAGCCAAATCAGCTGTGGCATCGTATGGCGCAGCCTTGGAGGTGTCTCTCCACAGGAAATAATCCTTTCTGAACATGCTGGCGCCGCTTTGCACACGGAAGGCGTACAAGACCAGAATCAGGGCGAACAACAAGGAGAACAGGTGGCCTGCTCTTATCACCAGCCTGTTCCACGACGGGCAAGCCTCTTCCTGAACTCCGGGCCTATCGCCGACGACCGACGACTCTCCCTTGAGTTCCTCATCTGAAGAGGGAGGAGTAACATCGCCGGCACTTGCTTCTCCCGGTTCAACCGCCTTGGCCCGGCGCCTCGGCAACTTGATCTCCAGAAGCCTTCCATCCCAACTCACCGCCATTTCGGCAATGCGTCCCAGTATCAGGCAAAAACCCAGGGAGGGTATGTAGGCCCACCATTCCTTAACCGAGGCATAGAGCGGAACCAAATTCAGGACCGGAATCAAAGCCACCAGCATCCAGAGTATTCCGAAGGAGACCTCTCTTGAAATTCGTCGCAGGGAAAGCCCCAGGCCCAGCACCACCGCGAAGACTATCAAGCTGCCCCAGAACTTGAGGCTGATGAGGGAAGTAATAGTCAGCACGCGCGGAGAGAAACTCACGTAAAGGGGAAAGACGAATTTCTTGAAGTAGAAGAAATATATGGCAAAGGCGGTAAGAAACCTTTGGAAAAGTCCAACGTGAACAGAGGGCTGACCCGTCCCCAGGTTGCCTATGACCGATATCCTGATCACCAGGTACAGTACGGCGGCAGCAAAAAACGGAATCAGAGCCTTATAAGCCGGTTTCACGTCGCCGGAAGCCTCTCCCCCGCCCGAGTTCCTATGGGACACGTATTCCCACACCAACAGAAACAGCGGAAGGCTCAGGGCCATGCCCTTGGAGAAGAGGGCGAGGACAAAGGCCAGAACGGCGCCCCAGTATAGTACAATTCGAGGCGTCCCCTCATGCACTTTTCTTCTATAGAACAAGAGAAGACAGAGCAGGATGAAGAAACAGGCTATCAGATCCGTCCTAGCCGAAATCCACACCACCGAGGTGGTATGGATCGGATGAGCTGCGAAGAACAACGCCGCCAGGAAGGAGAAAAGCTCCCTTTTGAAGAGAACCAACAGAAGCAGATACAAGAGCCAGGAGTTTAGTATATGGAATCCAAGATTGACTATATGGTATTGGAAGGTGGTCTTACCCATGATCTGGGTATTGAGGAAATTCACCAAGGTCACCACGGGCCTGTAATAGGGGATGGGTTCATAAGTCTCGGCCGGAAAAGGCTGGGTTAATACCGCCTTCAAATTGCCCCAGTTTCCCAGGAAGTCCTTTTTATCGTAAATCAATTTCCAGTCGTCCGCCACGAAATCTGACCCGGTGGTTTGGTAAAAGATCACGAAACAGACCGCTGCGATCAAAAGCATGAGAATTACGTGGGTCCACTTATCGCTCATCTTGAGATTCCTCCGGTATTTCTCCAAAGGTTTAACTCATCCCCCAGTGCATAATCGCTCTCCATGATATCCTAAACCTGGCCTCCTGTCAATAACTTATTGAAGCGACAGCGCTGGACATCATCGCGGATTAAGACCTTTAACTAATCACCTTGGGAGGATTCAAAGGTGACCCGCACGGCGTCAGACGGTATCCGCAGGTCGAACAAATCGTCGGCCAGGGGCTTGTCGAACTTCCTTTCGAGGAACTTGAGTGTGACGGAATATCCGGGTTGGGAGCGGATGGAGATATCACTTGGAATCTCCACTGGCCCCTTTCTTTTGAAGCCGCCGTACTCCGCTTCAAAGACGTTTCCGTCCTCCCGTCGGGTCCAACGAGCTTTCGTCAGCCTGCATCTTCGAGAGTCAACCCAATAGCCCATCCGCCACGTGTCATCTTCCGAACCATAGCTGAAGATATCTCCTTCCCTGCCTGCATATTTGGTTTCATCATTCGAAAGCCCGCTTCTGCCCAGAATCATCTGCAACAGCAGGTGCAAGGGTAGGTCCCACTCCAGTGGTGAGGCTTCATCGAAATCGGAAAAACTCCCTCGAAAGAATTCGTTGCGGCGCGGAAAGTAGATGGTCAGGCTATCTTTTTCCCCTTTGGCCCTGAACCCTCCGATTCCAAACAGGGTTTGGGGATAGAAGATGAACGTATCGGGATTTCTGAAAAGGAACTCTACCGTGCCGGAGAATTTGGACTCCGGCCCCTTGATCTTCATTTTTACCAGACAAGCCAGAGTCTCAAACTCCATTTGATTGTCCAGGGTGCATCGCAGCACGTTCTCCGGCGTGGTCTCCTCCGGCAGGAGCTTGGGCTTGGGGCCACAACTGGCGAGGAGGAGCGTGGTCAGGGCAAGAAAAGCAAGAGTCCGTCCGAGAGGAAGCAGACCTGATCTTTTCCTGCTCATGCACACGTTACCGCCGGGGATGCCCCCACCCAAATGGACAGTTGTCCGGACAGACGACGCCGGATGGGCCGCTGCCGCTTTCATTCCTTGATCGCTCTCCGTGCAAAGATACTCAACGTTATAGCTCAGAAACCTCCGGCAAAGGCAAAGGAGAAGAAGGTGACAAAGGGGCGAATGATCATTCCGATTATCGGAAAGCCGATTACGTTTCCGATGATGATGATTCCGATGAGCAGAAACATGCCCATTCCCTCCATCTGGAGCCAGAAGTGTTCGTATCTGGGAGGCAGGAATCTGAGCAGCACTTTGGAGCCGTCCAGTGGGGGTATGGGAATCAGGTTGAAGCAGGCCAAGACCAAGTTGATGATCATTCCGTAGTAGATCATAGACACCAATATGCCGATGGGCGAGGAGCCGCCGGCCAAGCCGACCGGCATCAGTTTCACGCCCCGGATGATCATGCCGCAAGCAAAGGCAAGCACCATGTTGGCGCCGGGTCCGGCCAGGGAAACCCACATCATGTCTTCCTTGGGGCGGCGCAGGTTGTATGGATTCACGGGAACGGGCTTAGCCCAGCCGAAGAGAAACCCGCTTCCCGAGAACTGGAGCAGAAGGGGAACCACTATGGTCCCTATGGGATCGATATGGGGAATGGGATTTAAGGTCAACCTGCCCATATCTCTGGCGGTGGTGTCTCCGAATCTCAGAGCCATCCAACCGTGAGCCACTTCGTGGATCACGATGGCGAACAGAAGCGGCACCGCCATTATCAGAAGCCTGCTGACCGTTTCCAAAGTGAAAGTCCCTTCTTATCTTTATGAAGTTCAGCTCCACCGAGCCTCAACCTTCAACTCTACACTCTTAACTCTTAACTCTTAACTTTCGCCTTGCAAGTATACGTGCTTCCACAATCTACAGTCGAGCTTTTCTGTCCGACTCGCCAACACGCGGGAAACTCGATCTCTCACCCGGAGAGAAATTGGTTTTCGTCAACGAAGAATCTCCATAGCTTCTCCTTGCCTTCCGAGATGCCGATGCGCGAAGATCGACCCACCCTTCCGACCGGCCCTCCCCTGTCCTGGACGTAGATCGAATGGCCGCAAAGATCGGCCCCATTCATCCCTCTGTCGATTCCAAATGCCTGACATAGTTTGGCCGGCCCGTTAGTCAGGTCCGTAAGCTTCCTTCCTCCCCTCCTCTCAATCATCCATTCGACCCCATCTACCGGTTCCAATGCCCTGATCAAAACGGCGGCGGGATAACCTTTCCTCTCGGTGACCAAATTCAGACAATGGTGCATCCCATAAGTAAGATACACATATGCGTGTCCCGACTCGCCAAACATTACCTCGTTTCGGGGAGTCATGCCCTTAAACGCATGACTGGCGGGATCTCGAAGGCCGATGTACGCCTCGGTTTCCACTATTCTTCCGGAAAGAAGGCGACCGTTCTTCCGCAGCACCAAATACTTTCCCAAGAGCCCCCTTGCCACCTGGAGGGTGGGACGGTCGTAGAATGCCCGTGTGAGTTTCTTCCTCATCGTAGCTACTTGCATGATTGGGAGGCTTGGTCCTACGGGTTACACGAATTCGGTTGAACCCGAAGAGTCCTGCATTCTTCGTGCTGATCGCTCAATTCCGACTCTCAAGGCACTGCTCTATCTTACCCAACACAAACGGATGCGTCTCCCCCATCTTCATAGCCCTGACCGCTTGAACTCCCTTCGGATCCCCGATCTCGCACAGCGCCTCCACCGCGAAAGCTCTGGTCGACCAATCCTCGACTTTCAGCTTCTCCAGAAGGGGCAACACGGCCTCCCTACTTTTCAGTCTTCCCAGACACTCTATGGCCAGATTCATGGTAGGCTCTTCGGCATGATCTAAGAGAGGAAGCAGGGAATTGATCGATGGTTCGCCAATCTCCACCAGGGAGTTGGCCGAAGCCATGCGAACCCCGAAGTGAGGATCGGACATGCCTCGGATCAGATAGGAAATAGCCCTTCTATCTTTCATCCTTCCCAGGGCTACGGCCGCACTCTTCCTTACCACCTCCACCGAGTCCCCCATGCACAGGCTCACGCCGCTGAATGCCGTGGTGTCGGCGATCCTTCCCAGCGACTCACAGGCATCATTTCTGATGTTATAATCGTCCCTGTTTAGCATAGCCACCAGCGGCTCTACTGACCGGCTATCCTTGATATCGCCGAAAATCCGGATGGTGAGCTTGGTCACCTCCTTATCCCGGCTATCCAGACTGTCGAGCAACGGCATGACGGCGGGTTCTCCGATCTTGCCGAAGACGCGTATCAGGGTCCACTTCTCCCTGGCACTCTGGGTATTCAGTTTTCCCAGAAGATAGGGCACCGCCTCCGTGCCCATCTCAACCAGCGTGCTCTCAGCCGGCTGCTGTTGATCCCGGTATTTTTCCAAGCCCCCGCAGGACAGCACAAAGAGACTGTCCACTTTCTTCTTCATCTGGTCTTCCAACGGCTCATCACAGAAGGCACTTGATCCCGTTAGAACAAGGAGAAAGCCAAACACAAGCAAACTGAATCTGATCGCCATAGCAGGTCTTTTTTGCATCATAGAACCCCGACTACCAATCGACGCCGACTCCCCACTTGGAAGGAGTGGTCCACCAAGAGCTATCCGCGCCATTTCCGCGATAGGAGTCTTTGCCCGAAAAGTCTAAAAGCATCCCCACCGAACCATAGTCCCTTCGCGGGTTACCATATCCCTGGGTGTTACTTATCACATCCACGAAGTAGCCGTCGTTGCCCCCCTCGTCTGCCAGAATTCCGAAGCCGTTGGCGCTGCCGGCTCCCTGAGAGAGGCTCTCGGCCACATACTTGTCGTTTCCTGCTTTATCCCACAACATCCCGAATGCCAGATCGTGCCCACAGCCTTGAGAAACCCCGTGGGATATATACACATCGTTCCCGGCCCCGTCTTCCAGGATTCCGAGGGTGAGATGAGTTGCCGCTCCCTGAGCATATTGAAAGGAGACGTAGTTATCGTTCCCCTCCGAATCCATCAATGTCCCCAGGCTAAACCAGTAGCTGGAACCCTGACCGAAAATGTCCGACGTGTAAAGATCGTTGCCTGCTAAGTCGAACAGCACGCCGATTCCTCCGGACATCATGGGCCTCAGGCCGTAAGCGAATCCCTGCGAGAGGCTGATGTAATGATCTTCATATCGCAGTATATCCTTGTATCTTCCTCCAGCCAGGTAGTTGTCGTTTCCCGACGAATCGACCAGCGCTCCCAGACCGGCAACGAACCCGAAACCCTGAACGAAAAGCGCTCCCGAATACTGATCGTTTCCTTCCATATCGGTCAAAAAGCCCATGCCGAAGCTGCCTGCGCCTTGACCGAAAGTGTCGCCGAAGTACTTATCGTCTCCTTCCTCGTCTACCAACAACCCCACACCGAAGAGGCCGGAGCCTAACGAGAAATTGCGGGTCAAGTAGGTATCGTCTCCTGAGAGATCGGTCAGGACGCCGGCACCGAAGAAGCCCGAACCGAAAGCATAGTCGTCGCTTGATCGATAGACATCATCTCCATCGAAATCTATGATCACAGAGGACGTGAAACCTTTGGTCAAATCCCGGGATATGTCGTACCGGTCATCTCCCCCCAAGTCGATGATGATCGCGGGATTTCCGGTATATCTGGACGAGCCGAATCCGCCCACGATGATCTCCCCCGACGATGTTTGCAGCCGGAGAATCAGATCGTTCTCCCGATCCCCCTTATTCTTCACCAGGGATTTGATCGAAGGGGCAGCTCTTGAATAATCCCTCAACAGCGAGACGCAGGCCCTGGTGGCAAAACAAAGTTCGTCGCCTGCCTGGACGATCTTGTTCACATCTATCTTGGCAAGAAAGGGCAACATTTCCTTGGCCAAGCTCTCTTCGCGGTTTGCCAGTTCGTCCAACTCATCCGGAGTCTTAAATTCATCCTCCACATCCTCCAAAAGGATTTCCGGAAAGTTGTCTCGCAGGAAGTCCATTTCCTCGTCGGTCAAACGGGCAAAGGCTTCCTGGGTCTTATCGTTTGCCGCCTCCAAACCCATGACCAGATAGGCCAGGCCGTCTCTCAGCGGTTGGGGCAGCTTCTCCAAGGTTTTTTCATGTTCAGGGAGAAGTCGGCCGCTCTCGAAATCCGGGCGCGCGGATACGGACCTATTCTCGAAGGACGGCATTGGTTTTCCCCGGAACTTCAGATAGGAGGCGAACAAAGAAACCGGCGAAAACCTTCTGTCCTCCGGATCGGCACCGATCCAGTCCGAGAGAAAGCGGGCGTTGAAATCCATGGTCTGGATAGGGTTGCGCATCAGCCGGTCGATCAGTTCCAATCTGAAGGAATCCACATCCACGTAATCGTCCCTGAGCTTCAAATCCTCCGGCGTCATTTTGATGCATTTGAGGGCATCGGTCAGCATCTGGTCAAAGCTCGGCTTTTGTGCCTGCGTCGAGTCCGAGGGCTCTGCTGAATGGAGGCTTGGAGCAAAACAGAGCCAAAGGCAAAATGCCAGATTTGTCAGAAAAGCTTTCTTCACTTGGGCACCTCGACTTCCGCCTCCGGCACGGACTTCTTTCGCTGGGTGATCTTCACCACGATGATGCTGACCTCGTACAGGAAATACAGTGGAACGGCCAGCATGACCTGCGAGAAAATGTCCGGCGGAGTGATGACCGCAGCTACCACCAGAATCGCCGTGATGGCATACCTACGGCCCTTGGTCAGCGTTTGTGGCTTGATTACCCCGATCTTCCCCAGGAAAAAGGAGATCACGGGAAGCTCGAAAACGGCTCCAAATGCCAGTATCAGGTAGCTGACGAAACTGACGTAGTCTTTGATCTGAATCATGGGCTTGAGCTTCTCCGTCCCGAAGCCCAGGAGAAACTTGATACTTAGGGGCAGCACCAAGAACCAGCAGAAAGTCGCTCCCACCAAAAAGAAGACGGTGGATGCCAGTACCACGGGAATGATGAACTTGACTTCCCGCTGGAACAATCCGGGCGCGATGAATCTCCAGGCGTGATAGAATATGACCGGAACGCTGACGATTATCCCGGCGATCAAAGACAACTTTATTCGGGTGGAGAACGCTTCGGTGGGCGCCAGGAAGTAGACCTCGGGAATGGGTTTGGTCACAAAATCCAGCAGCTTGTCGGAAAATATATAGGCCACAATGGACAGCAGGATGATGGAGATGAGGCTTTTGATGATTCTGCCCCGCAGTTCCTCCAGATGATCCAGAAAGCCCATCGGCTTTTCTTCCTCAGCCATATTTCAGCTCCAAATCAAATCAGCCCGATCCTATCGTCCTCAGGTGGTGGATGGTGATCCCAGAGGACCAAACATGAAACAGTCCATATCACTTCAAAAGCCCTCTCAACTCGTCCATGAACTCGTTTATGTCTTTGAACTTGTGATACACCGAGGCGAATCTGACGTAAGCCACCTCATCCAGCTCCTTCAACCTCTTCATCACTTCCCGGCCCACTTCCTTGCTGGTGATCTCGGTCTTCGACAGATTCTGCAATTCCTCTTCAATTTCGTCCACCACCGAGGCGATCTTCTTGGAGCTGATGGGACGCTTGTTGCAGGCCAACTCGATTCCCTTTTGCAGCTTTTGCCGGTCGAACGGCTCACGCCGGCCGTCGTTCTTGATGATGGTCAGCGACACGTCCTCCACGTACTCGTACGTAGTGAAGCGCTTCTTGCAGGATTCGCATTCCCTTCTTCTTCTGACCGAGCGGCCGTCTTGAGAGGTCCGCGAATCCACCACCCGGTCATTGTCGCTTCCGCAAAATGGGCATCTCATCTTGTCATCCTACCTTGCTTTGCGCTTTGGCGATTGACGGTCTTTGTACACCTGAATTTTGACCTGTGCTTGTCTAAGCATCTGCCTGGACATCGGGTCGGGATAGCTGTCCTTGATCACCATCCTCCTAATTCCCGCATTGATGATCAGCTTGGTGCACAGAATGCAGGGGTGGGTGGTGGAATACATGGTTGCATCCTTGATGCTCACCCCGAACAAAGCGGCCTGGACTATGGCATTTTGTTCGGCATGGGTGGCCCGACACAGCTCGTGCCTTTCTCCGGACGGAATCCCCAGTTTGTCTCTTAAGCAGCCGATGTCCAAACAGTGTTTGAGTCCGGATGGGGCGCCGTTGTATCCTGTAGCCAGAATCTTCTTGTCCTTCACTATCACCGCCCCCACCTGTCTTCTTAGGCAGGTGGAGCGGGTGGCGGCCAGCTCGGCCATGCGCATGAAGTACTCGTCCCAGGTGGGACGGACTCTTTTTCGGCCTTCTTTTGCTTTGCCCGGTTGTCTACCGACCGTCTTCGATTTCATGAGAAGGAGACCTTTATCCGCATTCCGATCTTCGCGCTCAGAACTTGTTGAGCGCTTGCCTGATTCATGGCGACCTCCAAAAACCCGGAGCTGCCGATCAAAGCTCCTGCTTGACCGGAATGGATGTCGACATAGGAATGAGATATTCTATTTATTCGCTTTTTTCCTATCGAGATCGAGGCAATGGATTTTTTGTGAAGCAATTCCGCGCCGATATTGGTGATCAGATTCCCAAAGCCGTCTATGTGGATCACCTCTCCCGTGAGAGCTCGTTTGGTCGCCTTCGGTTGGGGAACCAGTAGCTTGACACATTCCTTAGCCGGGGAACCGAACTGATTAACTTCCACTCCCAGCGAGATATACGCAGCCACCGGAGCAAAGATGTCTCTGGCGTGAAAGGTGCTGGATGTGTCCGCCAGGAAATACTCTCGGTTGGACAGACGGATGATCTCCGAGATGCCCTCCGAATCATAGACGAAGCTAAAGATGCCGTTGTCCGGCCCCACGAAGCAGAAATCCTGGGTTTTGATCAGAAGCGGCTGCCTTTCGCCCCCCACTCCCGGATCGACCACCGCCAGATGAACTGTCCCCCGGGGAAAATACGCGGTGCAATTCTTCAGTGCGAATGCCGCAGCCAAAACGTCAAACGGCCTCAACTCGTGGGTTATGTCGATGATTTCCGCATGCCGGTTGATTCTCTTGATGACTCCTTTGACTGCACCCACATAACCGTCTTTTGTGCCGAAATCGGTGGTAAGTGTGATGATGGGTCGTTCCATTGTTAGAAAAACGCAAGTGATAACACAGCCAAGGACGAGCGTCTATTCCTTAGAAACGCTCTCGCCATTCCCCGGAGTTGGCCGGAGTACGAATCATATTACAAACCAGGCAGGGAAATCGCAAGGACTTTCTTAGCGCAGGTCGAGCAGGTTCAGACCGGTTTCTGCGTCCGGCTTTCGTTCAATGAGACCGTCGGAAGGTATTATGAAGAACTCCCCGGTGGCTGAGATGGTGGCCGAAAAGAGATGGCCGAAATAGGCTTTGGAGTCGGCTCCGCCCGCCACCACATGGGCGTGGACAAAGGGTTTTCCCTCGACGTAGGAGATGGATCCCGTGAGGCTGCCGAACTCCAGGTCTTCTTTGAAAGAATTCCTGACATACTCTTTCTTCGCGGCATCGAAGTAGCCCAGGGTCGCATCCTTGAATGCACCCAGACCGAAGACGAAGCCTCCGGGAATCTTCTCCCTTTCCACGAAGGAGCTCAGCGTGCCGATGATCTCCTCCCCTTTTATTAACCTTAGCATGTATCCGTCTTTGATCCTCTTGAATTGCATTCTCTTTCTCCCGGTTTCCTCTTCCTATTTCCCAAGCATCAGACTTCGATGGTCTTTTAGATTCGTTTTTGGAGTGCGGAAGCTTGTTAAAAATCCCGCTATGGCGGGGCTTCCGCGCTTCTAAGGGGATTAGAGGCAGCAAAATCGCATCAGCAAGCTGATGCACTCCGAGACCAGCGAACTACAGGGTCTCCTTGCCTACCCAACCCAAATATGCTTCGGAACCCGCTAAAACAGGCAAAGCTATGATCTCGGGCACTTCGTAACTGTGAAGCTCAAGCACTCTCTTTTTTAGTTTTTCGAACAACCTATCCTTGGTCTTGGCCAAAAGCAGCACCTCCTGCTCCGAGGCTATTTCCCCTTTCCACCTGTAGATCGACTTCATAGCGGGAAGGACGTTCACGCAGGCTGCCAATTTCTCTTCAACCAGAGCCTGTGCAATCTTCTCCCCTTCTTTTTCCGAGGAGGCTGTTACAAAGACCAGAATACAATCGGTCATCGGTTGATCTTTCTCTTAAGGCGCTGCTCGATCCGGTTGATCTTGCCGGTGAGACGATTTCTGGCGCCTTTACGGTCATCAACGGCCAGCACCATATAAATCCGGTTGCAGTCCTTGGCCATGGTATCGCGGCACTTCTTGATGACTTTGAAGACCTGGTTCCAGTTTCCCTCTATCACCGTGCTCATGGCGGAGGTGCGATACGGCAGCCCGCTTTTGTCTATTATGTCGATGGTGCGGGCCACGTATTTGCTGACCGATTCCCCTTTGTCGGTGGGAAAAAGGCTTAAGGAAACCAGCATGGCGTTTCTCCTTTCTTGCGAGTGTGAATACTTGTCGGATGGAAATACGATAGAACGAACTCGCGAGAATCCTACTTCAGTCCCAGCTCTTTTTTGATCTCTTTCACCGCCTGGACCATGACCTTCAGCTTGGCTTCTGCTTCTTCCCAGGTTCTGGTCTTCAGGCCGCAGTCGGGGTCGATGTATACATTTTCCAGGGGGAAAACTTCTAATGCTTTTCTTATGCCCGCTTTCACCTGCTCTTTGCTTTCGATGACGTGACTGTGCACGTCCACCACCCCCACTGCAACCTCCTTGGTGAACGGCGGACTTTTGAATATGTCCAGATTGGCGAAATCGCCGTTGGCGAACTCCAGGTCCAATTGATCCACGGCCAAGTCAAGGATTCGGGGATACATGGCCGTAAAATCTCCATAGCAGATATGCGAGATGGTTTTAGCCTTCACCCCTTGAGTAACGATCTTCATGGCCTCGATGGCCAAGTCGATCTCATCCGGACGGGTAGAAATGGCAGGTTCGTCAATCTGAACATACTTGGCTCCGGCCTTCTCCAGGTCCAGCACTTCCTTGCGTATTTCGCCCGCCAAAGCCAAGACCAAGCTTCTCCGGTCAGGGTAGAACTCGTTGAATGACCAGTCGCACATGGTGTAAGGCCCGGTCAGCATTCCCTTAACCGGCTTTGCAGTCAAACCCTGGGCAAACTTGAACGTCTCCACCGTGATGGGTCGATCTCTTTTGACCTCGCCCTTGACCACCGGCTTTCGATAGTACCTGTTGCCGTAAGAGCGCACCAAGCCGCTTATGCCGAAGCCTTCCATTCTTTCGGCGAAGTAAGTAACCATATCCCCACGCTCCATCTCGCCGTGAACCAGAATGTCCAGCCCGACGCCCTCCTGGAGACGGATACATTCCTCGGTGGCCTTCCGCTCCAACTTGGAAAGCTCCTGCTCCGACAGCCTCCCTTTGCCATAATCGTTCCTGGCCTTGCTCAGGTATGTAGGTTTGGGAAAACTCCCGACCGTTGTGGTCAGCAGCATTTGAGCACCCACAGGTTATAGGAACCTGATTTACCAATCGGCGAACGTCAAGACGACGGGCTCATCCTTTCCATCTCACGTTCAAATCTCTGGCTGCCTTGCCTTCGTCCAGACGGGTGACCGGTGTGTTTTGGGGGGCGGACTTGACTATTTCCGGATTCTCCTCCACCTCTTTGGCGATCTGTATCATAGCCTGCATAAACTCATCGAGGCTCTCCTTGCTTTCGGTTTCCGTCGGCTCGATCATCAAAGCCTCGTGCACGATCAAGGGGAAGTAGACCGTGGGAGCATGCAGGCCAAAATCCAAAAGCCTCTTGGCAATGTCCAGCGTCTTGACACCCTTCTGTTTGAGCTGCTTTTCTCCGGAGAGGACGAACTCGTGCTGGCAGACCTCATCATAAGGAAGATCGTAGTAGGACTTCAGATTTTCCTTCAGATAATTCGCGTTAATTATCGCATTCTCACTGACTTCCCTCAACCCCTTAGGACCATTCTGACGAATGTAGGCGTAGGCTTTCACCATCACTCCGAAGTTGCCGAAAAAGCCGTGCATCCTACCTATGGAGAGTGGACGCTCCCATTCCCAGCCATACTCCTCGCCACCTTTCCCGCCGGTCCTTTTCGCGACCATAGGAATCGGAAGGAACGGAGCCAGACTGTCTTTCACGCCTACTGGACCCGAACCCGGCCCTCCACCGCCATGTGGTGTGGAAAAGGTCTTGTGCAGATTGAAATGAACCACGTCGAAACCCATATCTCCTGGCCTGGTTATCCCCATCATAGCATTGAGGTTAGCACCGTCCATATAAAGTAACGCTCCAGTATCGTGCACCAGCTTCGAAATCTCCAGTATCTGAGATTCGAAAAGCCCCAGCGTGTTCGGATTAGTGAGCATCAAAGCGGCCACGTCCTCGTTTAACTCCCGCTTCAATTCCTCGACATCCACCAAGCCCTTGGAATTGGATCTGACCTGAACCGTGGAAAAACCGGCTGTGATCACCGAGGCCGGATTGGTGCCGTGAGCCGAATCGGGTATTATGATCTTGGAACGCGGGCGCTTCTTGTTTCGGTGATATGCATTTATCATCAAAAGTCCGGTCAGCTCCCCATGTGCGCCTGCCGCCGGCTGCAGCGTAATTTGGTCCATGCCGGCGATCTCCTTTAAGTACTCCCCCAACTCGTACATCAGCTTGAGCGCACCCTGAAAGGAGCTCTCCGGCTGGTGCGGGTGCAGGTTGGCAAACCCCGGCAGGCGAGACAAGGTTTCATTGACCTTGGGATTGTACTTCATAGTGCATGATCCCAAGGGGTAAAACCCCTTGTCCACGTGGTGGTTCAGTATCGATAGCCGGACGAAGTGACGGGCAATATCCACCTCGCTCAACTCGGGCAGAGCGGGGGCTTCGGCTCGCCGATATTCCTCGGGAATCAGCTCTTCAATCGGCCTGAGGGGTACGTCCGAAGCCGGGAGGGAAAACGCTTCCCTTCCTGGTGAAGACAATTCAAACAACAGCTTCTCGCTCATCTGTCGCAACTCCTGGCTGACTGTTTAAGACGTCCACGGTCCACCGCAAAGGCATTATCCGTTACATCCGTTGACCGGATTATGCCGCCGACCGTCCACCGCAAAGGCGTAGTCCGTTTAATCCGGTTAATCCGTTGACAGACTCGGCAGTTGATTCTTATTCTTATTCCCCTTCCCCCTCCCCTTTCAGCTTGCTTATGTTGTCCCTGACCCAATCCGTGTCCGGTGAATCGGGATGCGCGATCAGGAATTTCTGGTAAAGCTCCAAAGCCTGGGTCGTGTCCCCGGCTCTGGCGTAAGTGTAAGGAATGTAGACCTCGGCATCTTGAGCCATGTCGCTATGCGGGAACTTCTGCAGGAAATACTTGAAGGTGTCGATGGCTTTGGTGTAATCCTTCTTCCTAATCTCCAGCCAGGCCAAGCTCATCAAGGCATCGTCCGAATGGCCCTTCTCGTCCTGCGGGTCCAGCTCGAGCACCTTCTGGTAATAAGTGCCCGCTTCATCGTACATTTGCCGCCCCTCATACTTCTCGGCCAGCTTGAAGGCCAAATCCGCATCCTTGGGATCGGCTTCGAATCTCTTGGTCACGTCCTCCAGCGTGTTCTTTCCCTGGAGGTAATCCCGGATGGTCGCGACGAATTCTTCCGCCGGAGCATACCCGTATATGCGATCGATCTCGTCACCGGAGCTGTTCATGAGGATCACCGTGGGAAAACCGGCGATTTTATACTTATCCCTGATGAGGGTATCTTTCTTGGCTTCGACTCTAACAAAAATCATATTCTTCGATAACGCTATTACGCTCGGATCGGTAAAGGTTGAATCCTCCAACCTCTTACACCACTGTCACCCATCCGACCAGAACTCCGCCACCACCGGATGATTCTCCGTCGAGGCTGTCTGTAAAGCATCGTCCAGCGAAGATGCCCACTGGATCTGGGTCGGAGCCTTCTGGCCGCAAGAACTCCAGAGTATTAGGCCAACAAACATCACCAGTCCGCCGCGCAAAAAGTATCTCACCTTTCACCTCCGGTGCGATTTGGGGTTGACTGAATTTCGGCTAAAGGTCTTTTACCGTCTGCTCCTTTATGGCTACGCTTTCCTCATATCTGTCTTCTGGCACGTAGATGCGGTAGCCACCCTTTCCCTCAGCGACGTATCCCAATCCTTCCTCTAAGAAGGTCCCGCTCGAGGACAAGTAGCAGGGAATGTCGCTGTTCTCCAGCGTCTCCTTAAGGAATTCGGCATAGACCTTGTTTTTGGTGTGGTAGAGAAGCATCAAGCCTTCCGGCACCTCTTCCTCCTCCCCCACCTCTTCCAAGTCTGCCTCTTCCGGAAGCTCCTCCACCAGGTCCACTTCGCAGTCCGGGCATCTCTTCGTTCCCGCACTATATTCCGCTTTACACAGGGGACAAAACGGCATGATCCTCCTCCAGATATACTCACGGTCTAAGACCGCAATCTTACATTCTACCTGCTTGCCAGCTATCGTCCTGCAGCACACATCCACCGACCAACGGCGGTAATCTGTTCGACCAGAAGCCGAAGTCGGCAGGTCGGTCATGACACTTCGCGCAACCCATCCACCAAGAGATCGATTTCTTCCTTGGTCCTTTTCTCGGTTACGCACACCAGAAGTCGGTTTTTCATTTTCGGATTGATGGAACCCAAATCCAGTCCGGCGAAAATGCCCTTCTTTAGAAGGGCGCTTATAATCATGCTCGAGGGTACGAGAGTATCCACCACGAACTCTTTGAAGAAAGGAGAAGCGTAGCTTAAGGAGAATCCTTCGATCCCCGCTATCTGCTCTGCTGCATAGTGGCTCTTCTGCAAGCACAACTGGGCCACTTTTTTGATTCCGCTTTTACCCATCATGGAGAGATACACGCACGCGGCCAGGGCGCACAAGGCCTGGTTCGTGCAGATGTTGGACGTGGCCTTTTCCCTTCTGATGTGCTGCTCTCTGGTTTGCAGCGTCATGACGAATCCTCTTTTTCCCCTGGTGTCGGTGGTGGCGGCCACTATTCTGCCGGGCATCTTTCTTACCAGAGACTGCCTGGCGGCAAAATAGCCCAGATAGGGACCTCCCAGGTTCAGGCTGTTCCCCAAAACCTGGCCCTCGCCCACGGCTATGTCGGCGTTGTATTCTGCCGGAGTCCGCAGAAGCCCCAAGGAAATGGGATCGCAAACCAGTATCAACAAAGCTCCGCTGGAGTGTACCACCGGCTCCATCTGCTTGACGTTCTCCAAAAGACCCAGGAAGTTGGGCGTCTGGATGATGACGCAAGCCACCCCATCCGACATCTTTTCCCGCAGTCGATCCGGGTCCGTCAAACCCTGCGATGAGGGAATGCTGTCCACTTTCATCTTTATCGAACAGCAATAGGTTTCGATGACCTTTCGATAATTGGGGTTCACCGATTCCGCCACCAGGATCTGGTTCCTTCCGGTATGTCCGTGGGCCAGAAGGGCCGCTTCGGCTGCTGCCGTGGCGCCGTCGTACATGGAGGCGTTGGCCACGTCCATGCCGGTAAGCTCGCAGATCAGCGACTGAAACTCATATATGGACTGGAGGGTTCCCTGGCTCACCTCCGCCTGGTAAGGCGTGTAGGCCGTGTAAAACTCGGACCGGGAGATAATGTGGTCCACTATGGCGGGGACGAAATGGTCGTACGCTCCTCCGCCTAAAAAACAGATGGCTTGACCGGAGTGGGTGTTACGACCCGCCATATCCTGCAGAAGCTTGGTCAACTCCGGCTCAGACAGGGCCGGGGGAAGTTTCAAATCTTGCTTCAGGCGCACTGCTTGGGGAACGGTTTGCAGCAGTTCGTCCAAATCAGTGGCGCCTATGGCCTTCAGCATTTCCTTGCGATTATGGTCGGTGTTGGGCACGTAGCTCATAGTCATCCAGGGTTGAGTTATGATGGCAATACGCTCGATTCTTGGTGGACAACGCAAGTCGGTGCGAATCGCTTTCAATCAAATGCGATTGTTGGCGAACTAGGCTGTCACCAGCTTTCTGTAATCTCCGGGTGAAAGCAGGGCATCCAATTCGGCCGGATCTTTGACTTTGATCTTTATTATCCAGCCCTCTCCGTAAGGATCGGTATTGATCAAATTGGACTGCGATTCCAGCTGGGAATTGACCTGGGTCACTTCTCCGGAGATCGGAGAGAATATGTCGGAGACGGCCTTCACCGCTTCGATCACCCCAAAGGCTTTCATCTGCTCCAGCTGCGCACCCACCTGGGGCAATTCGATGAAAACCACGTCCCCCAACTGCCGTTGGGCGTAATCGGTGACTCCCATGGTGGCCGTGTCACCCTCCACCTTCACCCATTCGTGTTCCTTGGTGTACTTCAGATCGTCTCTGATATCAAGACTGGCTTCCACTTCTCCTCCTTTGTGATCTTGGTATATGCTCGTCCCGGAGAGACCTCGATCTTCAGGTCTTCTCGACTTTCTGCGATTTATCCTTTAATATCTCCTCCAGCAGCGATGTATCGAACTGTCCGCTTATGAATCTCTGGTCGGTCAGAATGCTCTTGTGAAAATCGATGGTGGTGGGAATGCCCTCGATGATGAACTCGTCTAAGGCTCGGCGGGCTTTCAGGATGGCTTCCTCCCTGGTTTTCCCGTGGGCTATGAGCTTGGCTATCATGGAGTCGTAGTACGGCGGGATCACGTACTTGGCGTAGGCGTGGGTATCCACCCGTATGCCGTGGCCTCCCGGCACGTGAAAGCTTTCGATCTTTCCGGGTGCGGGAAGAAAACCCTTCTCCGGGTTCTCGGCATTGATTCGGCATTCGATGGCATGACCCTGAAGGCGAATGTCCTCCTGGGACAAGTTCAGTTTCTCCCCGCAGGCCAGCCGTATCTGCTCCTTCACTAAGTCCACGTCGGTGACCTCCTCGGTCACCGGATGTTCCACCTGAATGCGGGTGTTCATCTCCATGAAGTAGAAGTTCCTATTCGCATCCAGCAGAAACTCCACCGTTCCCGCGCTCTCGTAGTTGACGCTCTTGGCGCCCGCCACCGCCGCCGATCCCATCCTCTGCCTGAGCTCCTGGTCCACCGCCGGCGAAGGCGATTCCTCCAAAAGCTTCTGGTGCCTTCTCTGCAGGGAGCAATCTCTCTCCCCCAGATGGATCACGTTTCCGAAGCTGTCTCCCAAGATCTGAATCTCCACGTGGCGCGGATTGACCACCAGCTTCTCCACGTAAACGTCCGGATTTCCGAAGGCTGCCTGCGCCTCCAGCTTGGCCATCTGGAACCCCTTGGATAGCTCGGCTTCGTTGCGGGCAATTCGCATCCCCTTGCCCCCCCCGCCAAAGGAGGCCTTTATTATCACCGGGAAGCCGAACCAGCGACACAAATCCAGCGCTGCCTGTTCCGATTCCACCACCCCTTCGCTTCCCGGGATAACCGGAACCCCGGCTTTGCGCATGGTGTCCTTGGCCAGGGCCTTGTCGCCCATCAGCCGTATGGTCTCGGAGGTGGGGCCGATGAACTTGATGTCGCAGGATTCACATATCTCGGCGAAATCGGGATTCTCCGCTAAGAATCCGTATCCCGGATGGATGGCGTCGGCGTTGGTCACTTCAGCCGCGCTGATGATTCTCTTGGCGTCTAAGTAGCTTTCCTGGGACTTGGCGGGACCGATGCAGACGTCCTCGTCTGCGAAGCGAACGTGAAGCGATTGCGTATCTGCGTCCGAGAAGACCGCCACCGTGGCTATCCCCAGCTCCTTGCAGGCCCGGATGATGCGCAGGGCGATCTCCCCGCGATTGGCGATGAGTACCTTCTTAAACAAGGAATCTCCCTACGGGCAAAAGCCCTACCGATTCTTACAGCCCGACTTCTTCAGTTCCGTTGAGCTAATCAGGCCAAACAAACCGAATTCCTATCTATTCACCTCCCATTTGTGTAGCGGCTTCAAACTCCTGCCAACCCCGGTCTGCGGCACCGGTGATGCCTTTGATCCTCAGCTCGAAGTCGTCCGGATTGCTGGCCTGGATCATGGCCTCTTCATAAGAGATCATACCTCGCCTGTACAGGTGCATGATGGACTGGTCAAAAGACTGCATACCGTACTGGATGGCGCCGCTTTCAATCAGCTCGACGATCAACGGGGTCTTCATGGGATCCACTACGTATTCCTTGACCAGGGCGGTATTGACCAAAACCTCCACCGCCGGCACTCTTCCCGGCCCGTCGCTTCTAGGCAAGAGCCTCTGGCAGACAACGCCCCGCAGGGTGGCGGCCAGAAGCAACCTTATCTGCTGATGCTGATGCGGAGGAAAGAAGGATATGATACGGTTGATGGTTTCCACCGCGTTAAGCGTGTGCAGGGTGGACAAAACCAGATGCCCGGTATCGGAAGCCGTCAGGGCAATGGACATGGTCTCCAAGTCTCGTATCTCTCCCACCAGGATCACGTCCGGGTCCTGCCTGAGGGCGTGTCTTAGGGCGGTGACGAACGACTCGGTGTCACCCCCCACCTCCCTCTGGGCGATCATGCTTTTCCGGTTCCGGTGGATGTACTCTATGGGGTCTTCTATGGTCAGGATATTCTCCGAGCGGGTGGCGTTGATGTAATCGATCATGGCCGCCAGCGTGGTGGACTTGCCGCTTCCCGTGGTTCCGGTGACTATGATCAGACCTCTGCGATCTTTGGCCAGTTTCTTCATCACCGGGGGGAGGTTCAACTCTTCGAAGGAGGGTATCACCGTGTTCACCGCCCGCATGGCGATTCCCACCGTGCCCCTCTGCCGGTAGAAGTTGATCCGGAAACGTCCCATCTTGGAAACGCTCAAGGCTAAGTCCAGCTCGTTTCTCTGCAGGAACCTCTTCTTCTGTTCCTCGCTGAGGATCTGATTCATTATCTCTTCCATGTCCTGAGGAGTCAACAATTCTTCGCTTACGCTGCGAAGCGCCCCGTCGACCCGTAGGGTCGGCTTCACGCCGATCCGGAGATGCAAATCCGAAGCTCTGGTGGCAAGCATCTGTTCCAACATCTGCTTGAGCGTCATGAGTAACCCTCCTTTTGCCCGATAGTGTCTTGTAGCCTAAAATGGTCTGGGACCTGCGAAACCTTCCGCTTGTCCGCTCAGCGCGTTGACCGCTTTCTAACCATAACTTCGGCGCAAAAGAACCGGTTATTAACTATTGCCGCTGAATCTTGTCTTTTGGTTTTGGAGGGGTCCGATACGCTCTCTGACACTCCTTCCTGAAGGCGTTTGCCTTTCGCGACGGCGGGATCAATCGGCTGCCTTACGCCGGTTCGATCAAAAAGAGGGTCTGTCCGAACTCCACCGGTTTGCCGTTCTCCACCAATATCTTGGCCACCCGGCCGGCCACCTCGGATTCTATTTCGTTCATCAATTTCATGGCTTCGATTATGCAAACCACCTGCCCTACGGCGACCTGCTGATTTAACTCCACGTAGGGCTTGGCGTCGGGAGCCGGCGCCCGGTAAAACGTTCCCACCATGGGAGATTTTATGGGCACATGGTGGTTGGTGTCGGGCAATTCCACCTTCACCGTTTCGTTGACGGTGGCGCTAGCGGGAGACGAAACCGCTGCAGACTTGACCGGCTCGGGTCTCGGCTCCAACACGACGTTGGTACCCGGATTCTCCGGGCTCGAAGTCCCGGCTTCCCGGGGCTTTTTGGATATCCTCACCTTCTGCCCCCAACCGGAAACCTCCAACTCGCCGATATTCGACTCTTCCACCAATTTCACCAGTTTTCTTATCTTCGATACCCACATGTGCAACCCCTCCTACTTGAGGGTTTGACTATGTGAAGCCCAAACCAGGCATTCTTCCCTGGGACCGGGAGGATAAAGATAATTCCCCTCCCTTGGTTGCTCACAATTCGATCAGACTCTTCTCCGCCTTGTTTAAGACCATACATCCTCTCTGCGTTATCAGAACGTCGTCTTCTATTCTTACGCCCCCCCAGTTGGGAATGTAGATTCCCGGTTCGATGGTGACCACCATTCCCGGCTCCAGCAGTTGCTGGTTGGTGGGATTGACTGCCGGGTTGTCGTGAATCTGAAGTCCGATTCCGTGGCCCAGGCCGTGGCCGAAGTACTTGCCGTAACCCGCCCGCTTGATGATCTGACGCGCCGTTTGGTCCAGATCGCAGGCCCTCATCCCTGCTCGGGCTTTGTCGATGGCCAGCTTCTGGGCTTTGAGCACCGTGCTGTAGATTCGCTTCTGCCTGGGACTGGCCTTCCCCACTATCACGGTTCTGGTCAGATCCGCGGTGTAACCCTCATACACCGCGCCGAAATCCAGGGTCACGAATTCGTTCTTAAGAATCTTTTTACCCGAGGCTATACCGTGCGGCAAGACCGATCTTTTTCCCGAAGCCACGATGGTCTGATAGTATGGCGTTGATGAACCCTGCCTCTTCATTCGGTATTCTATCTCAGCCGCCACGTCCAGTTCGCTTGTGCCCGGCTTTATGAAATTCAAAATCTCGGAGAAGGCGCGATCGGTTATCTCCACCGCTTTTTTGATTTTAGCCACCTCATCGCCGTCCTTGGTCACGGTCAATGACTCCACCAGCTTCTCGGTGGGAATCATCAGACATTCCGGCAGGCGGGACTTCAGTGTCTGATAGGTTTTGTAGCTTAGATACTGAGCCTCAAATCCCAGCTTGACCCTTTTCTCTTGGACTTGCGGAAGATCGGTCAGCGACGAGAAAAGCTCCCTTTCCACCACCTTGACCATCATGTTCCTAACCTGCTGTTTGGCCTGATCCTTGTACCTGAAATCCGTGAGGAAGACGCAAGCATGGGGAGAGATAAGGATCAATCCATTGCTGCCGCTGTACCCGGAGAGATACCTAACGTGTGGAAGGAAACTGACCAGCAGAAAATCCAGGTTCTCATTCAGCAATATCCTCTGTAGCCTTTTGACTCGATTCTTCATGTTCTCGATTCTCCCTGGTCCGGCATGTCCGATTTAGGTTTTGTACCCTTTCTTAGACCTGTGCGCGCCTCCAACTCGGCCACCCGATTAGCAGCCTGCTGATCATCGGGATGGCGTTGCTGTATCCTTCTGTAAATCTCCAGGGCTGTGGAGACGTGTCCCTGTTGGGCGTATACTTCAGCTAAGCTCTTGGTCTCGAAGAAGATCTTCCTGCCTTTTCCGGAGACACCGGCAGAGGTTGGATCCTCCCTGACGCTTTGATCCCTCTCTTGAAGTTCACCGTCTTCAACTGGTGCTGATTCCGACAAGGTCCTCCCTCCGGACACCCCCTGATCCTCCTGATCCGCAAAACGATAATATCCCCGCACCCATGTGTCAAGCAAAATCTGCCGCAACCCGGCGGGGCCCGGCAGTGTCATCATACGATTCCTCTGTTACAGCTGGGCTATCGAAAGAACCGGAAATCGACGTTGGATGGGGCAAGGTCGGCCGGAGGAGGCGACCGCAACAAAAAACAAAAGCTATCGCCCGTAACGCGAAGATATTCTCTTGATTATGTTTCTGGTAGATTTTCCAGGAAAGGTCTTGATCCTTACCACCCGACCGCCGACTGACTCCACCACGTCGCTCCCCACGATCTCCCTTTTGCCGTAATCCCCACCTTTTACCAATATATCGGGAACCAGTGCTGAGATGACCTTTTGAGGGGTCTCCTCTTTGAAAATCAGAACGTAATCCACCATCTCCAGGGCTGCCAAAATCTCAGCACGATCGGCCTGCGGGAGAATCGGCCTCTTCTCGCCTTTCAGCTTCCGAACAGACGAATCGCTGTTTAGGCCCACAATCAATACGTCCCCCAGCGACTTGGCTTCCTTGAGGCAATAGACATGTCCCCGATGAAGAACGTCGAAGCATCCGTTGGTGAAGACCACCGTCCTTCCTTTTCTTTTGAGCTTAAGCCTTATTCTGACAAGCTGGTCAAGGCTTTTGATT
Organism: uncultured Ignavibacteria bacterium; assembly: GCA_964631815.1. GTDB lineage: Bacteria > Zixibacteria > MSB-5A5 > MSB-5A5 > SM1-73 > SM23-73-3. The sequence goes on along the minus strand of CAZWAO010000007.1, from coordinate 1,900 downwards.
TTTGGAGATGTGGCCATTTCTTTGAGTGAGGACGTGAGGTTATTTGTCGCTTCCAGAGGAGTTTATGAAATCCTCCAGATCGTTCATCAGTTCCGCTTTGGTCACCTGGGCGGTGCCCACCTCCGCAACCACCAAACCGGCCGCATGGTTGGATATCAGAGCCGCCTCGCGATAATCAGCTTTCGCCGCGATGGCGCAAGTGAATGCAGAGATCACCGTGTCGCCTGCTCCCGTGACGTCGTAAACCTTCTTGGCTCTGGTGGGAAGGTGGGTCAGGGTCCGGTTCTCCTCGAACAAGGACATCCCTTTCTCGCCCCGGGTGATGAGAAGAGCCTTGGCCTTGAGTTTCTCCAAAAGCCCCCAGCCGACTTCCTCCAGGATGGTGTCGTTTCTGATCCTCTTTCCATAGACAAACCCGGCTTCATGATGGTTGGGGGTTATCAACGACACCCGTTGATAGTTCATGAAGTGCGTGTCCTTCGGATCCACCGCCACGAAGATGTCGTGCGCCCTGGACAAGCCGATCAGCCCGGACAATAGAGCTGAAGTAATTACTCCCTTGCCATAATCCGAAATTATTATCCCCTGGATATCTTTGATTTTGCTCTCCACCAAACGAAGAATCTCATTTGTCACGGACTCCGAGATTTCCTCGGTGCTCTCCCTATCCGCCCGCACTACCTGTTGGTGGTTGGCCACCACCCGGGTCTTGATGGTGGTCATTCGGGAGCCGTCCACCAGGATTCCCTCGGGCGATATACGCGCGTCGCTTAAAGCGGAAATCATCTTGTCGCGGTTTCCGTCTTCACCACTGATTCCGACTAAGACTGGCTCATCGCCCAAAGTCTTGACGTTGAGGGCCACGTTGGCCGCGCCCCCTAATTTGACCGACTCGCTGGCTATCTCCACCACCGGAACCGGTGCTTCCGGGGATATGCGCGAAACGTTGCCCCACAGATACTCGTCCAGCATCACGTCCCCCACTATCAGAATGCGATGCCCGCCCCACTGGGAGAAAATTCGCTCGTATCTTTGTTTCGGAATCCTATCCAAACCATCTCCTGCGCAAGTTGCCGCCCGTTAATCCATCGAGGTTACATTATCCGGATCGAAAGACCCACACCCGGGCTGGTTGATCCGGCCAGAGGAGCAAGCGTTAAACTCGGCGTTTTATCCTTCTCGTGGAATTTCACCAGACACCTGCCTACTGAAATACCGATTACCCCTCCCCAGAAAACGTCCGAGAGAAAATGCACGTCGATGTCCATCCTGCCATAGGATACGGCCAGAGCAAGGCCGTACGCAACCAGTTTTACCGGCCAACTATGATACTGCTCGGCCACCACCGAACTAAGCGCGAAAGCGGTGGTGGCGTGCCCGGATGGAAACGAAAGAGAATACGAAGGCGGGGGCGACTTGAAGGGATTAAAGTCGGAGGCGCCTTTCTGGGCGTAGGGCCGTGACCTTCCCACCGCATACTTAAGTCCCGTGGTTATGGCTTCCGATAAAACCACGGATTCCATACAGAGAAACGCTGTCTCCCTTGCCTTCCGGTCATGGAAAACCAAACCGGAGAGGTACAGCCCACCGATGAAAGTGTTGGCCACCCGCCTGGTATATTTGTTGGTCCAATCGGCCACCCGGTCGGTGGTATGGTTTCGGTTCCTTTGGACTATCTGCCGGAAATCTTCATCGGCACTCATCAGACCGACCGTGCCTGCCGATAACGTGGCAAGGAACAAAAGATCGTTTCGTTGCCAACGTAAAGGAGACAAAAGGACGTGTTTGCTGTCCAGATAAAGATGCTTGACCAGGCCGTCCAGACATTCCACGTTGTCCGCTTCGGTCCGGGCCAAACCGGTTACCGGCGCCAGAGCGCAGGCAAAAGCGATCACCAGGA
>CAZWAO010000006.1:1844-27709 GCA_964631815.1 uncultured Ignavibacteria bacterium | reverse complement strand
CCTAATTCCACCACACCGTCGGAATTGACATCGCCGCATATAAACAGATGCACAAAGAAAGCAAAGGGGTGATCCTGCCAGTCGCTCTGATGACCGACCTCATCTGCAGCCTTCACTCTCCAATAGTAGAAGGCGGCGTCGGTCAACTCGTCCGGCACGGTGAAGCTGGTGTCGTATATGTCGGTATATTCATAGGATTCGGGTCCAGTCATAAACAGACTGTCGTCGTCCACCTGCACGGTGTAGAATACGGGAGAAGCTTTGCCCTCCTCCGACCAGACGAGGGAGGGAGTGGATATGTCCACCGTATCCCGATCCTGTGGTGAAAGCAAGAGCGGCATATTCGGCGCCGTAGCATCCACGTTGAAGCTCCAGGTCTCGGAGTAGTCACTCTCCACCGAATCCGTGGTTCTGAAAGCTTTTACCCTCCAATAGTATTGAACTTCCTCCAGCGGGGCTGTCACGGTGAAGACACTCGTGTCGATTTCTTCATAGGCAAAGTCGATGGTGCTAAAGTCACTCTGAGTGGAAATCTCCAGGTCATAGGTGGTTTCGTCAAAGTAACCGGAGGGCACCCATTTGAAGGTGGGGTAGAGTGTTAACTGGTATGCCTGGTCCTCGGGCATCAAAGGTCGAGGTGCCAGAAGGGGTATTCGAAAGTTGGAATAATACACGTTCTGGTTTCCGTCCCGAGTATCCGTCCAGGTACAGTGAACCTGATCCTTGAAGGCAGCCAGCCCGATATATTCGGCGATCAGCCCGGCCTTTGGTCCCTCCAGCATTCGGGCTGGAAGATAGGGCGTATTGCTGATGTCCAAACGGTGGGGAGACCCTTCCCGGCCGAGCGCGTAAGCAGGGTCGGAGGAAACGTCTGAAACCCTGTAGTTCCTGGTGAAACTCTCTCCCCCGTCGAAGGAAAAGGCCAGGTAGGCGTCAAACTTTTCGTAGTCGGGAGGATCGTTTCGCTGGTCGTAAAAAAGAATGATCACCGCTCCCTTTTGATTGACCACTACCCACGGATGAAACTGAAAGACCGGCTGGCCCAGTGGATCATCGTTCACACGAAGGGGTGCGGTCCAGGTCTCTCCTCCATCGTTTGACTTGGTGAAAATGATGTCGGAATGATAATAGGGCCCGTCCTCAACGCCATCCGGAACGGCCAGATAGATATTGCCCCGATAAGGTCCATAGCTGATGTCAACGTCGACGCACACCGAGTTGAAGATGTCGATCCCGCCCGGGGCGTAATCCAAGTAGTTGTTTACCATTACCACTTGGGGATCGGTGAAGCTCTGCCCCCCGTCGGTAGATTTGACCATCCACTGAACCCGATACCAACTACCGCTTATATATTTCCAGCCGGCCCAGATCACATAGACGTTTCCATCGGCATCAACGAAGGGGAAAGCAAACTGACCGGCGTCATTGCCCCCAAAAAACTGTGGGTCCCCGACTATTAAGGTATCACTCCAATTGGATCCGCCGTCTGTGGAACGCACGAACATGATCCTGGTGGGATTGGGAAAACGCGCCCAGGCTAAATACATGTTCCCATCATAAGTCCCGCCCGTCCTGTCGATAGCCAGAAACTCCTTGTCCTCAAGGTAGTCGGCATACGAGCCAAGGACGTAGTACGGCCCCAACCAGCTTGTGCCGTTATTGGTAGTCTTCCATAAGCCGAAGTCGCTGAAGCCATAGCCTTCGTAGTTCATGGTAAGGGGATAGAAATTGCCGAAGCGATCGCCGGAAAGACAAGGATCGGAATAGTAATAGAAGCTTCCACCGGAAAGCAGACTGTCCGTCCAAGTGTGGCCCTCATCATAAGAAACGCCCAAACCCACACGCCTATAACCCAGCCGGAAGTCCCGCCATACTATCATTACCACGTTGGAGTCAACAGGGGAGACCCAGATTTGTTCCTCGTTGTGAATCTGGGAAGTTCCATCCGTGTTGATCATCATGTCGGGAACGTCTGCCCGCCCCAGGCTGAAGAAACAGAGAATCGTCAGGAACATAGAGACACCGGCGCATAGGTGCCGGCCCAAAAACGGTAAACCCAGACGCATTGCTTTTCTCCTTTCGGGGACACAACCCCACCCTATGCTTAATTTAAGTCATTTTGCATTTTTGGCAAGCTTTCTTTACCGGAGATATCCGCAGAAGCCCGTTTCAGACCCCGGCGAGTCTTGTTATGCGAAAGGTCATCCGCAAAGCACGGATCCGCCGTTGGCATTGAGTATCTCGCCGTTGACGTAGGAGGAGAGATCGGACGCCAGAAAGAGGATGCACCCGGCAATCTCCTCGGCGGTGCCGGCCCGTCCCAATGGTATTTTGCCGAGTATTTCCTCTCGTTCCTCTCCCACCAAAGAGGCGTGGCTCATATCCGTATCCACCCAACCGGGAGCTACGCAGTTGACTCTTATATTGTGAGGAGCCAGCTCGGCCGCCAGCGATTTGGTGAGGCTGATCACCGCCCCTTTGGAGGCTGCATAATGCGAATGGAAGGGCTCACCCCTCTGACCGGCGGTAGACGATACGTTAATGATATTGCCGGAACCTCGCCGGATCATGTGAGGCAACACCGAAGTGATGGCATGAAACACCCCCTCGACGTTCAGCCCCATGGTTTCCCGAAGCTGCTCCTCGGTCATCTGTTCAATGGGGGCATACTTCCAAATCCCCGCGTTGTTGACCAGTATGTCTATCCCACCAAACTCGGTCACGGCCTGCTCGATCATCCGCTCCACGTCCTTTTTCTTGGATACGTCTGCCTGCAATGCTCTGGCCCGAACCTGGAACTTTTCCGCATCGGATGCCACCTGACTGGCTTGATCTTCATTGTGGTTGTAATTGACCACCACGTCGCACCCGGCTTGGGCCAACAGAAGGGCGGCAGCCTTTCCGATTCCTCTGGACGCTCCGGTGATAAGGGCCTTCTTGCCTTTCAAGTCAATCATAGTTCCTCCAGGGCTTGTATTCTGATCCTGGGTTCTATTCTTACATCTGTTTTACGAAAAGGGCGGATGGGAAAGAGCAAGCGAAGGAGAAGTTAAGCCAGCTAGGAAGAATGATACCGACGGCCAAGGACAATGGTAGATACAGGAGAATCTATTTCAAAAAAATCCCGTTGCGTGGGTCGCCTTAAGCAGTTTGTCAGGCTTGGATGTGGGGATGCTTCGAACGTAGCGCTTACAATACTTTCATGGCCAACATGGTCACGTCATCGTCGAAGAGCGCTTTGCCGGTGACGTTCCTCAATTCCTGTACCAACTGACTGGTGATTTCTCCCGTCTTTTTCGAGGCGTTTTTCACCAGATATTCTTTCAGCCTTTCTTCACCGTATTGCTCTTCTGAGTTCCCGATGGTGGCCTCGCTTATGCCGTCGGTGTAAATGAAGATCAAATCGCCGGAGGCCAGTTGGATTCGGTTGTCGTCCCAGGTGGCCTGACCAAAAGGCCCCAGGAACAAGCCGCCTTCGGTGAGCTCTGACGCCGATTGGTCGGCCCGGCATAGAATGGGATAGGTATGTCCGGCGTTGGCGTAAATGAAGGTTTTGTCGTCCCGATCCAGAACGCCATAGAAGAAGGTTACGAATCTTCCGGCGGTGACTATTTTCCCCACCGCCTGGTTCAACTCGGCAAAAAGCTTTGACGGCGAAACCAGTTTGGGCGCAAGACTGTGAACCAGCGACTGGAAATTGGACATGACCAGCGCGCCGGATATTCCCTTTCCGGAAACGTCCGCCACCAGCACGGCCACCTTTCTATCCCCCACGGCGATGACGTCGTAGTAGTCGCCCCCGATCTCCTTGCAGGGTATCTGCAGTCCGGCAACTTCCACCTCTTCCATCGCCGGTATGCTTTCGGGCTGAAGCCTCTTCTGAATCTGCTGGGCCATCTTCAAGTCGGACGAAATCTCCTCCAGTTTCCCTTCCTGCTCACCCGATTTGGCCTTGGTATGGGAGAAGTTGATCACCACCCCAACCACGCCGGTCAGCAAGACCACGGCAATCAATTTACCCGTCGGCAAAATCGCCATTCTCAGCGCAGTCAGACAAATGCCTGCCACCAGGATCACCAACGCCACCAGCACCAAGATGGTCAGACTCAGCCACAGGCGTCTCCCCGAGACCAGAAAAGAGCTGCCCAGAATCAGAAGAGAACACAGCAGAAGAGACAGGAGAACAGGGACGGGAACTATCATGTCGTTTCTCAGCAAGGTCTGCATGGCATAAGCGTGAAAAAGCACGCCGGGAAGCTGATAGCTCCCGACGCTGCCCGGCAAGTCGGAAACCGGCGGTTTATGCACGTCGGTCAGACCGCTTTCCACTACTCCCACAAGCGCGATCCGCCCTTCCACGGTTTTCTGCCAACCCTCGCCGTTCAAAACCTCGGCATAGGTGACCCGGGGAATTCCCTGGCTGGAAGGGGAGAAGTCGATGTAAAAGGATTCCGATTTCTCCGCCGGGCCGGTTTTTCCGGGAGAGAATTCCGAAACCGCGGCTGCGGCCAGTGATGGATACCAACTGCCCTGAAGCTCTCTGCCGAAATAGGATCGCCTGGCTACCTGATCGGCATCCAGCGGCACGTTGGCCAAGCCGACGCGGTAAAGCGACGGGGGAATGCGGTCAGACGGCAGCACCAGCCGCTCCTCCTGTACTCCGGTAGTGGTTCCTCCGACCAGAAGGGTCTGGTTTTCGATCACACCGGCCAGCACGACGTTTCCGGCTTGCTCCAGCGCCGAGAGCAGCGGTTGGAAATCCAGCTGAGGGTCCAGCTGGTCAAACAGCAGGTCGAAGGCAATGACCTGGGCCCCGGCTTCTTTCAGGCGGTTGATGGCCAGGGCGTGCTGGTCGATGTGGCTGGATATGGGAAAAGCCGGGGGAGGAAAGCAGGTTTCCGCGGAGTATCGGTCGATGGCCACCAAAACCACGTCCGCCTGTGAGCGGGCGGGCGCTCTTGCGTATAGCCCCAGATCGTAAGCTTTCAGATCGACTGACGTGAACCAACCAGAATGGAAGGTCAGTACAGCGAAGATGGCGCCCGCCAAGACAGTTAACCCTACCCGGACAGGTAGACTGTGAAGCGACCTTAACATGAAACTACTCCGTCCTGAGTCTACCTGACGCAAGACATGCGCGAAGCATTCCTGTAATCTATGAGGGCGTCCTCGAAAAGCCCCATTTTCTCTTCAATCCCGGCACGGAGCAGATAGGCTCTTCGATCCAGAGACTCCTCTTTCCAACTGGAACGAACCAGCTCCAGAGCTTTGTCATAGAGGCCCGAGTTCAAGTACAATCTGATTTTGACCAGAGCGCACAGGTCGGAATCGGGAAGGGAGGAATTCGCCCTTTGCAGGGCATCCAGCAATTCGGAGCGAGCGTTTGAGGAGAGGATCATGAAATCGGCGGCTTCCGATTTCAGGGCACAGTCGTCGATCAACGCTTCCACCACCCAGTGATATCTCTCTCCGGGCTCGAAAGTGCATCGCTCTGAAGGACATTCGATGCGGTCCCCGGACATCGTATCCTGCCACAACAGGCGGTCCCAAGCATATACCGACACGCGATAGTCCTGAACTCCCTCTATCTTCTGCCACTTGAATTCCTTCGGCCCCTCCAACAGGCACAGACCCGGTGCGGGAGTCAGATGCACCAGGGGTCGACCTTGGTTTTCGGCGGCCCGCACAGCGTGTCTGGTGGCCATCATGGCCTCGCCACCCGGTGCCTCTTGAACTAACAGCAGGTTCACTATGGCTGAACTCAAGCGCCCCAAAAGACTCCCGTCGGTGGGCGGAAGCTCGGTTCGGAGCACAACCGTAGCGGGGCCGCTGAATTTTCGCACGGTACTGTCGGCCAAGGTCAACACCACCCAGTTTCCTGCCTTAAGACTCAGTTCCTCTCCGGTTTGCATGAGGTCGCCCGGCTCCAGCAGCCTGACTGCTCCTCCCGGCATTTTGGCCTCAGCGGTTCCTCCAATTTCCAGCACGCCGGCGCAGATGGAATCCGAAGCCTTGCCCTCATCGGCGGCTGTTGTCCCGGCTGAGAGGGACGAAATCACAAAAACAAGACAGGCCACGCCACTCAGGCACGACCCCAATGAACCCTTGCTGAATCTCATACGACTACCTCCAGTCTCCGAGAGCTATGAAAGCTCCCCAGTTAAAAGGGTGATCGGCTTGCTTGTTTGCGCGCAATGCACTGATACTCGCCAACTGTATGTCTCTCATCACCTCGGGCAGGCTGCGCCCGCCGGACCCGTGAATCTGTGACATCATCTCTGCGGTGAGCTGATCCGACACGGGCCAGAGAGCGCTGACCACGGTCCTGGCGCCGGCCATCTGAAAGGCGCGCCTAAGACCGTAAACCCCTTCTCCGTCCTTCACCTCTCCCAGACCCGTTTCGCAGGCAGAAAGCACCACCAGATCGGTTCCGGACAGGTTCATGGCGGTTACCTCCTCCGCGGTCAGGATGCCGTCCTCCGCGCCCGCCTCGTCCGCGCCTTCTCCGTGGAGGTTGGCTCCGGCCAGAAACAGTCCGGAAAGCAGCAGGGGATTCTCTCCCACATAGCCTGCGTCTTTATCGTAACCGCGCCCGGCGCTTGCCGGTTGGCACTTGTTCTCCAGAAAGTAGCCATGCGTGGCCAGATGAATGGCGCGTTTACCGTGAGCTTCCCGCTTGAACTTCTCCTCGCTGGCCGAGCGGCCGTAATACACCACAGTCGGCCCGCCTGCGGCACTCCAACTCTCAGCTACCTCTTCCACCTCCTTTTTGGTGCCGGGCAGCGGAACCAGGGTGATGCCGCGCAATTCGGCGCAGGCGGTACGCACATTGCGGGTGGAGCTGTACGACTGCAGAGTCGAGGAATCGACGCCCGCTGCGGCGGAAAGCGATAATCTGGCAGCCGGGCTGGCGTCATAGTCCGGGTCGCCCAAGGCGAACAGGCCCGTGCCGGACTGGGCCTGCTCTTTCAATCGCATCAGGTCCCGGCCGGAGGATAGGTAATGAATGGTGTAATCCTCCACCAGATACTTCCCCTCGTCATCCACCAGACCGGCAAAGGAGACCAAGTCCATTCCCCCATCGGGCGCCACAAACACCAACTCCTCCTGCGAAATCTCATCCTGTATCGGTTGCCACACCTTCTGGTAGATGGCGTTGCCAATGGCCTTGTACTCGGTGAGATCGACGATGGACGGCAGGTGATCGGTGGATGCCACGGTCAACACGTGTTGCCGATACCTGTCGATCAAAGAGTCTATGCTCTGGACCTCCCCTAAGTCCTGCACGGAGATGTCTCCGTAACCGTTCAAGGTGCACACCAGATAATGCCCCACGGTTTGCTGGGAACCTGCGGGGAGATAGTCGTATTTCATATATTCCACCAGAATGGAGGTAACCGGCAGCACGCTTAGGATGTCCACCACTTTATCCGCGTCGATATCCAGGGCATCCTGCAGCCCGCGAAAATCGTCGCTTCGCTTGGCCAGCTCGCTCTCCAACCGGTCCTTGTTTTGGCTGGCTTGGTCCAATTTTTCCCTGAGAGCCGCCGGGTCCTGCTCTTCGCTTCCCTCAACGTACAGATTGGACAAAGCGGTTCTCGCCAGCCGCAGCGAATCGGCCAGGGCTCCCAGCTGGTCCAGCATAAGGATCTCTCGGGCACGGGCAAAGGCGGCTTCCGAGGCTCGCCCTTTGACGGAGAACATCACGTCGGCGGCATCGTAGATCGACCGGCTGTCGTTCGGGGCCAAATCGAAGTAGGCCGAAAGAAAACCGTTGGCGGAGTTGCGCATGAACTGAGAGTAACCCAGGGCATCCTTTTCCGACATCACCGATGACCCGTCGCGGAAGTTTCTCTTGCGGATCTTGAATGCCCGCTGGCTCAACTTCAAGGCTTTTGAGATGTCGCCTTTCAACCGACATTCAAGGCTGTATGATTCCAGGCAGCGAGCCACCTTGGGATGATTGGGACCCAGGGTTTTCTCGAACGTCTCCAGAGCATCCTGGTAAAGCGCGTCGGCATCGGCGTATTCTCCCTGATCGCGCCTCAGGTTGGCCAGGTTATTAAGACCGGTGGCCACGTCCGGGTGTTCGCTGCCCAGGGCTTTCCGGAAGATATCCAAAGCCCGCTTAAGCAGAGGCTCCGCCTCCGAATATCTGTCCCGGTCCAGGTAAACGTCGGCCAGCTTGTTCAAGCTGTAAGCCGTCTCGGGATGATCGGATCCCAGGGTCTTTTCATTGATGCGCAAAGCTTGGCTGAAGCAGGTCTCGGCTTCGGCAAACCTGCCTTCGCGCTGGTAGAGGTCTCCCAGGCTGTTTAAGCTGTAGCCGACATAAGGATGCTCCGGCCCCAGGGCGTTTTCGAAGATAGCCAGCGCCCTCTTATGCAGTTTCTCGCATTCCTCCTGGTTGCCCTGCTCATAATACAGATTGGCCAGGTTATTCAGGCTGATGCCCACGTAGGGATGGTCCGGACCGAAGCTCTTCTCCGCGATGGCCAGGCATCGCTTATAAAGCGGCTCGGCCTCGCGGTATTTTCCTTGCTCATAGTAGAGATCAGCCAGGTTAAGCGCGCAGGATGCTACGTTGGGGTGATCGGGTCCCAAGGCCTTCTCGAAAATGGCCAAAGCGCGCTGGTGAAGCCGGATGGCCTCCTGGTACTTGCCCTGGTGGTAGTACAGATTCCCCAGGTTGACCAAGCTCGCCGCCACATCCTGATGGTGAGGGCCCAAGGCCTTCTCGCGGATGGCCAGCGCCCTCAGGTGCAGAGGCTCGGATTCGGCATAGCGGCCCTCATCGTCGTACAACGTGGCCAGATTGTGCAGGCTCTTGGCCACCAAAACGTGGTCCGGTCCCAGGACCTTCTCCCGAATGCTCAAGGCTCGCTTCCACGATGCCTCGGCCGGCTCGTAATCGGCCATCTGGTAATGATAGGCTCCCAGCGCATCCAGGACCACAGCCACCACGGTGTCGTCTTTCCCCAGCTGAGTTTCCACTTCCTCCAGAGCTGCGTCGGCCAGGACCAGGGCGGAATCGTATTGGGCCGAGTTGGAAAGGGAATCAGCTTGGTCGAGAAGCGTCCTCCACGACCCTTCCGTTGCTGGTCCCCTGTTTGACAGGCACACCACCGCCACGCCTGCGATGAACAGAATCACTGATCTTTTCATTTGGAAATCACTCCCCTGCAATCAGGGAAAACCCTTCCTTCGCAAGTCAACCGAATATAACAGCCCGGCGACACGGTTGTCAAGCGAAAAATCTGGGGGACAAGAACATGCCGTGGAGCATGGGGGTGCATATTTTGTTGGCGAGCCTGTAATTTGGTTCGCAGGGCGGCAAGCGCCGAAGTCAGGGACATAGATTATGCTTGACAAAACGATTGCTGGGGCTTATTTTGAAAGCAAAAGAAGCCTAATCTCTCTTGTTTGGGAATCTGAGATAAGTGCATATATTTGACATACCCCCCCCGACACGTTCGCAATCAACAACACGAGAAGGGCCCTCGTTGGAGAAATCAATGCAATCCCTTAATGTACCCATCGTCTCACCCGAGGAGGAGAGCCATGAAGCGTTTTCTTCTTAATATAGTAATATTGTCTACTCTGGTGTGGGCATTCAGTGCTTCAGCGTCTGCCGCTGTTCCCCACATGATTTTCTACCAGGGGCACCTGACCGATTCGGACGGAGCGCCTTTGGACACCACCATCAACATGCTTTTCAGGATCTATCACGACTCCCTGGGAATGACTTACTTATGGGGAGAGATTCAGTATGGTGTAGTGGTGAACAATGGTCTGTTCGCCGTTTCTCTGGGTTCCAACAACATGATACCCGATTCGGTCTTCTCGGGGGACGAAAGGTGGTTGGGAATTCGAATCGGCAGCGACCCGGAGATCAGCCCGCGGACCCGGCTACTTTCGGTGCCCTATGCCTACCGCGTGTCGACCGTCGACGGAGCCAGCGGTGGAGATGTTTTCGGTGATATCACGCTTCACAGCACGCTTACCATAGGCGAGCTGGAAGAGGAGGGATCGTCCGGCGTTCTGGAAGTGACCGACGGTTCGCAAACCGTAATAACCGCTAATGGTGGCAGCGGCCAGATGGGCATCGGATTCGTCGACCCGGATGCTCAATTTCACGTGGAAGCAGCGGGATATCCCTACGCGGCAAGTTTTGCAGGCTTCCTACCCGGCAGCGCCACAAATGTGGTGAAGGCCGACTACTTGGGCACAGGATTCGATGATGCGGTTGCGGTATACGGAACAAGCATACCTCAGGATTACTATGGTTATGGCGGGCGCTTCCGCGGTGGATACACCGGCGTGATGGGAAAGGTCAATCCCACCGGGGATCACATTTACATGGGCGTACACGGCTTAGTCTCGGGCGGTTCGGGAAACAACTACGGAGTTGCGGGAACCGTTGGCGGCTCGGGGTTCAATTACGGCGTGGTGGGATCGGCCTTGGATACCGCCGGGACCGTCAACTTCGGGCTGTGCGGATATGTCAATTTCGCCGAAGAGAGGTATGGCGTATACGCGGACGTGGGTGATGACGCTTACCCCTATGCAGGCTATTTCCGCGGCGACGTGGAGATAACCGGCACGCTGTACGGAGGGCAGGGTGGTTTTAAGATCGACCACCCGCTGGATCCGCAGGGCGAGTACTTGTGTCACTCCTTCATGGAATCCCCGGATATGAAAAACGTCTACGACGGGGTGGTGACTCTTGACGAGAAGGGAGAGGCCAGCGTGGAGTTGCCCGAGTACTTCGATGCCCTCAACGGAGATTTCCGCTATCAGCTGACAGCCATCGGAACGCCCGGACCTGATCTATACATCGCGGAGAAGATAACCAATAACCGTTTCAAGATCGCAGGCGGCAAAGCGGGCATGGAGGTTTCCTGGCAGGTCACGGGTATCAGGAAGGACCCGTTTGCCCAGGCACATCCGATGCAAGTGGAAATCGAAAAACCGGCCAAAGAGCGCGGGACCTATCTGCGTCCGGGAGCTTATGGCCTGGGTGAAGAATTCGGCGTACACTACCAACAGCAGAAAAGAATAAAAGAAAGCCTGGCCAGGGCCCAGGAGAAGGACTCAAGACAATGACCGTCGGCGCGGCAGACCGATCCGGTCATGGTGAACGGCGTGAGAGATCGGTTCCTCGCGCAGAACCCGAATAGGGGAGAGGAAGGTAACATGAAACGGCTAATTTTGTTAACTGTCTGTTTGTCGGTTGTGCTGTTTGGGTTGGTGTCCCTGGCCGTGGCCGACGTTCCTCACCAGATGTACTATCAGGGACTTCTAAGTGACTCGGAGGGTGCACCTTTAGACAGCACCCTGTCCATGACTTTCACCATCTATGATGACGAAACCGCCGGAGTGACATGGTGGACCGAAACTCAGCCGGAGGTGATCGTGTCCAATGGTCTGTTCAGCGTCGTGCTGGGATCACAGAGCGGCATACCGGACACCGTGTTCAAGGATACCACCAGATGGCTGGGAGTCACCGTGGGTTCCGATCCGGAGATTGCGCCGCGAACCAAACTGACCAGCATACCCTATGCCTTCCGAGTAGCCACGGTGGACGGCGCCAAAGGTGGATTGATTTCCGGGGACGTGGCCATTCAGAGCGACTTGGATGTGGACGGCGATCTGCGCGCCACCGGGAAGGCCACCATCGGGACGGGACACGATAACGCCGGCGAACACTGTAGCATCCCCGGAGGGGAAAGCGGGACCATTACTTCCAATTCTCATCATTCCATGCTCTTCGGGAAAGAGGTATATATCAACACGCCTTACCGGGTGGTGTTGTTCGACAGCCTCTATTCCGGCCGACTGGGACTAAACCGGGACGACCACATTGCCGGAGGAATCGCCTATCCCATTCACGTGGGCACCGACGCCACCAACGGCAACGGAGCACATCTGACCTTCGGAGGAAACTGGATGGGGTGTTCCAGTCGCAGCAAGAAGGACCACTTTCAGCCTTTGGATCCGGACCAGTTGTTCCGGCTGATCTCGGGCTTGCCTGTGCAGGCATGGCAATACAGGGGATCAAGCGAGCGGCATATCGGGCCGTTTGCCGAGGATTTTGTGGGGGCTTTTAACGTAGGCGTGCTAAGAGAGGACGGTAGTCGCGAGGACCAATACCTCTCCGCCAGCGACGTGGCGGGCGTGGCGTTGGCAGGCGTTAAAGAACTCATTCAAGAGAATCAAGAGCTCAAAAAGGTGGTTGAGGAACTCGAGCAACGGATCGCCGATCTGGAGAACACCAAGGCCTCGGGAGGACGAAAGTGAAGATGAAATACATGGCAATGATTCTTGCGGCCGTTCTGGTCTTGGCCCTAGTGTCTTCACCCTCGGCCCTCTGCCGGGGCTTCCCGGTGGAAAAGGAGGCCGGCAAGAAGGCCGGTCAGATGACGGACGGCAAAAAACAGACGGCCCCGGTCCGGCCGCGAGAGCGGGAAGAGAAAAAGGAGAAGGAGGAGCAAACACCAGTTGCCTCCCCGGCCAGCTTCCCGGGTGAGCCGGAAAAACAGCCAGGGGAAATCGTACCCACCCAGCCTCAGCAACCGGACCTATCCTCGGCCCCGGCTGCAAAGGAGAAGGGTCGTCAGATTAAGTGGCAGATCGTGTGTACCGGAGGTGCATGCGGAAACAACAGCCAAGCCAAGAGACTGGTTATAGAGGATTTTTGGGTTGTCTGCGGTTCGGCAGGACAGACCTCGGTGGGACCGGGCAGCTCGACCTCCTTTGGCATGAACTCAGGCTACTGGCAGGAGAATCTCTACGCATTCATGCGTGGCGATGCCAACAAAGACGGGATAATCGACATGTCCGACGCCATCTACCTGTTGAATTACCTTTTCAAAGAAGGACCCGAGCCCGATCCCTACGCACTGGGAGATGCCAACAGCGACGGAGAGATTCTTGTGGAGGACCCCATCTTCCTGCTCAACTACATCTTGCGGGACGGACCGGCTCCGGAGAGCGCTCCCGTCGGCCAAGGCTCATATTCGAGCATTAGCAGGAACTCGCGTTGAAGGAGTAGGCTTCCTTTGAAGAAGGTTTTTTGGGCGCGCGGACATTACTCTTCCTGACCACTTCACGCAAGTGACAAGCCCCAGGGAATCACTGTGCAGGTTACACTCCGGTGAGGTCAAAGGGTCTCGCTGTGGTGGAGGAGACGACGAATAGGTTTTCCGGACATGAGATCAACAACGGCAGCGGTTCATACCATCTCGATTTCATGGTCCCGGCTGCGAGAAAAGGACACGAAGACCACGAGGTCGTTCGAGCGAGCGCAAAAGCTCAGTCTGTTGATCGTGGAGCGAACAGAAAAGATTCGCCGGTTCAATTGATAAAGAGGCCCGGGAGGTGATGGCTTAATCGAAAGGTGATGAAAACACGTTTCTGCAAACAACCCTAAAGACTCAGAAAGGAGTGAAGTGTGAGACGCAATGTTTCGCTAACGGTTCTTCTTTGTGTCATAATTCTGGCAGCGGCAGGGATCGCTGCGGCGGATGTCCCATACCAGATGCACTACCAGGGCCACCTGACCGATTCGGACGGGTCGCCGCTGGACACCACCATATCCATGACCTTCACCGTCTACAATGATTCCAGCATGGGATCGTTGGTGCTATGGACGGAAACTCAGGCGAGCGTCGACGTCAACGCAGGGCTGTTCAGCGTTATTCTGGGATCGGTGATTCCCATTCCGGACACGGTATTTGCCGACGACTGGAGGTGGTTGGGGATCCAAATTGCCTCTGACCCGGAAATAGCACCCAGGACCAAGCTGGTCTCGGTGCCATACGCCTTCCAGGCCCTACGGGTTGGAACCGTAGATGGCGCCACCGGAGGAGACGTTTACGGCAATCTACGTCTTCACAGCTACCTATATGTGGGTGACTATGGTGGTGAAGCCGGGCAGTTACAGATCACTGACGGCACTGGTAACACCATTATCGCCTATGGTACTACCGGGAGCTTGAACATGGAAGGGGACCTCGATATCTCTGGGAAGGCGACACTCGGCTTTGGTAATACGAACACCGGTTCAGACGCATTCGTGGCCGGAAGAACCAACACAGTGAGTGCCAATTATGCGACGGTTGGAGGGGGCTTCGGGAACTCAGCCACTGCCATAAGAAGCACAGTCGGCGGGGGGATGGATAATCTGGCAGGAGCAGTTATATCAACTGTTGCTGGCGGTCAATCTGATACGGCTAGCGCTCCAGGCGCTACTGTGGGCGGCGGATTGGAAAACCAAGCTGCCGGTGAATACTCTTCGGTCAGTGGTGGTGCTAATAACACTGCAATCGGCTCATATGGAACGGTCAGCGGGGGGCGTAACAATACAGCCAGCCTTTCGATGAACACGGTTGGTGGGGGTCAGTACAACACAGCCGGTGGCAGCGGCAGTACAATCAGCGGGGGGATGCAAAACGACGCCAGCGGTTCCAGCAGCACCATCGGTGGCGGATCCTCCGACACCGCGAGCGGCGATTTCAGTGCGATCAGTGGGGGACGCCAAAACACCGCCAGCGGAGATCTGAGTTCGCTTGGCGGAGGATATCAGAATGTAGCCAGCGGTGACTCGGCGACCATAAGCGGTGGTTCGCGTAATTCGGCCACCGGAAACAACTCTGCAGTTGGCGGGGGCACAGGCAATGAGGCTGCCTTCGTCGGTACGGGCCCGCTGCCCGATCCTTTAGGTGGTTGGTCCACTGTGAGCGGCGGCAGAGATAACCGAGCTTTGGGTGACTACTCCACTGTCGGTGGCGGGCAGAACAACACTGCTGCTGCAGGTTGGACAGCTACATATGGAGGCCACTCAACTGTCGCAGGCGGGGAGAGCAACTATGCCTTTGCCATGCACAGTACCGTTGGCGGAGGTCAGCTTGATTCCGCCCTGGCACCGTACACGACCGTCGGTGGAGGATCCATGAATGTTGCCGGAACAGGCCTGCTGGCGAACCCCGATTCAGGAGCGGCCGCTACGGTAGCTGGCGGATACAACAACAGGGCCTCTGGCTTCTATTCCGCTGTTGGCGGCGGCACCGGCAATATCGCCGGTGGCCCTGGCAGTACCGTCAGCGGGGGAGAAAACAACAGAGCCGATTCCGCATACGCTACAGTCGCCGGGGGAGCCACCAACACCGCCAGCGGTGAAAGAAGCGCCATTGGCGGTGGCGTTAACAACACTGCCGGCAACTGGGCTAGTGTGGTAGGCGGGGGCATGGGTAATCTTGCAGCAGGCTTATATTCGACTATCCCAGGAGGCTACGCAGACACTTTGACCTCATCCGCAGGCCTTTCCATGGCCTTCGGATCCAACGTGTACGTCAACAACTCTTATCGGGTGGTTTTCTTCGACGGCACCAACTCGGGCCGACTGGGAATAAACCGGGACGATAGAGATAGCGGAGGCATAGCCTACCCCATTCATGTCGGCACCGACGCATCCAACGGAAACGGAGCCTACCTCACGAACGGCGGGTCCTGGATGGCTGGCAGCAGCCGGAGCTTCAAGAACCACTTCCGGCCCCTGGACTCAGGGGAGCTGCTGTCGAAAATCAGCAGTCTGCCGGTGGAATCGTGGCAATACAGAGAGACCGACGAACGGCATATAGGCCCGGTGTCCGAGGATTTCGTAGGCTCTTTCGATGTAGGTGTGATCAGAGAAGACGGCAGCCGCGACAACAAGTATCTTTGCCCTGGCGACGTTGCCGGCGTGGCGCTGGCGGGTGTTAAGGAGCTGATACGGAAGAACGAAGAACTAACTCTGCAGAATCAAGAATTAAGGGACATGTTGGAGAAGTTGGCGCAGAGGGTGAACCAGTTGGAGAATGGAAAATAGAGGATGAGATACTCACGATGATGAGGAGGTGCTGTGTGAGAAGCATCGTTATTCTAACAGTTAGTCTTGCTTTGGTAATCTTGGGAACGGCATCCATGGCCACAGCCGATGTCCCGCCCCAGATCAACTACCAGGGTCATCTGACCGACGACTCGGGTGCGCCATTGGACACCGTAATTTCCATGACTTTCAGCGTTTACAATGATTCCAGTATGGGATCGCTGGTGCTGTGGACCGAAACCCAAACCGGCGTGGCAGTGAACGGGGGTTTGTTCGACGTTCTTCTGGGGTCGGTGATTCCCATTCCGGACACAGTGTTTGCCAGCGACTGGACCTGGTTGGGAATCCAAATTGGCTCCGATCCGGAGATTGCGCCCCGCACCAAGCTGGTCGCGGTGCCCTATGCTTTCCGGGTGTCCACGGTGGACGGCTCGACCGGCGGAGTAATTTCGGGTGACGTGTCCATCCAGAGCGATCTGGATTTAGACGGGGATCTGCGTGTAAACGGCAAGGCCAGAATCGGACCTGACAATATCAATACAGGCGACTACGCTTTCGCGGCTGGGTCGGGCAACAGTGCCACCGGCAGCGGATCCACCGTAGGAGGCGGCGCCGAAAACCAGGCTTTGTTTATCAGCTCCGGCGTGCAGCCCGATCCGCCAGGGGGGTTCTCCACAGTTGGCGGCGGTAACAACAATCGAGCTTTGGGAGATTTCTCCACAGTAGGTGGAGGGGAAGGCAACACGGCCCAGGCGGGATGGACGCCCACGTACGGCGGTCACTCAACCGTGGGCGGAGGGGAAGACAACAGTGCCTTCGCCAAGTGGAGCACGGTCGGCGGAGGGCAACTCGATTCCGCGCTGGCCGAATACGCAACCGTGGGCGGCGGATACGGCAACAGGGCCGGTACCGGAACGCTGATCAACCCCGACTCGGGTCAGGCTGCCACCGTGGCCGGCGGTCGCCTCAATTGGGCCAGCGGCAATTATTCGGCCATCTGCGGCGGCTTTCTAAATCAGGCCCGTGGCGATAATTGCGCGGTGGGCGGTGGGTACTCCAATCTGGCCGGGAACTGGGAATGCACAGTGGGCGGGGGTTACCTCAACACGGCCGGCGGATTTCAGAGCACGGTCAGCGGCGGATATCAGAACACGGCCAATGGACACCGCAGTTCCTCCTGCGGGGGGATGTACAATGCGGCAAACGGAGATTATTCCGTGGTGCCCGGCGGGCAGGGGGACACCACAACCTCGGCCGCACATCACTCCATGGTGTTCGGAAGAGGAGTCTACATCGATATGCCTTTCCGGGTGGCCTTCTTCAATGGCACATACTCGGGCCGATTGGCGGTAAACCGGGATGACAACGATAGCGGAGGAGTAGCCTACCCCATTCATGTGGGCACCGACGCGTCCAACGGAAACGGAGCCTACCTCACGAACGGCGGGTCCTGGATGGCCGGCAGCAGTCGGAGTTTCAAAGACCACTTCCAACCGCTGGACTCTCGCGATCTGCTGTCGAGAATCAGCAGTCTGCCCGTGGAATCGTGGCAATACAGAGAGACCGACGAGCGGCATATAGGCCCGGTGTCCGAGGATTTCGTGGACGCCTTTGACGTGGGCGTTATCCGGGATGACGGCAGCCGCGACAACAAGTATCTGTGTCCAGGTGACGTGGCTGGTGTGGCGTTGGCAGGTGTAAAGGAACTCATTCAGGAGAATCAAGAACTTAAAATGGCCGTTGAGGAACTGAGGCAGCAAATAGCCGATCTGAAGAGCGGGAAGGCCTCGAGAGGAGGAAAGTGAAAATGAGACGCATGGCAATGATTCCTGCTGTGATTATGATCTTGGCCCTGGTGTTGGCACCCCTGGGTTTCTGCCGGGACTTGAGCCAGGCGGAAAAGGATGCCGGCAAGAAGGCAGGTGAAATGAAGGACGGCAAGAAACAATCGGCCCCCGTTCAAGCACAAAAGAGGGAAAAGAAGGAACAGGAGAAGGGGCAAACATCCGCTGCCTCTCCGGCCAGCCTTCCCGGTCAGCCGGAAAAACAGCCAGGCGAAATCGCACCAGCCCAGCCGCAGCAGCTGGACCTATCGTCAGCTCCGGCTGCAAAGGAGAAGGGTCGTCAGATCAAATGGCAGATCGTTTGTACCGGAGGCGCCTGCGGGAACAACAGCAATGCTAAAGGGTTGGTCATAGGGGATGATTACTGGGTTGTCTGCGGTTCGGTGGGACAAACCGCCGTGGGGCCGGGCAGCTCGGCTTCCTTTGGAGTCAATTCGGGCTACTGGCAGGAGAGCATTTACGGATTCATGCGCGGCGATGCCAATTCAGACGGCGTGATCAATGTGTCCGATGCGATTTTCCTGCTGAATTACCTTTTCAGAAGCGGGCCCGAGCCTGATCCCTATGCACTGGGAGATGCCAACAATGACGGCCAGATTCTGGTGGGTGACGCCATCTTCCTGCTCAACTATCTGTTCCGAGGCGGACCGGCTCCGGAGGGCGGTCCCATCGGCCGAGGTCAGTACTCGAGCATAAACAGAAACGACCGCTAAGTGGATTGAGTCCCCTTGAAGGGACGTTTGTCCCCGCACTCCGAGGACCCGATCCATAGGCACGTCTCGAAGGCGAGCTATTCTGAAATAGGTTTCGGCCAGAGATGGTCTGGCGGTCGATTTCGACAGAGGGTCTATGTCCCGGGAAGGCCGCCTGTCATTCGGAGCGTCGCGATTTGAAGGATACTTCGGCAGGTTTGGAAAAACAAAAAGCGAAAAAGGGGAGAAAGACGATTCTCCCCTTGGTGCCTCAAAGCCTCCTCTTTGGACTTCAACTCGCCTCGAGATAAAACTTCCCCTCGCCGAACAGCAAACTTTCGAACAGCTCAATTCAGTTCACGCTTCAACGCCTCAGCTCGTGATTTTCATGCCCTGCGCTGAGGACAACAGCGACCACCGGCACTATTGTCAGACCATTTGAGAGCTTGTCGAAACTCGGCCTTACCGAATCAGCCATGGCGGGTTTAGGCCCGACGACCTCTGATGTTATTCGGCCGGAGCCGGGAATCGAAGCTGATTGACGACATCCATGGCGTCGGTTGTGAAAAGCACCAGGCTGTAGGCTCGCTTCGCATCAAAAGACGAATTCACTATCCCTTCCAGCGTAACCACTCCCATGTTCACGATGATGTGGATGGCAGGAACGTTCCTGTAACCGTATTTATACAGGATGCCGTCGTTGTAAATGGCCTGCGCGGCCTGACGACGGATATCGTCGTCTGAAAAGGACGCCGGCAATACCTGGATCTGGCTGATCACCTGTTTCACACCCGGGGCTTTTTGGGCTTGCTTCTCGTACCCCTGCTTGTGCCAGGGAACGTCCACCCAGCCTGTCAAGGTGGCCACTCCGTTCTTGACTTGGACTTGTACCCAATCGAAGATGCTGTAGAAAACGTACCGGTCGATCTCGGTCATCACGCTGTCGGCGATCTGTTGGTCGGAGAGATTGGCTGCCTGAATGGTCAGTTGGTTCTCGATGGTATAGGTATCGTCCACCTGATGTGCGTAGCGGGCCACGCGCTTCTTGTCGGCCAGGCTGCGCACCACACCCTTTAAGGTTATCACTCCGTTGGCCACCGAGACTTGAATGTTGTTCCCCTGCAGCAGACCGTATTTCATGAGGCGCTGCTCCAGAACCGTTTTCACGGCATTGTCCGACATCTGATCGGGTGCCGCTTTCACCGGCTGGAAACTTATCAATACCGTCATGGCTGCCAGCAGGAGCGCCATGATGGCCGCACTGATTGGGACTCTTGTCTTCATCATTTTTCTATCTCCTCCTGTTTACAAATCCAGGTTTTTTGCACCATTTGAAATCAACTGCACCTGACATATCCTCTCGACGTGGCGATCGGGATTACATACCAAACCCTGCTGCCTGAGAGGCAGACATCCGCTGCAATTCTCACGGTTCGGGGATGCAGCTCACAGCTCGGCGGACAGGTTCACGGAATCTGGATCGCCACGAAGAACGTCGTGTCACCGCGGCGCACCAGCAGAGCCGTGGAGCTGCCGCTCTTGAGGCCGCCTACGGCCGTCTTGAATTCTTCGACCGTGCGCACCTTCACTCGGTTGACTTCCTTGATCAGGTCGCCCGCCTTCAATCCCGCTTGTTCAGCCGGGCTGCCTACCGCCACTTCCGTGACCACCACGCCCTCATCGTTTTGGTATCCCAGTTGATCGGCCAGATCCGGTGTCAGATCCTGAACGGAAAGGCCCAGCTTCTGATACTGTTCCTGCTGGGGCTGCTGCTCCGTTCCCGCTTGAAGCTCTTTTGGCCGCTCGGCCAACACGATCTTGACGTCCATTTGCTTGCCGTCCCGCATCAGGGTGAATTCGACGGAGGTGCCGGGTTTGGCGTGCGCCACCTGGTTGCGAAGCTGCAAGCTGTTGGCTACATCCTGCCCGTCCATCTGAACGATCACGTCTCCTCTTTTCACGCCGGCTTTGTCAGCCGGACCTCCGGCCACCACGTCGCCCACCAGCACGCCTTTGGTGCTATTCAGCTTCATGGCCTTGGCCAGATTGTCATCTAAGTCCTGCAGGAGTAGCCCTACATATCCCCGGATCACCTTTCCCTGGCTGATCAGTGCGTCCATCACATCTTTAGCCATGCCTATGGGGATTGCGAATCCGATGCCGATGTTGCCTCCAGTGGGGCTGTTGATGGCGGTATTGATGCCGATCACGTTGCCGTCCAAATCGGCCAACGCACCGCCGCTGTTGCCGGGATTTATGGCGGCATCGGTTTGTATGAAATCCTCATAATCGGCCAGTCCTATGTCCGAGCGGCCTTTGGCGCTGATGATACCAGCAGTTACCGTGTGCATCAATTGGAATGGGTTGCCCACGGCAATCACCCACTGCCCGACCTTCACCGAATCCGAATTGCCCAAGGTAGCTGCCGGCAGATCGGTAGCGGCGACTTTTATAACCGCCACGTCGCTTTGTGGATCGGTGCCCACCAGCTTGGCCGGATACTTTTTCCCGTCGGCCAAGACCACGGTCAAAGTGTCGGCGCCCTGAACCACGTGATTGTTGGTCAATATGTAGCCGTCCGGGCTGACGATCACGCCCGAGCCCAGACTCCGTACCACCTGTTTCCCCTGTCCCTGAGGGGTGCCGAAGAAACGCCGGAAGAAATCGTCGCCGAAGAACTGACGGAAAGGATCCTCCGGAGACCCAAAGGGATTCTGGATTTGAACCATGTGTTCGGCGAAGATGGGAACGATGGATGGATTCAGCTTCCGCGAAGCCGCCTCAAAGGCGTCGCTGAGTTGCACCGCAAAAGACTGGCCTTGACCCAGGTTGGTCTGAGCTTGTGCCGTGCCTGCCGACGCTTTCAAGGTTCCGTTTACAATGGTCGGTCCGGAGTTGGGCGCTACCACGAAACCAACGAAGAACCCTACAATAAGGATCAGGGAATAAGGCCAGATCCGTCTGATGATCCTGCTCATGATCACCGCCTCCAGGTTATGGGATTGCATTTCGAGAATCTCGTTTCTCACTATTTCCATCGAATGACCAGACGCCACAAGCACCGCAGAACCATTACAGTTACACTTGCCTGCCCCGGGAGTGATGCAACGGGCTCGGCTGCCGGATAGGGAGATTGAAAAGGAGGAGTCGCCTTCTTTATCCCCTCCGGCCGAACCCAAACCAGGGCCGGGCTTATTCTCAACGGTTTTTCTTCAGTGGCTTTGCAGAGCCTTGGTATGTTTCACTCTCCTTTCTACGTTTTTAGGTTTTCCTCATTCGTCGGGCGATCTTCACCAGCCCTACTTCTGTAATACCCACCCTTTGAATCTCAGCATGGTGTTTGTGGTCGCCTGTCATTCGACTTTTCTCTCCTTAAGATTGTCCGGGCGTGTAAACGATATGTTGTGCAAAAAGAAAATCTTTTTCTCCCCACCCTGGACTTCAAAAAACACTTACAAACTCGCTGTCCTTCACTTCTTCTTCTGCCGAGGCGCCCGGATGACCAGCACCGGATGCCCGGCCGTTCTCACGACTTTTTCCGCCACCGATCCGAAAAAGAAATGGCCCCATCCCGTCTCCCCATGGGTTGGCAGGACAATGAGATCGACTCTTTCGCTCTCGGCAACCTTCACGATTTCGTCTGCTGCGCGTCCATGAACCACTATCTGCTGGACGCGCACATCCTTGGACAACCGTTCATCGGCCAGCTTCTTCAAGCGTTTCTGGGACTCCTCTTCCAGCTTCTCCATGTGCAGGGGGACGTTGAGATCGTGGGGGTTCCCAGGCACCTCGGGAGCCTCTGTGACCGATACCCGGGGCACAGGAGCGACCACGTGAACCAGAACCAGCTCGGCCGAGAAGTGTTGCGCCAGCTCCTGGGCCGCCTTCAGCGCCTCAAAGGACGGCTCGCTGAAATCGGTGGGACAGAGGATTTTCTTGAAAGGTAACATTCCGTTTCTCCGTAACAAATCAGGTTTCCATCTCGAGTTCTCAATCAAGCCGAAGCATTGCTCAACCGCTGTTGGGCGCCGGGGCAGGGACCTAAGTCCCTGCCCCGGGAGTTTCACTCGGCGGTGATGGGTATCTCCTTGGGCTTGGCCTCCTCCACCTTGGGCAGCGTGACCGAAAGCACGCCGTCTTTGTAAGTGGCCTTGATCTTATCCGCCTTCACCGCGGCGGGCAGGGTGAAGGAACGGCAAAAGGAACCATAGCTCCGCTCGAGGCGATGGTAGTTCTTGCCTTTCTCTTCCTTCTCCCGCTTCTTCTCACCCTCCAGGGTGAGGGTATGATCCCGAACGGATATCTTGACGTCGTCCTTGGTCATGCCGGGCAGGTCCGCCGTAATGAGTATCTTGTCCCCGGTTTCGGAGACGTCGACGCTGGGATTCCATTCCCTCTCGCCCCAATCCGGCGCCAGCATGGGATGGCCGAAGAAGCCGTCGAACAGACGATTCATCTCGTCCTGAAGGCTGACTAAATCTCTGACCGGCCTCCATTTGGTTATGGCCATAAGCTGTCACCTCCTTTCACCGCCAGAATGTGAAACGAATGCATCCTCGTTACTTGATCCTGTCGTTTCCCGGCGGAATTGAAAGCGCGCGTACCTTAGACGGGACACGAACCACAAGCCTCCGCTTGCCGCCGGATTCGCCGATCTTAGTATCTCCTTCTTCCGGGAGAAGCCAGAAGCTCTTTTGCGGTCTTCTTCAGCTCCGTAAGATCGGACGATTTCACCAGGAACGCGTCGGCCAGCCAGGTTTTGAAGTCGCGCTTGTAAGAAGGATAATCCGAATAAAGAATCACCGGGATGTCAATCTTCTTGGCCCGGAGCTCCTCCAGTACTTGCACGCCGTCCATGGGCTCCATCTTGACGTCCAGAACGATCAGCCCGATGTCCGGGTTCTGGTCCACATAGCGCAACGCCTCCTCGCCGGAAGAGATCGTTTTGGTTCGGTACCCTCCGAAGCGCAACTGCCTCTCGCACAGCAAACGCGCGTTCTCGTCGTCATCCACTACCAGTATGGTTTTCACAGTTCACCGTCATGAATTTGACTTCCACAGTCAACTTGCCTCATTTGGCTTCTGCCTCTATTCGGTTTGTCTCTTCATCCGAACTGAAGGTCTGGCCGCCAGGGAGGGCATTCTCCCCCCTCCCGCACTGGCGGCTCTCGGTATATGCGCGACCGGCTGCGAACAATGGTTATGCACCCCGGCTTGCGGGTTTTGCCTGATTGTCGTTCCACCGGGTTCACTTGGTCTCCATGCCCTCCACTTGTTTGCTCATCTCCTGCAGGTTGGTCATCATTCCCTGCATCTGCTCGGTCATGGTCTTCAGATGCTGCTGCATCTGGTCCATTTGCTCTTTGGTCGCCGTATTCTTGGTCATCTCCGGGTTGTTCATCAGGGCATTCAAATCCTGCATCATGGTGCCCATGTTCTGAGACATGTAGGACATCATCACGGCCATGTTCCTCATGTTAACCATGCCCTGGTTGCCGTAACTCAACCGCTGACCCATCATGTTATCCCAGTTCCCCATCCACTGGTTCCATTGTCCCATCATATTGTGCATGGATCCCATCATGTCTCCCATCATACCGCCCTGGCCCATCATCTGGGAAAAACCGTTGGTTCCCAACAGCAGCACCGCGAAAAGGACGATGGAGACGGCCAGCGTCGTCTTCCCGTATTTCTTCATCTACTTCACCTCCTCTCAATGTGTAGTGCTTTGGCAATCTTATCTTTGTTTATCCCGAAGCCCAGAATCACCTCATCTCCCACCACAATGGTGGGCAAGGTCAAACTGCCGTATTCCGACACCAGCTCCCTTTCGAATTGGGGCTGCTGGACGTTTCGGTCCTCGAACTGGATGCCGTTTTCC
The DNA here is from genome assembly GCA_964631815.1 of uncultured Ignavibacteria bacterium. Taxonomy (GTDB): domain Bacteria; phylum Zixibacteria; class MSB-5A5; order MSB-5A5; family SM1-73; genus SM23-73-3. The sequence goes on along the minus strand of CAZWAO010000006.1, from coordinate 3,424 downwards.
GAGAAGAACCTGATGGCCGCCTGACAATCGACTGCCTCAGGCAGAGAATAGACTATGGCTCTCATCTTACCGCTCCCTGCCTGCCAGACTCCGGATTCCCTTGAGATTTCCTCATGGCCAAGCATATTGCTACCTCCTGCCGTGATCCGATTGAAACAATCTCCTCAAGTTTCGACTATAATATCGGTAAGGATGAGAATCTGTCAATGGGAAGAGATGGCGTATATCATACGTAAATCGAATACGTAGTATTCTTGAGCCCAAATCAGGACCGATTTCAACGAATTCGAGCGCTGATAAGCCACGTGCGGCCCTGGATCAGGATCAAATCTTATCTGAAGCGAGGTGTGATCGGCGAATAAGAGGTAGTGTTTCGGCGGAATACCAGGAGATGCAGGCTCAATAAGTTGTTTTGGCGGATTACACTTTTAGGTATTGCTTTTTATGGCAATTGTGATTAAATTAATAGTGCGCTGGTTTATATCGGAGTCAATACGCTAAAAGTGGGTGGTCTCTGTGCGGTCCAAGAAAGGACAAACCCAGGCAGGCCGTTCCGCTGCACGGCGGGGTGCCGAAGGGCGTAAGCCCGGTGAATCGTCCTCGACAGCCGACCACAATGAGAAATCCGGGCATTCTCCTCAGAAGCCGGAAAAAGGATTTGCGGCATCGCCGGCAGACGAGGGTGGCGGCCGGCCCGTGGTTTTCGAAGATAGCCGACAAGCTACAGAATGGGCCAAGACGCTTATCCTGACTCTCCACGAACCCCTGGTGTTGCTGGACGGTGAGTTGAGGCTGGTCTCAGCCAATCGTTCATTCTATGATCTCTCTGAGATTACCCCGGACAAAGCCAAAGGCAAGCAATTCCCTAAGCTGGGCGGCGAGCAATGGGACATTCCAGGGCTGGAAGAGAGATTAAGGGGAATCCTCCGCGATGGCGCCTCCTTTGAGAATTTCGAACTAAAGCTCAGGAGATCGGGAGGTGCGGAAGGCATCATGCTGCTCAATGCTCGTATGCTTCACGCCCACGAAGGAAAACCAGCGCTTGTGCTGCTGGCCATCAAAGATGCCACCGAGCGCGAACAAAGAGAAGAGAGGCTCCGTCGGCTTAACCGCGTGCTGAGAGCCCTGAGCGACAGCAACCAGGCAATGATGCGGGCCGCCAGTGAGCTGGATTATCTAAACGAAGTATGCCGGGTCATAATAGAGGACTGTGGATACTCCATGGTTTGGATCGGTTTTGCCGAGAACGATGAAAACAAAACGGTCAGGCCGGTGACCCAGGCCGGTTTTGAAGAAGGTTATCTGGAGACGGTGAACATCACCTGGGCCGACACCGAGCGCGGACGCGGCCCCACCGGCACGGCCATCCGCACCGGAAAACCGGCCATCTGCAGAAACATGCTCACCGATCCCGATTTCAAGCCCTGGCGAAAAGAGGCATTGAAAAGGGGGTATGCCTCCTCTATTGTTCTTCCTTTGATATCCGATGGCAAGGCGTTCGGAGCAATCAACATATATTCGAAGCTTCCAGACCCGTTTTCAGACGAAGAAATAGAGTTGCTGACCGAGCTGAGCAGCGA
>CAZWAO010000006.1:0-1744 GCA_964631815.1 uncultured Ignavibacteria bacterium | reverse complement strand
TTCCAGACCCGTTTTCAGACGAAGAAATAGAGTTGCTGACCGAGCTGAGCAGCGACCTGACTTACGGGCTGAAGATCTTAAGGCTGCGCCAGGAGCAAAAGCAAGCGGAAGAGGCGCTTCGGGAAGCAAAGGATCAACTGGAGGCACGGGTCAAAGAGCGAACCGCCGAGTTGGAGGAGGCCAACCGAAGGCTAAAGGGGGAAAACGCAGAGCGTCTCCGCTCCGAGCAGTCCCTCCGGGTGGAGCAGGCCCGGTTGGATGCGCTTTACCGTTTGAGCCGGATCAGCGAAGCTCCGGTGGCCGAGATGGCCGCGTTTGCCTTGGATCAGGGGATTGCATTGACCGGGAGCAGAATCGGCTTCCTGGGTTTCTTGAGTGAGGACGAGGCGGTTTACACCCTGCACGCCGTTTCCAAAGACGTGGTGAAGGAATGTGACGTCAGCGGCAACCCGATGCAGTGGCACGTGATGGGAGCCGGCGTCTGGGCGGAAGCCATCCGACAGCGCAAAACACTGTTCATGAACGATTACAGCCAGCCCCACCCGGCGAAAAAGGGGTTTCCTCCCGGCCATCCCCCGGTCGCCAAATTCATGGTGGTGCCGGTGCTCGAGGGCGGCAAAATAGTGGCCTTAGCCGGAATGGGCAACAAGTCCACTGATTACGATAAGTCGGACGAACGGCAGGTCGCCCTGCTGCTCGCCGGAATGTGGAACTACGTGCAGAGAAACCGATCCCAGGAAGCACTACAGGAGGCTTACGACGAACTGGAAATAAGAGTGAAACAGCGTACCGTGGAGCTTCAGGCGTCGACTGCGGCACTTCAGCAGGAGGTTGTCGAGCGCAGGCAAATGGAGGAATCTTTGCGCCAGAGTGAGAAGAGATTCCGTACACTGTACTCTTCAATGACTGAAGGTATGGCGCTTCATGAGGTGATATACGACAATACAGGGGTGGCGGCGGATTATCGGATTCTTGAAGTCAATCCGGCTTTCGAGGAAATCACCGGGATCAACGCAAGTTCGGCGTTGGGGAAAAGAGCTTCGGCGCTATACGGCACGGGAAGCCCGCCGTATCTGGACGTGTATGCCAAGGTGGCCGAAGGGGGCGCTCCGGAGTATTTCGAGACCTATTTCGCTCCCATGAAAAGACATTTCGCCATTTCGGTCTTCTCACCGGAAAAAGGCAAATTCGCCACCGTATTCACGGATATCAGCGAGCGAAAGAGGGCTGAAGCGGAGCTGCACGCGGCCAGCGAACGTCTGGAATTGGCCCAAAAGTCGGCGGGGGCGGGAATCTGGGACTGGGACATGTCGACCGGAAAGCTCGATTGGTCACCGGAGCTGTTTCGTCTGTTCGGATTGGACCCAGAAATGTCGGAGTCCAGTTTCGAGATATGGCGGGGAATCGTGCATCCCAAGGATGTCAAAGCTGCGTCGGATAGAATCGATGAAGCAGTCAAGAACCACACTCCGCTTGACAGCGAGTACCGGATCATTCTCCCCTCCGGACAGATCAGATGGGTAAACTCCTTGGGCAGCGCCGCCTATGACGACCAAGGCCGTGCGGTTCGCATGTCCGGCATCGGCATGGACGTCACCGAGCGCAAGCAGGCCGAGCAGCTCATCAAGGACAAAGAGGAAGAGCTGAACGCGATCTACGAGAGTGCGCCGCTGGTCATGTTGCTGGTGGATGGAGAAAGAAAAGTCCGCAAGGCCAACAAATCTGCGCAGGACTTTGGCGGAGC
>CAZWAO010000005.1:0-28170 GCA_964631815.1 uncultured Ignavibacteria bacterium | reverse complement strand
CCACGTTGGTGGGTGGGGCTGGAGGCGGTCCCTGCGGCTCGAGGGCCACGCCTTCAGTCGTCGGCGGCTCCTGTGCCGCGAGAGGCGACGCTGCAAGAATCAGGATTATCAAAGCAGAGATCGCCATCGAAAATGCAGGTTTTGCTGGGTCGAGCCTTAATGTTTCAAGCTTCATATTTCCCCAAAGAAAAAAGGGAGCCCTCAAAGACATCAGACCTTTGAAGGCTCAGATACACTCAGCCCTTGGCTGTATGACCGAATTCTTCGTTCTCTTAGTCCCCAACTCGCCGGGCAAGCCAAGTATGGATTTAGGAGTCATAGGCTTTAAGCATCAGGCTTCTACAACTTCTCAGCTTCACCAGCCCCCTGAGTCATCGCAATTTAGCACCCTCTGCAAACCAAGTCAAGAAAAAAATGCCCTTCCCTCTCCGAAAACCGCCTCCCTCGGAGAAGCCAAGAAAACCGAGGCCCTTTTTCAGGGACTTCTGCTCGAACATAAGATTCACGTTGCATCTTAGCAAGAACCATTGTGCTTCTTCAGTCCGATCATGCGTCACAACGGCATTGCCACCAAGCACCAAAAAAAACCAGGACCTAACTTAAGTTAGGTCCTGGTTTCAAACGTGCTCGCACCTATGTGATTCTGCTACTCTTCTAACATCTCCACGTTGGCTCTGGGGATTATCGCCTTGGTACCGTCGGCGAACTGAACTTCCAGCACCCTGGCGGAAGATTCCGACTCCAGCTTCTGCAGTTCCGGAGGCAAAGCGCTGACCTTGCCCAATCTGCCGAAATAGGGCTGGCGAATCACCCGAACGGGATAGCCCTCGGTAAGTCCGATGGTTTCGGCGGCTTTGACCTTCTCTTTCATTTGCACGTCCCCGCCGAAGGGAATCACCACTTCCGGCCGAATCACGCCTGCCCGAATCTGGGTGGCCCCGTTGATGCAGGCCATCTGGCCCTCTTTGGACTTCAGAAGCGAGAAAGTCTTCTCCGCCATGTTGATCTGCCCGAATCCCTCTGTGACCACCAGAGTTATGCCCAGATCTTCGGATCCGGTGATAGCCACGCCCAGATCGTAGCCCAGAAAACCACGCAGGTCTTTGTCGTCGAATCCCCCTACCACAATTCCCTTGGCACCCAGGCTTATGGCCTTCTTCAGCGCTTCGGCCGTGACCAGGCTTCCCCCCACGACCACTTTGCCTTGGCAGTTCTTGTCAATCAGTGCATCGGTCAACACTTCGGTGTTGTCTTTCACCACGATCTTGATCTCGCCATGCGTCTCGCCGCCGATCCCGAAGATGCCTTGAATAAAGGATCCCCAGGTAGACACGGCCACCCCTTCTTTCTCGAAAACCTCCACCACATCCCCGTCCAGATAGGCCTTGATCTCCACCGGGATGGGATTTCCCCTGATCAGGACCTGACCGGTGATCGAAGATATGCTCTCCACCGATCCCTCGTTCTTGCTCTTGCATTCTGAGGTGAAGAGTCCGAAAAAACTTTTGCTTTTGGCGATGACCTCCCCTTGTTTGACCAGCTCTCCCTCTTTCCTCAACATATGATGCATTATGTCTTCCGGAGGAATGCCCAGAATGTTGGCTACGTTGATAGGCTCCACGTTTCCCGGAAGCAGCGTGCGAGCCACCACCGTATCCGGCGTGACCCTGTCACCCACCTTGGCCAAAACATCTCCTTTGAGTGGAAGTATCCTCTTCTTCGTTACAAGGATTCTCTCGGTTACCTTTAATCCGGGGGTATATGCGTGACCCATAAGTTTTCTCCTATTATTATCGAATCTTCGACTTATCCTGTGCCCCGAATCTGACGGGCTGATGACGTGACCGGGCTCCCGTCATATTGATAGGGACATTTCTGTTGGAATCGTCGACATGGCATTATCAGTTTTTCTCCAGCGCTTCCTGGGGATAAATGTCCAGTGCCGCCATCCACTCTTTTAGTTTTGCCACTCTGCTTTTGGCATCCAAGGGCAGGTTAAACGGCCTCCCCCTGCAATCCAAGATGATTCCGGTGACGCCCCCGCGAATGTCCGTCTCCACCCTGTCCCCCCGTCCTCCCCCTAAATCAAAGCCTCGATGTGGTTCCAGCACGGCTTTGCAGGTTAAGGGAACTCCTTTCTCGTCCAGACCCAAAGGAATTCTTTTCATCTCCCCGAATTTCAACGAGCCTTCCTCGATCTTCCCGTCTGGCATGGTAAACTTGTATTTCAGTATCTCCTTTTCGTCCTTGGATTCGCCCACGGGTGCGATGCAAGTCCCCAGGTGAATCAAGCAATCCTTGTCGAACACCTGGGTGGCGGCCTTGGGGTGAACCGTGGACAGCACACCCAATTGAGGCATCATGAAGATGGAATCCACCGCCAGGCGGGTGATTCCCTCCGGCATAAAGCCGTCGATGAGCATCAGAGCCGCCTGCTGTCTTCGGGGGGCGTGAGAGAGCACGCCGCCTGATCCCACGAGCATGCTCAGGCTCATCATGTTCACCAGAGTTTGGCCGCCTAACTCCTGGTCAAAGGCATCCCCGATGGTCCTTTGCTGCTGAATCCCCTTCAACTCGGTGGCAAAGGATTTGTGCTGGATGAAAGCCAACCTCAGGGCCTCCTTGGCTATAGCTTGCTCGAAGATCAACTCCTCCATCATTTGGGGGATGGTGGTGGGCCGAATCATCTTGTTCTTGACCCGATTTCTCAAATCCCTTTCATCCATGTCAAAGGGAACCCAGCGCATCACGTTTTCCAGTCCGGTCTCGGCAAAAACGTTGGAGACGGAGTAGCTCATCCCCAGGTTGGCGCTGACCGTGCGGTTGAAGACCCCGCGGAATACGGAGAAGATATCGGTGGTGGCTCCGCCGATATCCACACCCACTACCTCGATTCCCTCCAAATCGGCTATGGTCTTGATGATCAACCCAACCGCTCCGGGCGTGGGCATGATGGGCGCGTCGGTCCAGGTCATCAGCTTTCCGTACCCGGGCGCCTGAGCCATGACGTGCTCCATGAAGAGGTCGTGAATTTTCTCTCGCGCAGGTAATAGATTCTCTCTTTCCAATACCGGCCTTAGGTTGTCCACGATGTCCAGCGCGACTTTGTCCTTCAAAGTCCCCTTGATGGCCTCCCGGGCATCCTTGTTGCCGGCGTAGATCACCGGCAGCTTGTAGCCCGTGCCCAGACGCGGCCTGGGATCGGCGGCAGAGATTAACTCGGCGATCTCCACCACGTGGGTGGTGGTGCCGCCGTCGATTCCGCCGGAAAGCAGAATCATGTCGGGTCTCAGATGCCTTATTCTTTGAATCTGCTCGTGGGGCAGCCGCTTGTCGTTGGAGGCGATCACGTCCATGACGATGGCGCCCGCTCCCAGCGCGGCTCTCTCCGCCGACTCGGCGGTCATGCTTCTCACCACTCCGGCCACCATCATCTGCAGGCCGCCGCCGGCTGAAGAGGTCGATATGTAAACATCCGTGCCCACGTTATCTTTGGCGGGTGAGATGATCTTGCCCTTCTCGTCCAGTAGTTTCCTTCCGGTCAGCTCCTCCACCTCGCCCACGGCGTTGAGCACGCCCATGGTCACGTCCTCGAAAGGAGCTTCCACTGTGGTAGGCGCCTCGCCTCTGACGATCAGACGATACTCATCGTCTTTCTTTTCGATCAAAATGGCTTTGGTAGTGGTGCTGCCGCAGTCGGTAGCCAGGATGATGTTAATGTTTTCAGGTTTCAGATCTTTCATGTTACTCCTTGTGCACTATTGGTCTCTTCTTCTTTCTGTGTTGTTACGTGTTCAGACGATCCACGTTGTATGGGGAACTGTATCTATCACGATAATCAGACGCCGACTACTGTGTAGTCTCCGAATCGGTATCCGCAGCAGCGTCATGTTTTTCTTCCATCAATGCCTGCGCGATGGCGTTCCCGAACTCCCTGGCGGCTTTGGGACCGTTGGCGGTTATCACATTGCCGTCGCGCTCCACGCTTTGGCCCGTGCACTCGGCTCCCTTGTTCTTTAGCTGACCCTCTTCCGAGGCAGAGACGGTAGCCTTCTTCCGGGAGAGAAGACCGGCATTGGCCAAAGTCACCGGAGCTATGCAGATGGCCCCGATGATCTTGTTCTCCTTGGCAGCGGTTTTCAGCAGCGAATGGACAGTGGAATCATCCCAGTAAACATTCGCTCCGGAACCACCCACGAGTAATATGGCATCCCAATCTTCAGGCTTGATGTCGCTTATCAGCATGTCGGGTTTCACCTGGACGCCCAGCATTCCCTTGGAGACCTCCAGGGAAGAACTGGCCGTCTTCACCTGCGCGCCCTCTTCGGTCAGAACGTCCTGAGGCTCGACAAGCTCTTCATCTCTGAAGTTCTGGGGAGCGATGATCATAACTACTTTCTTGCCCGTCAGAGCTTTCTCTTCGACGGCCGAAGTTTGATCGTTTTTCTCCTGACATCCGCCCAGCAGCGGGATCGCCAGAATCGTCAAACCGATCATAAGAAATATTCTCTTCATCTTAGCCTCCCCGGGACCGACCTGACGTGGGTCTATTTCCCAATCAGTATATACCGCACCTTCTCCTTGAAGGTCTTGTTCTTCCACTCCAGTTTTCTTGTTTGCTTTCGTTCTTTCTTCCTTACCTTCTCCTTCTCCTGTGCTTCCGAATCGAGTTTCTCTATTCTCTGCAAAAGCTTCTCCACGGTTCCCCGCTCTTCCATCATCGCCCTGAACTCGTCATAGTCCTTCCAGGAGAAGACCGCCTGAAACATCGGCTCGAAGAAGGCCATCATCTGACTGCCCACGTAGTTAAGAGGCTTCACCGACTCCAAAAAGAGTATGGCCGGGACCGACATCTTCCAGTGCACCACCTTCTGGGCGATCTTGGTGAGGATCTCGTCCTGACGCTCGGTCAGCTCCTCACCTTGGCCGTCTTGTCTTGACCCCATGGAGAACATGTCTCTGAGGAATGCCAATTCGAAATCACCTTTCTTGGGCAGTCCGACCGGCAGGCGATGACTTGTCGCCTTCCGGTCCCGGTATCTTTGATTTTACGAAATCCACCACCCGCTCTTTGTTTTGATCGAACCTAACGTAAATGCCTCTGAAGTTCTCCAGGCGCGATGGTTTGGGGAAGGGGGAAAGCAATACCCCGTTTTTGTCCACATAGAAGGACCGAAATGCACTCCACGGTCTTTCCTTCTTGCCTAAAACATAGTGTATGCCCACTTTCTCCTGATCCAGTTCATAGCGGGTGGGTACGAAAAAGGACGCTAAGGACGCCAGCATGATGACCACGGAGAGGCCCGTCAGAAAGAGACTGGAGGTGGTCAGGTATACCACCAGCCAGACAACTAACAGGAACAGAACCACCAAAATCGAGATAGTGGCCCTTTTCTTAACCGGATGCGATGACCATTTGAGCACTGTCGTTTCCGTCATTTTCCAGTACACTCAGTCGCATCAATTACCGAAGTGCGGTGAGGCGCCGATTGCTAAACGCGAGACAAGGTATCATTGCAAAGACTAATTGTTCGCCGGTCAAATCCGAGCTTATTTGCTCCTGGGGAAATCCTCCGGCGACCGGTACCTTTCTTTTTTCACCTTCTCCATCTCTGCTACGAATTCCTCGGGCTTGAAGATCTTTTTTCTCACCAAAAGCCCGACTAACGCCTCCTGCGCCAGATTGTTGGAGAGTACCAGCTCGTCGAAGGTGATTTCTTTCTCCTTGTCCCCTATTATCACCCTGAGGGCGACCCTTTTGTCTTTCTCTTCCGCCACGATATTTCCCTCGTTAGAATGCCGGACTGAACTCAAACTATTATTATAAGTCCTGTTCCACTGTTTTCCAACACCTTTTTACCTCAACCTGCTCACCTGTCGATTCTCCAGCTTGTACACCGGAATCATCACGTTTTCCCCCTGGGAATCAAACTTGATTCCACCGGCTACTCCTTCGAAATCGGAGGTTTCAGCCAGGTCGGCTCTTATGCCCAGGGGAGAACCGGTTTTGTCGAAAACCTTAAGCAGAAGCGTCATGCAATCGTAACCCAGCATGGAAACCAAATCCGGTTCGGCTTGGTACTGATCCAGGTAGGCATCGGAGAATCGTTTCCTGTCGGCTTCATCCTGCGAGCCGAATTGGCTGGAGGCAAAAAGCATCTGCCGGTCGATGTTCTTGGCAAACTCGATCACCTGTCTTTCCCCGCAGACTTCGGTTCCTATGATGGTGCCGAAGACGTTTAAATTGGCGATCCGGGAGAGAATGTCGTACATCTGGGTCTGGTCCGCGGATATGAATATGCCGTCCACCCAAACCGGGATCTGGTCGTTAAAAGACGGTCCCTCCGATTCCGTCGGTGACAATCCCAAGAGTCGGCCTTTTATTCTTCTGAGAAAGAGAGAGAAGTCCTGGGTGTCTGCGGGGTATTGCTCCCAAGTGAGTATGCGGCCCCCGAGTCCCTCCACCGTTTTTCTGAAGCTGGTCGTCTCCGATTCGGGCTCCTCCCCTTCCGGCACCAACAGCACGAATTCCTTCATGCCCTCGTCTTTAACTGCGCATTGAGCCAAAGCCTTGCCTCTGCTTTCGGCCGTGGGCGAGAGCTGAAACACAAAATCGCTTAGAGCAGCCAGCCCGGGTCTGGAAGCAGTAGGGGTAATCAAGGAAACCTGCGAGCGATCCGCCTCCACAGCAACGGCAGCCACCACCTCGCTTCTCAGCGGACCGATGACGCAGACAGCGTGGTCCTCGGTCACCAGATCCCGAAAGAGCGCGGCAGCCGTCACAAAATCCCCCCGGGTGTCCTTGGTCACCAGTCGGATGTCCTTCCCGTGAGACCGATCGGAGGATAGCGCCAGCTTCACACCATTCAACAGGCTGCTGCCGTAAGGGGACCACTCTCCGGAAAGGGGAACCAACACTCCCAGGTTAATGGTTTCGTCCCGGGCGTGGGCAACATCGTTCAGAAGCTGTCGGACCTGACCTGCGTCTTCGCCGTCGGGAAATGTCTTCAAGTAGTAGTTCAGGGTCTGGGTAGCCTGTTTGGCCATGCCGGCCGCGTGCTGGCGCAGGCCCAGATAGAACCATATCTTGGAGGCCAGCTTCTTGTCCTTGTCGGCCCGGCTCAGCTTCTCCAATTGCTGTTCCGACAACCGCCTCTCCAGAAGAGGCATCAGCGAGCGTTTGGTCAAGAGCCTCAGGTTGTCCGTGCCGGCCACTTCGTAGGAGTAGATGAAGTCTTCCGCCGCTTCCAGATCCTCACCTTCAAGGTAGGCTATGTTGCCCAGCATCAAATAACAGGCACCTACATAGGAGCTTCGAGGGAAGCGGTGGATGAAATCCTCGAATTGCTTCCGGGCGGAAGCATAATCCTGGAGATGGTATTCGCACTTGGCTATCATGAACTGGAAGTAGGAAAACAGCTTATCGTCGGGAAAGGAATCGGATAAGGCCACGAAGATGTCCCGGGCCTTAGCGTAGTCGTCCGATGCGTATCTGGCCTCAGCCTCCCGCACCGTCTGGTCGGGAGGCGCGGCAGAAGCGGATTGCATCAAAGAGGACGGCCGGCTGAAAACCAGGGCCAATCCCACACAAGTCATCAGTCGGAGAATGTTCTTCTTGGTCATGTCGGCGTTACTATGGGGAACAAGACGGCACGCTTTGTGCGAGGAAGAACGAAGGCGGCGGCAGGCTGCGGTCGGGAGAATGCCTAAAGGGAGTACTTTCCGAAATCCTCCGGATTGATCCTTTTGAGTCTCTCCTTCAAGGCTTCCGGATCGCTCATGTCCGGCGTGTCTCTGTCTCCCCTTTTGATTTGAAACAACTCCTCGGATACGAAGAGAGGCACCTTGGTCTTAAGGGCCAAAGCTATCGAGTCGGATGGCCGGGCGTCTACCTCCAGATGCGATCCGTTCATCTGAATGTGAATCCTCGCATAGAAGGTTTGTTCCTTCAGCTCGGTGACTTCCACCTTGAGCACCCTTGCACCCAGGCTGGCGATTACCGACTTGAGGAGATCATGGGTCAGGGGTCTGCGGGAACTGACCCCCGAAAGCTCCATGGCAATGGCCAGGGCCTCGTAGTGCCCGATCCAAATGGGGAGCAGTCGATCCGATGAATCTGAGGCGGAAAGGATCACCACCGGCGAGTTGGTCACCACGTCTAAGGCCAGTCCGTTCACCTTTGCCTCTACCATGTTCATCTCTGCCTCGGGATTTGTATCGCTCGGAAACCTCTTAGTTTTGCTGCTTCTTCACTACCCATACTTTAAGCGAGGCCACCACCTCGCCCGATATCTTGACGGGCACGGTGTAGACACCCAGCGCCTTTATGGGGCTCTCCAGCAATATCTTGTGCCGATCGATTTCGAATCCCTTGTCTTTGAGGAGATCGGCAATGTTCTGCGAGGTAACCGACCCGAAAACCTTGTCCTCCTCTCCCACCATGACCTCAGCCGTGCAGGAGATTTTTTCCAGCTGGTTTTTCAGCTTCTCCTCCTGCCGCAACCTCTTTTGGTCCCGAATCTGTTTCTGCCTGGTTACCTCTCCGATGGCCTTGAGGTTTCCCCTGGTGGCGGGAATGGCCAAATTGCGCGGAAAAAGGTAATTCCGTCCGAAACCGTCCTTCACCTCCACCACCTCACCACACTTGCCCAGCTTCTGCACGTCGTCTCTAAGGATCACCTTCATAGCTTTCCACTCCTGCTGTTGATCTTCTTTCGCCCGGTGAAACCGGCTGCCTTTGTTTTGCCTTATCCTGTCCCTTTGCAACCCATATCCCACAGCGCCGCTTTTGGAACCTCTCGGCCATCAAGCCGGGATGCAGGATTTTTCGTGAATCGGTGCTACCTATATACCTCTCCGGTGAAAGGCAGCAGGGCCAAATGTCTGGCCCTTTTGACGGCCACGGTCAGCCTTCGCTGGTGCCAGGCGCAATTCCCGGAGATGCGCCGCGGCACGATCTTGCCTCGATCGGTAATGAACTTGCGCAGCAACCGCTCGTCCTTGTAGTCGATCTGATCCACTTTGTTCTCGCAGAAACGACAGGTTTTTCTTTTCCTTCGCTCGAACTCCACCATAGCGACCTTGTTCTCCAGTCTTTCTGAATTTCGTTATCTATCTTAGCTCTTCCGTTTAACTTCCCCTATCTCCAATCGGCCAAGCGACCTATCCACTGCCTGTGCAGTCACCCGGTCCGAGTCTCACTTCGCGCCCGCCTGAATATGTCTCTCGATCATCTCGCAGACAGACGAACCAAAGCTCGCCTCATCGGACAAACCCGGTTTAGGCCGGGTCCCGGGCGATTATTCCGGGGACGAAGAATCTTCCTCCGACTCCTCCTTCGTCTTCTCCTCTTGCTCCTGTAATTCGACCTTGCTTTCCGAGAGTACGGTCAGGTACCTCAGGCAAGACTCGTTCAGCTTGTAAGACCTCTCTAACTCCGAGGGTATGTTGCCGTCTCCCTCGAAGTAGATCAGGGTGTAGAACCCCTGGAGCTTCTTTTTGATGGGATAGGCGAACTTCTTCAGTCCCCATTTCTCGGTCTTCACTATCTTCCCCTGTCGACCGGTAATCAACTCCTCCACTTTCTGTATTTCCTTCTGAATACCGTGATCTTCCAGGGACGGATCCAAAACGAAGATGGTCTCGTACGTGGTCAACCAATCACCTCCAATCATGCTTGCGCGCTAACAGCATTGTCGTGAAATCGCTCTTATGCATTCTCTACAGTCGGGAACACCGGCTTAAAATACGGTTTCAACCATTGAACCTGCTCATGCTCTCCGCCAAGCCAAAAGCCCAAGCACTTTCCACAGCCCGGCAGGCCGTCTCTATCATAAGCTCTGCCTGCTCCTTTTCGTCACGATCGAACTTGGCCAGGACGAACTCCTCCAGTTCCATTCCTTCCGGCGCCTGGCCCACCCCCATCCTCAACCTCGCGAAGTCCGCCGACCCCAGGTGGTAGATGATGGACCTCAGACCCTTGTGTCCTCCGTCGCTTCCCTTCTCCCTGATTCTTATCTTCCCCAGGGGAAGATTGGCGTCATCGCATACCACCAACAGGTCTTCGATATCATGTCCCAAGCGGTCCAGCGCTTCCGCCACCGCCTCTCCGCTGGCATTCATGTACGTGAGAGGCTTCAGCAGACGAATCCTCCGTTCTTCCTCGCGGATCTCACAGAGGAGGTATTCTCCCTTTCCCGGCTTGAACCGGCGGCCTCTCTCGGCTGCCAGATAATCCACCACCCGAAAACCGAGATTGTGACGCGTTTTCTGGTATTTGCGCCCCGGATTGCCCAGGCCGACGATCAGACTCAGCATCAGTACAAAAACCCAACAGATCAACCCACCGCATCCCGGACCGCCTCTCGCACGGACACAATTATAGAACCATATACTCATTTGTCAAGGAAAAGTTTGTGTTTACAGGTCTTCGGAGATCATCGGACCAGCAGCCTTCATCTTGCCGGGCAGTACCGAAAAACGCCTGTCCGAGTTGACCGCAGCTCTCGATCCGTTTCCCGGATTGAAAGGTTTGGCCTGTCACAAAACGGCAGGTTGTGCCACAAACCCCTTGATCCTCTTTACGCTTCTTCTTATAATTCCCCAGGAATAACCAGGGAACCCGACTTTGCGCCAAAGCATGATCCCATGCAGCGGATTCCCACTTCACGGACGCAAGGAGACAACTCCGCTGCCGATATATGGATATAGCATCCGTCCGTTCACTTGAGGCAGAATCTTCGAGGTTGGAATAATGGCATCCAGAAACGCCAAGAGAATCTGGTCGCTCCTCTCGCAGCCCAGGTGGGTTTTCTGGCTGATCCGGGGGGTCATCTTTTTGAGCTTCGCTCTGTGGATGCTTCTGTCCCCGAAAGTCGATCAGCGGATGTGGGCGCCTTTTGCCTTCTTCCTGATATATTCCCTCGCCGCTCTGGGTTTCAGCTCCAGGACGAAATCGATTGGAGGCAGGTTTTATTTCATCACCGGCATCATGGATTTGATCTCCATCACGCTGGCCGAGTGGATATCGGGAGGAAGAGGCGGAGGATTTTTCTACCTCTACTTCCTGGTGGTGCCGTTTGGAAGCTATGCCGTGGGCCTTATCCCCGGATCACTGCTGGCGCTTCTTTCCTCCGTGTTCTTTCTTTCGGTGACCATCGGAAATTCGGTCGTACCCCCAGTGGGCTTGCTCTTGGTTCAAATTCTGGCGTTGTGGGCTTTGACCGTGACCGTAGGGGTGGTGGTGAAGGAGATGGGGTCCTCCAGATCAAAGCTACTGAGAACCTTCGACATCTTGAATCAGAGAACCTCGGAGTTGGAGAAATCGCAGGCCCAGATCGAGACCATCTATGAAACCTCGCGGACCCTGGTGGAAAGGCTGCATCTCGGCGAGGTGGTGGAGGAGATACTGAACATCGTGCAGAGCATAATGGGTTACCGCTACTTTTTCATTTTCCTCTTGACCGAGCAACGGATGCTGTCGCTTCTGGGCCAAATTCAGGAAGGTAAGAAGGTGACCGAGACTGAGGCCAAGCCTGTGCGCGTCAGCGGCATCCTGGGAACGGTGGTGGACAAAGCAGTTCCGGTAAGGGTTTTCGATCTCGCGGAAGAGCCTAATCCGGGCGTGAGCGTTCAGGAGATGAAATCCTTTATGGCCGTACCTTTGATCTCGCGCGGAAACGTGATTGGTCTGATGAGCGCCGGTTCCGACAAAATCGGGGCCTTTTTAGAGCAGGACGAGAGGATTTTCTCCATCCTCGCCGGCTCAGCCGGCCTGGCCATCGAAAACGCGCGGCTGCACCAGAAGACCCAGGAGCTAACCGTGGTGGACGATCTCACCGGCCTTTACAACTACCGGTATTTCATCCGCAAGCTGGGCACCGAGGTAATGAGGGCATCCAGGTATCACCAACCCTTGTCTCTTATCATGATCGACATCGACTGGTTCAAAAGATGCAACGACACCTATGGGCATCTCTTCGGAAATCTGGTGCTGCGGGACATCGCCAGAAGAACCAGAGAATCGGTGCGGGAGGTGGACGTGGTGTGCCGCTATGGCGGAGAGGAGTTCGCGGCTATCCTTCCCCAGACCAAAAAGGAAGATGCCCGGATGATCGGCGAGAGAATAAGACAGAAGGTGGAGTCCGCCGAATTCGTAAGCGAAGCCAAGGAATCCCGGGTGAGGATCACGGTGAGCCTGGGTGTGGCCTCCTTCCCGGAAAACGGAAAGACCTCCAAGGAACTCATTGAAAGCGTCGATCAGGCCTTATACCGGGCCAAAGGCCAAGGCAAGAACTTAGTCTGCAGCATTTGAGCACAGGGTTTCCAACCGTCAATCTTCTAACACTATCCCCCAGCCGTGCTCGTTGTATTGCGGTGTCATCATCGGAGTACAACAGACTATCCAGTTGAACCATACGGCTATCCGCAAAGAATCAAGCCTATCTTGACGGAATCGGGCCGGGAATCCGAGGACCGATAAGAGATTGATTTGGTTTGACAGGGACGGCAATCGACGGTTTATTGGAGATGAACCGGTTCAAAAGGCATCCGATACTGAAGCCGGTTCGAAGGAGAAATTGCCGTGTCTAAATCAGCGGTCACCAGAGAGAGACTGCTCTCTGAGGAGAGAGGTGCAATCGTCAAGGAGAGATCTCGTCTCAGAGTGGCACTGGGCTTTCCCAACACGTACGAGTTGGGTATCTCCAATCTGGGCTTTCAGACGATATATCGCCTGCTCAATCAGACAGACCAGGTCGCCTGTGAGCGGTTCTTTCTCTGGGAGTCCAACTTCGGTCGAGGCACTCGAACCCTGGAATCCGATCGGAACATTCGAGACTTCGACATCATCGCTTTCTCCGTGCCATTCGAACTGGACTATTCCCATATACTCGAACTCTTGAAGTCTTCACGCATTCCTCTCCTCTTCTCTGCCAGAAGCTCAAGGACTCCGTTGGTGATCGCCGGGGGAATCGCCCCCACTCTCAACCCGGAGGTCTTGGCTCCTTTCATGGACTGCATTCTCATAGGCGAGGCAGAAGAAATGTTGCCCGAACTAATAGAGAGATATTTTCGACTGCACGCCATGAGAATGGAAAAGGAGAAACTCCTGCTGGAGTTGTCGAAGACGGAAGGGATATACGTTCCCCGCTTCTACCATCCGACCTATCACGAGGATGGAACCGTCAAAGATCTGAAGATAGAAAGCAGCGTACCGCCTACGATCAAGAAGAGAAGCGTTGACCTGAAGGACGTAGAGACATTTTCTCCGCTGATCTCCCCCCATTCCCATTTTAAGAATACCTTCCTGGTCGAAGTAGGCCGGGGATGTGCCCGGGGATGTCGATTTTGCGCCGCGGGATATATCTACCGACCTTGCAGGTTCCAGGCAAAGGAAGCCGTCCTATCGCAGGTGACTCGATATTCGGCAGGAAGCCGACACGTCGGATTGATCGGTTCTTTGATATCCGATCATCCGCAACTGGAGGAAATCTGCTCGGCTTTGGCCGCGATGGATCTGGAGATCGGCACTTCCTCCCTAAGGGCGGACATGGTCAGTCCCAGCCTGCTCAAAATCCTGGTGGACTCCGGCTTGAAAACGCTCACTGTGGCGCCTGAGGTGGGCACACAGAGGATGTGGAAGATAATCAAAAAGGACATACAAGCGGAAGCCGTGCTTAGATCGGCGATGTTGGCCTTTCAAGCAGGAGTGCCCAATCTGAAACTCTACTTCATGGTGGGACTTCCCTTCGAGGAAGACCGGGACGT
This sequence comes from uncultured Ignavibacteria bacterium, assembly GCA_964631815.1. Classification (GTDB taxonomy): domain Bacteria; phylum Zixibacteria; class MSB-5A5; order MSB-5A5; family SM1-73; genus SM23-73-3. The sequence continues at coordinate 14,403 of CAZWAO010000005.1, read as the reverse complement.
GCTGGGAATCGTCGAGCTGGTGCGCCAGGTCCACGAGGTTTTCATTAAGGGGCGCTCGTCCGCCGGGATTAACAAAAGAGGTCCGCGTAAACTCAGAGTCTCAGTCAATCCTTTCGTGCCTAAACCGCACACGCCATTTCAGTGGTGCGCTATGGAAAGGCAGGAGCACTTGAGACGAAAGTTGAATCTGGTGCAAAAAGGAATCAGGAATCTCAAGGGCGTTCAAATGGAGAAAAAAAGCGTGCGGCAGGCAGTGCTTCAAGGCCTGCTTTCTTTGGGAAACCGAAAGGTAGGAGAGGGATTATACTACTCTGTGGAGGAGAATCTCGGTCTTGGTCAAGCCTGGAAGAAGGCCGGCGTGCAGCCGGATTTGATAGCCTTCACGCCGAAGAACTCCGAAGCCGTGCTCCCCTGGGATGTGGTGGATGCCGGGATAAACAGAGAGCTATTGAGAAGAGAGTTCGAGCAGGCAAAGAGGGCCGCTAAAGAGCGAATCTAGCGGAACACAGAAGAAAAGATGAGCCGACCGAAGGCCGGCTCATCTAATGACCAACTCTCATTTTGTGGAAAACTCGGAGAGAATACTCCTCAATTTCGGGCGGCACAGCCACCTACTTTAACGCGTCCACCTTCCCCGCCTTCAAACAGCTGGAACAAACATTGATGGTGGTTCGCTTGCCCTTTTTCATCACCTTTACCCTCTGCAGGTTGGGATTCCACCGTCTCTTGCTGAGGTTGTGGGCGTGACTGACCGCATTTCCGTAAAGCGGCTTTTTTCCACAGATTTCGCATACCTTGGACATACCTTCCTCCTTCGGCTTAAAAAGACTCGAAGCAATAATACGTCTCTTCCGCCAAAAAGCAACAACAAAGTCTAATAATCTGCCTATTACCAGCCTTTTAGAGATATCGTCAGTCTGGCGTATTTTCTCAAGGTGAAACTTGATTCGGTATTCTATGGGAGCAAAGGTGATCCGGTGTACAGGAGAGATTCCGCCGACCACTCACTTGCCGGGATAAATTAGAGTGGGCATTCCCGGCTTCGCTGCCCGGTAGAGCGTCAGGGCGTCGTCAGGATTCATATTCAGAAAAAGGTAAACCTCTCCGAATGGACTTCTCAGGGCATGGCGTAGTTTTACCAGAGCGCTCTTGGACGCCGAAGTGGGTTTCCCTGATACCTCAGTGTGCACCTCCATGGTCAAACCATGGTTCCAAAAGAGCTGAAATCGTTCCGGCACCTCCCTCTGCAAAAGCTCAGGATCGACGTTGGTCACCTCGCCCACGATGGCCAGCACTGAATCCGAAGTCTTATCCTCTGCGGCAAACAGATACTTGTCCGCCAGCGGAAGCAAAACTCGTCCTCCCCGGTTCGCAAATCGCGATGAGAACTTCTCGACCTCCTGGCTGTCGGTCTGGGCCGGCTGCATAGGACAGTCCCAAACGATGGCTCCCCTGAGTTTTAGTTGGATTCGTTTACGCCCGAAATCGAGCACCATGTAAAGCTGATCCGACTTGGCCAGTCGAAGCTCGGCTTGCGTCAGCCTATACTCTTCCTCTGCCTGATGCCTATCCCAGACTTCAGACTCGGATTTCGGCGCAGACATCGGTTGGGAATTCTTGCTGTGGCAGCCGGAAAACGCAACCCATGCCAACAAGCCGCACAGGCACAATTTAGAATATCTTAAAATGGGAAACATCTCTCTCAGGTTAGAAGATGTAAACGGACGTTCCGATGGGGACCCGGTCATAGAGTTTCTTTAAGTCATCCGATCCCAAACGGACGCAACCGTGAGTAACGTTGACGCCCAGAAGCCGCTCGTAAATGGTGCCGTGGATATAATAGTCATCCCCAAATCCCATGGCGAAATCGCCCAGCATTTCCGGGTCCAGCCTTTCATTCGGATCTTTCGGAATGGCCTCGTTCTCCTCGATGAAAGCCCAATCGGGTTTGCGCCACCAGGGATCGGCCAGCTTGGTTTTGATCTTGAAAACGCCTCGGGGCGTGTCGAATATCCACCTGCGACCGGTATCGGGATCGATCAGCTCTCCGCCCGAGCCCGTGGAGCAGGTAGCCTTCAGGAGAATCCGGCTCTCCGTGCGGAGCGTCAATATGTTGGCGTGCGTATCGATCACGATATAGGGCCGTGAGGGTTTGATCTTGCTCAGCTCATTCTTGGCCCTGGCCAGCTCCTTCTTTGCCGCCCCCTCCCCCTGGGGAAGGCTCATCGAGAGCACATCGCCCCAAACAGCATTACCACCTGACTGATAGCTCCCGCCGGTGATGATCAGCCACGCGCCCAGATACCCAGCCAGCAGAAGCGACGCCGCTGTAAGATAAAAACGCCAGTGTTTCATGGCCACCGATCCGATCGACGAACGATGGTCACCGGAGTTCCCACGGTCACGTAACGCATGAGGTGATCCATGTCGCCGTTAGTGAGGGCCACACAGCCCTCGGTCCAGTCCTCGCCTTTTCCGCCTTCGCCGTGAATTTCAATCAGCCCGCCGATACGGGCATGGGCGGATATGATGCCTTTTGTCTTATTCTCCCGGAATCTTCGCTTGTCGAAATCGTTGGGATAGTTGATAAGCAAAGCCTTGTAATACTTGCTTCCCCGCGCCTTTACCGAAGTGACCTTATATCTTCCCTCGGGAGTGGCCCCGTCGCCGGAGAATAATTTGTTGTGAGAAGAGTTGTAGCCCAGCTCACATTCATAAGTGTGCGTCAATTTGCCGCCTCTCACCAGATGGGTCTTGTGCGCCGACTTGTCCACGATCAGGGCATAGGTTCCACGGGAGCGCGATTCCACCAGGGTTTCCTCCACCCACCTTCGCCATTGGTCGATTTCCTGCGCCTCGTCGTTGGCATAATCCGCCAGCATATCGCTCAACTGCCCCAGCGACTGGCGGCCTTTGGCCACAGCTATCAGAGCATCTTCGTATTCATCTTGTTCCACCAGCAGTCGACTGGTCTCCAGAGAGAGCCAGGCAGAGGAAAGGTAGCCTTCTCCCTTCAGTCTCACCAGAGAACCGTTCAGGGCTTCCCGCCAGGCGGATATCTCAGTTTCCAACTCGTCCTGCTCGCCTTGAGCAGTAGAATCCAAATACCGGATTCGCTCGCCGGATTCGACTGCAGCCTGTTGAGCCATTTGTACGGCCAATCCAAGCAGCGAATCCGCCCTATGGTAACTCCGGATAAAAACCAGCCGGCCGTTCTGACGGCCCATCTCCATCCAACCGTCATTGAGCGATGTCTGGGCCGCGCGATATGTGGCCGGGGCGAAGCGCAAGGCCTTTGCCTCGGCCGCCTGCCCCATGGCCGACCTGGCCTCTTCCAGCCGAGCCAAAGGTGGGTCGGGTCGGGGATAAAGCAGTATCGCCACCACAGCCAAGCAAGCCACGCTGGCGGCTACAATCAAGGCGGATTTCAATCTCAGGGTCAGTCACGGCCTCCGCTAAAAGGGGTGTAAATCAACGAGGGCGCCGCCAGCCCCGACGGCGCCCTCGACAAGTGGTTTTCCGCCAGACTACCTGCCAGCTTTCTTGGCTACCGCCTTGGCGATTTCATCCGAGATGCTCTGTGCTTTATTCTTGATCGCCTGAAGCTTGGTCTTGGCGGCCATGTACCTTCCCGCCTCGAAATCCATCTTGGCTTCCTCATAAGCTACGTTGGCCGCGTGCAGATCGTTTTTGATCAATTCGATGTCGGCCTTGCTGCCTTTACCGCGGGGTGCCTTGTTGAGGGCATCGGCGGCCTGGTCTAAGGCAGCTTTGACGTCGGTCATCATGCCGGAGACTTCTCCCATCACCATCTCCTTTTCCCCTTGCGCACTGATTTCGGCCTCTTTGATCAAAGCCTCCGCACGCACGAACAATTCCCTGGACTTGCCGTAGCCCCTGAAGAGCGCGAACTTCGAGTCTGCCTCCTCCTTGGCTGCCTTGGCGGCATTCAGGGTATCCATGGCCATCTGGTATGCATCGGAAGCGTAAACCTCGGTCTCCGCTTGGTCAGCTTGATCGAAGGCGGCTTCCGCACTCTGCATCTCTTGCTCCGGCGCCTTGCCGCAACCGGTAATGGCCAGCAAGGCACACAAACTGAGAATCGTGACGGCATACTTGAACATAATTGGACTCCTTATTGCCGGTTGAAGTCTCTTGCATAAACGGGCTGGGCACGAGTCCGGCAATTCTCGCGCTTGGACCGTTTACCTGTCTGATCCCCGCATCCGAACACGCCTGGCTCCGGATACGTTCAAAAACCAGCGACTTAGCTTACATCCGGGTGGACCAACATCACCTCCTTTTCGGCGACGTCGATTGCTCATATCAAAAAAGGATACCTGCAAACCTCGCATGCCTGCACGTATCCTACCTGTATGTCGTCCTTCCGCTAAGCCCGGCGGCTGGCTCCGGGTCGCTGATGTTTCCGCCTTCCGACCACCGGGGCACGGCGTCTGGCCGAATCCCCGCGATTGACAGAGGTTTGTTGAGCAGCTAATATATCCTCGGTCTGTCGTTTGTCAAGGTTTTTCAAAAAAAAGTTGTCCTCGAAATAAGCTGTTTACGTCCAGGTGCACAAAATCAATTGATGCCCTTTTGTGTTGATTATGTTATTGCCTGACAAGCGATTCACCTGAGCCATCGAAACGCTTGCATGAATTACCGACTTCACTTCTCTGCTTACCAGCCTGACCAAAGCTGCCACGCCCAACCAGGGCAAAACAACTACTTGATCCTTATGTTTCAACCGGGAAGCTGGGCCCTCCCAAGCCAAAAAAACGCGCCCAAGCGTTCGTATCAGGGGTGAGATTTCCCTTGACACGATGCTTACAGCGGACTAAGATAAGCTCGGAGGTAAAAAAGTGAACACTCTCAAGACGATGTTTCTCTTGACCTTGATGACCCTGCTCCTCGTATTCGTGGGCGGGCTTTTGGGAGGCAACCAGGGAATGGTAGTGGCCCTTATCTTCGCTGCCGTCATGAACTTCGCCACCTATTGGTTTTCCGATAAGATAGTTTTGGCCACCTATCGAGCTCGTCCTGTGGTTGAGGCCTCCCATCCCCGGCTATACTCGGTGGTGAGGAGGGCCGCATCTGCTGCCCATCTTCCCATGCCCAAGGTTTACGTCATTCCGGTGGGCACTCCCAACGCCTTTGCCACCGGACGAAATCCTCGACACTCGGCTGTGGCGGTCACCGATGGAATCCTGAGGATCTTGGACGAGGACGAACTGGAAGGGGTCATCTCCCATGAGATGGCCCACATCCGAAATCGCGACATTCTTACCGGCTCCATTGTGGCCACTCTGGCCGGAGCCATCAGCATGCTGGCTTTCATGGCTCGTTTTGCGGCCATCTTCGGTGGTTTCGGCGGCAGAGACAGCGATAGCCGGGGTGGCGGGCTGGGGCTGCTGATCATGGCCCTGGTGGCTCCCTTGGCCGCTCTTCTTATACAGATGGCCGTCTCCAGGTCCAGAGAATATGCGGCCGACAGAACCGGGGCCATAAACAGCCACAAACCTCTGGCGCTGGCCAATGCGCTTAAGAAGCTGGAGTATGCCGCCCGCAGAGTTCCTCTCGAAGCCAAACCCTCCACTGCTCATCTTTTCATAGTTAATCCCCTGTCCGGAAGGGGAATGGCCAGCCTCTTCTCCACCCACCCGCCCGTCCAGGAGCGGGTTGCCAGGCTGGAAGCAATGGCCAAAGGCATTTGAGAATAACGATGTCTGAGAAGGGGCCGATAAATTAAAGCGGGAAGCCTCACCGCACTTTTCTGCCTAAGTCGAGGAAGACAGCCCTTTATGAGCAGCAGCTGGATCGAGATAGCGATAATCCTGGTTCTGATACTGGCCAACGGCTTTTTTTCCGCCTCCGAAATTGCCTTAATATCGGCGCGTAGAAGCCGCATTAAGCATCTTTCGGAAAAGGGACACAAGAAAGCCAAACTGGTCAATGCCCTTCAAAGCAAGCCGGACGTGTTTCTGGCTACGGTTCAGGTGGGCATTACCTTGGTGGGCACACTGGCTTCGGTGGTAGGCGGCGCAACCATAGTTCACGAGTTGAAGCCTCTGATCGCGAAAATCCCCATCCCGGCCATTCAGAATTCGAGCCAATCCATCTCCATCGGCGTGGTGGTGGTGGTCATGACCTACCTGCTTTTGGTACTGGGGGAGCTGGTGCCCAAGTATCTGGCTTTGACTTTTCCCGAGCGGGTGGCATTCAAAACCGTGGGGCCCATCAACCTTCTGGGAAGGATATCCTTCCTGCCGGTTAAATTGCTCTCCAACTCCAGCCGCTCTTTGATCTCCCTGTTCGTCAGAAACGTTCCCAAGGAGAAGGGCTTCGTGAGCGACGAGGAGCTCAAATTCATCGTGCGGGAGGGAAAAACCAAAGGCGTCTTCGACCAGACCGAGGAAGAGCTTATCCGCAGCGCCCTGGAGTTCACCGATACCACCGTACGCAACGCCATGACTCCGCGGACCGAGATCGTGGCTTTGGACATAAACGCCGGGCACGAACAGGCCATCCGGGCCATGACCGAGGAGGGGTTTTCGCGAATTCCGGTCTACCAGGGCAGTCTGGATAATGTGGTGGGCATAATCTACGCCAAGGACATCATCAATCTGCTTCACGATCGGGAGCTGATCATCCTTCAGGACATCCTCCGCAAGCCCTATTTCGTTCCGGACTCCATGAAGATATGGGAGCTGCTGAAGGTGTTTCAGAAGAAGCACGTCCACTTAGCCATCGTGCTGGACGAGTTCGGAGGCACGGCTGGACTCATAACTTTGGAGGACATTTTAGAGGAGCTGGTAGGTGAGATTCGGGACGAATACGACCGGGAGGAAGAGGAGATATATCTGCTCTCCGAGAACATAGCCATAGTTAATGCAGGTTTGTTCATAGGGGAGTTTAACCAAAAGTTCAAGACCGATCTGCCCGAGGAATTCAACACCGTGGGAGGCTATCTCGCCGGCACCCTGGGGAGAATCCCAGCCGTGGACGAGACGGTAAAGATAGGGAATCTGACCTTCGTGGTCTTCGATAAGGTGGGACCCCGGCTCAAGAAGATAAAGGTGGTGCGCGAAACGCAGCCTCCCCAGGAGAGCAGGGATTCGTAAGCCGGAAGTCGGTCCCGTTCAGTTCTTCTTGCGTTTATCACTTTTTCCTGTAAGATAGAGTTGCTATGTTCGAGTCCATTTTAGAGCCTATCGGAGCTTGGATAATCAGCGTGATCTCGCAGTTGGGCTACGCCGGCATCGTGCTCACCATGGGCATCGAGAGCGCCTGCATACCCTTGCCCTCCGAGTTGATCATGCCCTTTTCCGGCTATCTGGCTTTCACCGGGAGATTCAGCCTGTGGGGGGTTTCGGTGGCGGGCGCCTTCGGCTGCGTGGTGGGATCGGTGGTGGCCTACTGGGTGGGCGTTTGGGGAGGACGGCCTTTCCTGCAGAGGTACGGGAAATACTTTCTGATTTCGTCAAAAGATCTGGACACGGCGGATCGCTGGTTCGAGAAGTACGGCGAATGGGCCATCTTCTTCTCCCGTCTTCTGCCGATCATCAGAACCTTCATTTCCCTTCCCGCGGGGATCGCCCGCATGAGATTCTGGCGCTTCGTGATCTACACTTTCATCGGTTCTCTTCCCTGGTGCTTTATGTTGGCTTACGTGGGCAAAGTCCTGGGAGAGAACTGGAAGAGCCTGAAGGTCTATTTCCACCGCGCAGATATTCTGATCGCGGTACTCATTGCATTGGCGGTGTTCCTCTTCGTCTACCGGCACGTTAAGCCGGAAAAAAAGAACTCCGTCGTTTCGAGCTGACCCATGAGTTACTTAGCCTATTTCGGCACGGTCTTCGTCTCCCTATTTCTGGTGGTGGACGTGGTCACCAACGTGCCCATATTTCTATCTCTGACCGGACAGTATTCGGCCGGGGAGCGAAAGGGAATTGCCCGCCGGGCACTTCTGGTGGCTCTGGGCACTCAGCTTGTGTTCGTGGCCTTCGGACGGCTGATATTCGGCTACCTGGGAATCCAGCTATACTCCTTCTCCATTGCCGGCGGGGTTCTTCTGTCGGTGGTCGCCATGGAGATGATCTTCGGTCGTAAAACCCGGACAGAATATCAGGAGGAGGAAAAGGAGGAGGAAAAGGAGAACATCACCATTGTTCCTTTGGCCATTCCGCTTCACACCGGGCCGGCGTCCATCATCACCGGCATGATCATCTTCGGAAAAGCAGACGGCTTTGCCCTCAAAGCCGTTTTCGTTCTCGCCACCATCTGCGTTTACTTAGCCTCCATGCTTATTCTGATCAAGTCCGACATCATCTTCAAACTCTTCAAGCCACTGGGCATGAAGGTCATCACCCGGGTGATGGGATTGGTGCTTCTGGCCCTCTCCGTGCAGTTCGTGGTCAATGGCATCAAAGAAGCGCTGAAGTAAAGTCCCTCCGTTGTTTCAGGTCCCTCCTAATAACTTCGTGCCCGATTCATCGGCCCCCCTCGATCCTTTCTATTGAATCCCTCGATCTGCTTTTACTTAACCCGCTTGGAGAACCGTAGCCAGGAGAAAGTGAAGATAACCACGCCGAAAATCAACATGGCCACCACTTGGGGATATAGAACGTCGAGGGAGGAGCCTTTCATCATTATACCCCTCACCGTGGCCATGAAGTAGCGGAGGGGGTTTAAGTAGGTCAGAGATTGAATCAGCTTGGGCATATTGGCGATGGGGGTGAAGAACCCGGAAGTGAGAATGGCAAAGATGGAGAAAAACCAGGTGAGGAACATGGCCTGCTGTTGAGTGGAGGACATGGTCGAGATGAACATCCCCACCCCCAGAGTGGTAAGAAGAAACACGAAAGCCAAAGCATAAAGCAGCGCCCATGAACCGACAAAAGGGATTTTGAACCAGATCACCCCCAGAAAAAGAGCCAGCGACATCTCCACGAATCCTATCACCGCAAAGGGGATGGTTTTGCCTAGAATCAAAGCCGGGGTGGAGATGGGCGTGACCATGAGCTGCTCTAAGGTGCCGATCTCGCGTTCGCGCACGATGGCCATGGCCGTGAGCATGGCGGTGATCATGGTCAGAAGAGTGGCCACTATCCCGGGCACCATGAAGTACACCGATTCGGCCTCCGGGTTGTAGAGTCTCCTCTGGCGCAGCTGGATGGGCTGCGAAAAGCCCGTGATGCTCCGATTGAATTGCTGAGTGATGACCTTGGCGTAGGCTAATGCAATAGAAGCCGAGTTGGCGTTGGTGCCGTCGACCAAGAAACCCACTTGGGCCTGCCCGGAATCCTGCAAACCCGCAGAAAGGTCGTGGGGGATGATCAGCGCAACGTCGTATTGGTTTTCCCTGAAACCCACTTGGGCTTCCAGAACCGGAATGTCGGAGGAACCGGTAACGAAATAATCACCTGCGGAAAGCGACCGGACATATTCGCGGGACAAATCGCTGCGATCGTAGTCATAGACCGCCGTGCGTATCAGCTTCACGTCCGTGGTGACCGCGTACCCCAAAAGGAAAAGTTGAACGGTGGGCATCAGGAATATCAACCGCAGCATGTTGCGGTCGCGCAGCACCTGAAGAAATTCCTTCTTCATCAATGCCAGAATCGTGCGAACCATAACCTATCCCACCCTCAACCGAAATCTTTTCGTGGCCACCGCAAGCAGCACCACAGCCAGGATGATAAGAAAAACCGCCTCGTGCCAAAGCACGCCCAAACCCGATCCTTTGAGCATTATACCCCGGATGATTTGGATGAAGTATCTCGCCGGGACGATACGCGAGACGTACTGCAGCACCACAGGCATATTCCTGATTTCGAAGATGTAACCCGATAGCATCACCGAAGGCATAACCGTCAACACCTGGGCGCCTACCATGGCCTGCTGTTGGGTGTTTACAAGAGTGGATATTAGGATGCCCAAGGACAAGGCAGCGGTAACGTAGATCAAACCCAGAAGCAAAAGCAAAAGCGCCGATCCGGAAAAAGGCACTCCGAAGTGCACTACCGCGAAGAGCAGAACCAGTATTCCATCCAAAAGCGCCAGGACTATGTAAGGGGCGACCTTGCCGATGATGATCTGCCTGGGGGTCACCGGCGCGGTGAGAAGCTGCTCCAAGGTACCGGTCTCTTTTTCCCGGGCGATGGTTACGGAGGTCAAAAGAGCGGAGATCATCATCAGGATCACGGCAATCAGCCCCGGAACGAAAAAGTGAGAAGACTTCAAGTCGGGATTGTAAAGGATTTGTTGAGAGATGACTATGCCCGGCACCTCGAATCCCAAGGGAAGTCTGTCTTCCAGAAATCTTCCCAAAACCAGATCGGAGTAACTGCCTGCTGCCGCGGCCATATTGGCATCGGCTCCGTCGATCAAGAGGCCCAGCTCGAATTGGCTGCGGTCGGTCAGTGCCTTGGCGAAACCTGACCTGACCACCAGGATGGCATTGGCCTGCCCGGCCTTTAAGCTCTTTTCGGGATCGGAGATCTGGGGAGGCGCATCGGCTTTCAAAAAATAGCCGGAATTGTAAAACCTGCTCGCCAGTTCGCGGGATTCCGAGCTCTTGTCGGCATCCAGCACCCCCAGCTTGATGTTCTTGGTGTCCAGATTGACGGCGTACCCGTAAAGCAGGGTCATCAAAACGGGCATGAGTATGGCGATGAGCAGGGAGCGGGTATCCCGCAGGATGTGCTTTACTTCCTTTTGGGCTATGTATCCGATTTGGTGCATCTTAGGTCTGCTGCGAGATCAGCGTGATGAAGGTTTCTTGCAGATTGGCTTGATGATACTTGGCTATCAGCTCCTGGGGACTGCCCACTTCCACTATCCTGCCCTGATGCATTATGGAAATCCGGCGGCAGAATTCCGCCTCGTCCATGTAATGCGTGGTGACAAAGAGCGTGGTCCCAACATCTGCCAGCTCATACAATATCTCCCAGAAACGTCTGCGAAACTCCGGATCGACGCCGCCGGTGGGCTCATCTAAAAACAGGATACTGGGCCGGTGAAGCAAAGAGGCGGCCAGCCCCAGCCGCTGGCGCCATCCCACGGGAAGAGAACCGGCCGGCCGATCGATGAACTCCGCCAGCTCCAAACTTGCGGACAACTCCTCGATTCTGGCCCGCAGCTTGCTCTTTGGTATCTGATATACCGACCCGTAGAACCAGAGATTCTCCCTGCCGGTTAAATCCCCATACAGGGAGAATTTCTGCGACATGTAGCCGATGCTTTTCTTGATCTTCTCGTTTTCCCGGTAGATGTCGTAACCGCTGACCGTGCCCTTGCCGGAGGTGGGCAGAAGCAGCCCGCACAACATGCGAATGGTGGTGGTCTTCCCTGCTCCGTTGGCTCCCAGAAATCCGAATATCTCTCCCCTGTCGACGGTGAGAGTCACGTGATCCACCGCCACGAAATCGCCGAATTTCTTGGTCAGCCCGTCGATGACTACCGCGCGTTCCATGCTTCACTTACTCAGCAGTTGTATAAAGGTATCCTCCAGTTCCGGCTGGATGGATTCGATCTTCTCGGGCTCAATCCCCATCCGGCTGAACTGGTTCTGGTATTCTTCAAGAGAGTGGTCCTGTGAAATATACACATGTATGGAAGCCCCGAATCGTCTGGACTTCAGTCCCGCGATCCGGTCGAGCTGCTGCATGCGCTCATGCGTGGGGGCTATGTTCAAGCGATACACCTTGCCGGAGAACAAGCTGACCAACTCAGCCGGCGTGCCCTCGGCGGTCTTTCTTCCCAAGTGGATGAATGCCGCTCTATCCGACAGCTCCACCTCGTCCATGTATGGGGTGGAGATCATGATGGTCGAGCCTTGCGTCTTCAGCTCCCTGAGGATGTCCCAGAATTGTCTGCGGGACAGAGGGTCCACGCCGGTGGTGGGCTCATCCAAAACCAGGATTTGCGGATCGTGTACCAGGGCGCAGGAGAGCGCCAGTTTCTGCTTCATCCCCCCGGAAAGGGCGCCGGCGCGCCGGGCCTGGAATGGACCCAGCCCGGAGAATTCATAAAGCTGGGTTTTCTTCTTTTTGAACTGCTCACCATCGAGTCCGAAAAGACCGGCATAGAAACGGAGGTTTTCCTCCACCGAGAGATCGGGATAAAGCGAAAATGTCTGCGGCATGTATCCCAGAAAGGGCTTTATTTTGCCGAACTCGCGGGACACGTCCAACCCGGCAACCTCTATCCGCCCGGAATCGAACTCCAGAAGGCCACATACGCAGCGGAAGATGGAGGTTTTGCCTGCGCCGTCGGGACCGACCAAGGCCACGATTTCTCCTTCCCCGGCGTCTAAGCTGACATCGACCACCGCCCTGGTGGAGCCATAGCTTTTGGTCAGATGACTGACCTGCACCCTGCTCATGGAATCCTCACCGATACCGGCATGCCGATCTTCAGAACCTTATGTGGATTGGGAATGGTTATTTTTACGGCGTAAACCAAATCCGCCCGGGCCTCTTTGGTCTGCACGTTCTTGGGCGTGAACTCGGCCTCATCCGAAATCCAGCTCACCCAACCCTCCAGAGGCTCGGTGTGACCGTCCTCCGGATCGACCAGCGCGCGGCCTCCCAGCTTGATCTTGGTGAGATCCGCAGGCGGCAGGTAGATTTTGACCCAAACCGTATCCAGATCGGCCACCTTGACCAGAGGTTTGGCCATGCCGACCAGCTCGCCGGGGTCCACGAACTTGGTGGTCAGAGTGCCCGAAGCAGGCGATGTGGGGAAACAGTCGCTCAACTGCTTTTTGAGCAAGGCGATGTCAGACTCGGCTTTGTCCAGCTCAGCCAGCGCAGCTTGGTAAGCCGCCTGGGCTTGTTTCTGGGACAAGGCTGCCTGACGATAGGCGTTTTTCACCTGGTCATAACGCTGTTGATCGATGGAACCGGCCTCAAGTAGTGCCGCCACGCGATCATACTCCTTTTGAGCCAAATCCGAATTGTAGGAAGCCTGCTCAATGCTAAGAGACGAAGCCGTTATCTTTTCCCGGATCACGCTCCTGGCGGACTCGGCTTGACGCAGGCGGAGCATCACCGTAACCGTGTCGATCTCTCCGATGGTATCGCCTTCTGCGATGGGGTCGCCCTCATCGAATCTCAAAGATCGAAGCTGGCCCTGGGTTTGGGCGGACACCACGATCTCGGTGGTTTCGATGAAACCCGATCCTCCTGGCGTGGGGGCGGCTCCCCCACATGACGTGATCAGCAGCCCCAGGACAATCAGTGACAGGCAGAAGAGTTTTCTCATGCTATGACCCTCCATAGGTTCTCAATGACGCAACAGGTCAGAAAAGTAGTTTTGCGAAAAGTTGTATGCAGGTCTTGCATTATGCGGTTCCACCCCCGTTTTTGAGAGAAGTTGGGTCTCACTTGACACTTCAAATTGGGATGACGCTCCGGTCGTGACTCGGACAGGACCTATGGTCTCTTCAGAACGTGCTCGGAAAAAAGAATCTTAAACTGTCCGAAAACCTTGAGTTTTTTCACCCCCACAAAAGCACGTAAGAGTTCAACCAACACCCAAAAGAAGTAAACGAAGGTGATCCCCACTCTCCAATGGGGGAACACGAATTGCGCCAACCAAAGGACAAAGAGTCCCAACGCCTCGTACCAGCGGAACTCCATGTTGGCTAAGAAGAGAAATCCCAAGAGGGCCTGGGCCATGGTCAGAAGTATCTCCACCTTCTGATGATGATCGAAGTTCACCACCGAAACCTCTCCCCGGCTTAAACTGTAGACGATGGGTATCATGGCCACCAGCACGGTCCACTGGTTGATGTTGGAGGAAACCATGTTCATGAGTCCCATAGGGGCTTTTCTCACCGTCCGGGCCCAGTTAAACGCCGTGACCTTTTCCGGAAACTCCGACAAAAACGGCGCTACCCATTGCACGAAAACGAAGTTGGAGACGCCCAGGAAAGCGGCCAGAGCCAGCATGCTGTAAAGAAACGGATGTGCCACGAAATACAGCCAGAATCCCCCGATCAGGAAAAGGGCGGCGATGGACAAATCGCGGGGAATTGGCTTCATCTTCAAAATCATCCGGGGAACCGGGGCTGCATCCTCTAACTTCTCTTGGTCCTGGGGCGGTATTCTGGCCAGCACCCACAGATATGCCACGTACATGGCAACCAGAACGGCCGAATCGAACAAGCTCAAGGTTCCTTTGATGAGGATCACCAGAAAATATGACAACGGCGGCAGAAGCCCCATTATCTCTATGGCATGCTCCCCTTCCAGTCGGATATTCACCAGTCTTCTCTCCCCTCTCTTCTTCTTCCTGAAAAAGGCTGCGGTGAAATAGATCATAGGCCAGGCCAATCCCACCAAAAGCCTTAAAGAGCCGGTGAAGTTCGCGGTTATCAAATGCACCTTCTCCGGATCG
>CAZWAO010000004.1:0-32066 GCA_964631815.1 uncultured Ignavibacteria bacterium | reverse complement strand
TCAGAACCGTGGCTGAAGTGGACGCGGCCCTGTTGATCGCATCGAAGACCTGCCGGATGGCTTCGGATTCGCCCAACAGGCCCGGCGGAGCAGATACCGGCCGTACCAGGTGATTCCGTCCGGCCCGCCGGGCAGCCAGTTTCTCCAGCACCCGGTTCACTGCCGAGTGAAGCTCCTCATCCGTGAACGGTTTGGCCAGATACTCCTCCGCGCCGGTCTTGATGGCTTGGACCGCTCCCTCCACCGTGGCATAACCGGTGATCATCATCACCTCGGTGTCCTTCAGATTCTCCCGGATATGGCGCACCAGGTCCAGCCCGTTGACCTTGGGCATCTTCAGGTCGGTAATAACCAGATCCACCTCGGTCCCTTCCAGAATCCTCAAAGCCTCGGCCACGTTCGAAGCGGTGAAGACCTGATAACCCTGAGAGGCTAAGTTCCTCTGGATCACCTCCAGGGTATTGGGGGCATCATCTACCACCAGGATGCGCTGTCCTTCCGAAGGGTTCATGTGGATAATTCTCCTGGTTTGTCTGCCGGACTCTCGATCGGCAGTTGGATTTCGAATCTGGAGCCTTTTCCCTTTTGGCTTTCCACTTTTATGGTTCCTCCATGCGAACTGACGATTCCGTGCACCACCGAGAGACCCAATCCCGTCCCCTCGCCCACCCCCTTGGTGGTAAAGAAGGGAACGAAAAGGTGTTTCTTGACCTCCTCATCCATTCCCGTACCCGTGTCCTCCACCACCAACGATACGAAGCCGTCACCGGCTAAGGTTTGGATGGTGAGCTTCCCTCCTTCGGGCATGGCCTGGATGGCGTTGACCACTAAATTGACCAGAACCTGGTGGAGCTGAGCGGAATCGGCCACGGCGTGGGGGAGATCCGGGGAAAGAAGCCGCACCAGCTCTATGCCTTCTTTGCTGCAGCGCGACTCGAAGAAATACAGGCCTTCCTCCACTATCTGGTTGAGGTTCACACTGGCTTTCTTGGTGGGCATCTGGCGGGCGAATATCAAAAGCTTTTTCACCACCTCGCGAGCGTGAAGGGAGGCATTCACGATCTTCTCTATGTCCGGCACGGCCTCGGCGGGCAGACCCGGGCACTTGTTGACCAGCTGGGCAAAGCCCAGGATGTTGCCCAGCGGCTCGTTTAACTCATGAGCCACGCCTGCCGCCAGCTGGCCTATGGTGGCCAGGCGGTCGGCATGCATAAGTTGATTATGGAGTTGGATCCTCTCTTCCTCCGCCTGCCTGCGCTCGATGATCAGCGCCACCTCCCTGGCCACCGCGTCGATTAAGCTCCTTTCTTCGCTTAAGAAAGCTCCTTCGTCCAGCTCCGGCCTCTCCTCCCGGTATATCACCTCCACCACGCCCCTTCTCTTGTCGTTCACCATGACTTCTGCGGTCTGCTTATGCTTTCCTTCCCCAAAGCCGGGGGCCACGTAGGAACGATCGTCCAATTCTATTCTGGCGGTGGCTATTTCCGGATATAGCCAGGCGGGCGGAAGCAGCTTCACAATCTCCTGTAGCATCTCCTCCACCGACAGACCGACACGCGCCACCAGCCGGGCGATGCCGTAAAGACAGGTGAGTTCCTTGATTCTCTCCCGCAAAGCCACCTGGGCATGTCGGTGAACCAGAGCCACGCCCAGAGTCTGGGCCGTTCCCTCGAATAATGCCACCTTCTCCTGGGTGAAGAACCCGGGATTCCGGCTTCCCATCTGCAAGACCCCGATATTGTCCTGGTCCAAGATCAAAGGAAAAAGAGCCAGAGACCTCCATTCTTGCTCCGACGAAAGCTGATAGGAATCCATCCCGGCTCCCAGATCGTTGGTCCAGAAGCTTCCGTTCCTGGTGAAGTTGGGAAGCGACCGATCGAACCGGCCCAGGATCACGTCCCGGCACAGCTTCTCTATCCCATTCTCCTGCTTCAGGCACGGGATCAGCCTGCCCTCTTCTGTTTCCATACAGGGGAACTGCTCGAATCGGAAGACCGCCTTGCCCTCCTGTTCCTTTTGGCTCATGCAGCGGAAATAGCGTTGCCTTCTTTTCAGCCTCACCTCCACGGCATCGCAGCCGGAGAAATCCAAAATCATCCTGGAGACCTCGCGAACGAAGTCGACGCGCGGCAGGCCCCGATTGGAATACAACAATATCCGATGGGTGAGGGCCAGAAAGCCTTCTGCCGAACCTCCCACGGAGGATTTCCAAGCGTCTGGCTGTGAGGGATTATCCGTCATAAGCGCCAATTACTTTACGAATCGGGAACCGGATGTCAAGGAATTATTCCGGGATCTCCCGGCAAGACCTGACCGGCACAGCCGCAGCTCGGACACAAGCCGGAGACCTGCGGCTGAAGGTCGAAACCCGCTCGGATTCGCAAAAGCGGCAGAATCCCCGACCTCTTCCGTCTGCCGCTGGACTTTGAACCAAGCCATCTGAAAACGAGGGTATCCATCCTGGGATGGATACCCTCGCTTTGGTGCCAATCACTATACCAAGCCTTGGTCCAACATGGCGTCGGCGACCTTGATGAAGCCTGCGATATTGGCTCCATTCACGTAGTTGACCCAGTCGCTCTGTTTCCCATGAGTGACGCATTGCTGGTGTATGGCCTTCATGATTCCGTGCAGCTTCTCGTCCACCTCTTCGCGAGTCCAGGAGAGCCGCAGCGAGTTCTGGCTCATCTCCAGGCCGGAGACGGCCACCCCGCCGGCGTTGGCCGCCTTGCCGGGGCCATAGAGGATCTTGGCATTCAAGTAAACCTCGATGCCCTCGGGAGTGGTGGGCATGTTGGCTCCTTCGCCCACCGCCTTGCAGCCGTTCTGCACCAGCATCTTGGCATCGTTTCCGTCGATTTCGTTTTGAGTGGCCGAAGGGAATGCCACGTCGCATTTCACTTCCCAGGGCCGCTTGCCTTGCACGTACCGGCAACCGTATTTGTCGGCGTATTCGCTGATCCGTCCGCGTTTCACGTTCTTCAGCTCCATGACGAACGCCAGCTTCTCGGCAGTTACGCCGTCCGGGTCGTGGACGTATCCGTTGGAGTCGGAAAGGGTGACGCACTTGCCGCCCAACTGGTTGACCTTCTCCACGGTGTACTGCGCCACGTTGCCCGAGCCGGAAACCGTGCAGATCTTGCCGCGAATGGAATCGCCCTTGGTCTTGAGCATCTCCTCCGTGAAGTAGACGCAACCGTAGCCCGTGGCCTCGGGACGAATCAAGCTTCCGCCCCAGTTCAAACCCTTGCCGGTGAGCACGCCGGTGAACTCGTTGCGAATCCGCCGGTATTGCCCGAACATGAACCCGATCTCCCTTCCTCCCACGCCGATGTCGCCGGCCGGAACGTCGGTGTTCGGTCCGATGTGTCTTTGCAGCTCGGTCATGAAACTCTGGCAGAAATGCATCACCTCGTTATCCGATTTTCCCTTGGGATCGAAATCCGAGCCGCCTTTGCCGCCTCCCATGGGAAGCGTGGTCAGAGCGTTCTTGAACACCTGCTCGAAGGCCAAAAACTTCAAGATTCCCAGATTGACCGTGGGGTGGAAACGAAGTCCGCCCTTGTATGGCCCGATGGCGCTGTTCATCTCGATGCGGAATCCGCGGTTGACCTGAACTTCCCCTTTGTCGTTCATCCAGGGGACGCGGAACATCATCACTCTTTCAGGCTCGGCGATCCGCTCTAAGATCTTGGCCTGGTCGTAGTGAGGATTTTCCATCAGAAACGGCATCAGCGATTCAGCCACTTCCTTGACTGCCTGATGGAACTCCGTCTCTCCCGGGTTCTTCTTGACCACTTTGTCCATAAACGAATTCAATCTTGAAGAAACATCTCTGCTTGCCATAACTGGTTCTCCTTTAACTTCGATGTGCCTGACTTTGGTTTCTTTACTCTGTGAACTGATGCGCACTCCCTCTCTGCGTTCATCCTCAGCGACTGCTCAACCGTCCATCATCTCCTCCTGTTCTCTTGAGAGTTCACACCACTTGATATGAAAGACTAACCTCCATCATGCTCTTGGATTCATGTGTTGATCGATCGGATGACTCTGCCGGTCAAATGATCCTCCCATTATACTTCCGATTTTGCTTTTGTCAAGCAAAAAACGGGGATTTTCGCCCCTATTGGAGAAAAAAGTCACAAAGTGTTCAATTTATGAACTTGCCAACTCAAGTTATTGGTAAACAATATGTTATTGAGAATGTAGATGTTTTGTCTGGGCCTATTGTTCTCTTCTTGATTCGTAAGAGATATCTGATGCGGTTCATTATGCACCAGTTCCGTTGACAACCGGAAGCTTTCATAGGTTCGATTTTCCCCGCATAAGGGAGACCCGGGGGCAAGCGATTCCGGATGGCAAACTGGACACTCGCCAACCGTTGGGAGGTTCGAATTAGAGGAAAGTCAAACTGCGATTTCGACGCCGATGGGGCAGTGATCGGATCCCATCACGTCGGAAAGGATGAAGGAGGATTTGACGTTTTTCTTGAGATTGTCGCTGACGAAGAAGTAGTCGATTCTCCAGCCCACGTTTCTCTCCCTGGCCTTAGTCTTTAGATCCCACCAGGTGTACTGACCGGGTTGCCGGTTAAACATCCTGAAGGTGTCGACGTAGCCGTGGGCGATGAACTTGTCGATCCAGGCCCGCTCCTCGGGAAGAAAGCCCGATACCTTGGCGTTCTCTTTCGGCCTGGACAAGTCCATCTCCTGGTGGGCGGTGTTGACGTCTCCGCAGATCACCAGCTTCTTGCCCTTTTTCTTCAGGGCATCCGCGTAATCTAAGAAAGCGTCGTAGAAATCCATCTTAAAGCGCAGTCTTTCCTTGGATGCCTTGCCATTGGGAAAGTAGATGTTGAACACCAAGAAGGCCGGATACTCGGCGATCAGAATTCTTCCCTCGGAGTCAAAGCGTTCGATTCCCAAACCGGCCTTGACGCTCTTGGGCTTCTCCCTGGTGTAAAGGAGTACTCCGCTGTAACCCTTTCTCTCGGCCGAGGAAGAGAACCTCTGATAACCGGCAACCTCCCTCAGTTCGGGAGGAAGTTGTTCTGTAGTGGCCTTGACTTCCTGAAGGCAGAGCACATCCGGCTTCTCCTTAACGAACCAATCCAGAAAGCCCTTCCTGTAGGCAGCCCGGATGCCGTTTACATTCCAGGAAAGGATTCTGATCTTCTTCATTTGCCGGCCTTCGCCTGTCTGGCCACCGCTTCAGTAGCCCGCTTGACCTCGTCCGCATCGCCCAGATAATGATGTCTGACCGGTTTTAGATTCTCATCCAGTTCGTAGATCAAGGGAATCCCCGTGGGGATGTTGAGATTGGGTATATCCTTATCCGGTATGTCGTCTAAGAACTTGACCAAAGCCCTGAGGCTGTTTCCATGCGCTGATATTATCACCCTCTGGCCCGACTTGATGGCCGGCGCGATGCTCTGATGCCAGTACGGCAGAAATCTGGCTACCGTGTCCTTGAGCGACTCGGTAAGCGGCAGGTCTTTCGAATCCAGATGACGATACTTGGCATCGTTTCCCGGATAACGCGCATCCGATTTCTCCAGCGCCGGCGGCTGGACATCGTAGCTTCTCCGCCAAATGTGCACCTGTTCCTCGCCGCGTTCCTTCGCCGTTTCCGATTTGTTCAAGCCTTGAAGCGCGCCGTAATGCCGCTCATTCAGCCTCCAGGACTTTTCCACCGGAATCCACATCAGGTCCATCTCGTCCTGTACGATCCATAGGGTGCGGATGGCCCTCTTAAGCACCGAAGTGAAGGCCACGTCGAACACGAAACCGGCCTGTTTCAGGCGCCTGCCACCCTCATGTGCTTCTTTCACTCCCTTTTCGGACAAATCCACGTCCGTCCAGCCGCTGAACCTGTTTTCCTTATTCCAGGTGCTTTCACCGTGTCGCAAGAGAACCAGTTCGCTCATGACTCACCCCTGTTATTTTCGGTTTTCATCCAAGTCATTCTCGTCTTCCTCCTCCGTGGCGCCGGACTTCAGACATTCCTGCTCCTTGAACAGAACGACCATGTCGCTTCGAAAAAGCTGCAGCTCCCTTTTCATGGCCGCCAGCTCGCTTTTCATCTCTCCGAAAAGGTTTTCCTGGTCCGAGACGTCGGTCTGCACGTCCGCCAGCTTGGATTCGGTCCTCGTGAGTAGCTTCTCGAATTTCTCCAGCGATTTGACCGCCTTGCCGATTTCCTGTTTCAGATTCTCGGTTTGTGCTCGCAGGTCGCCTTCTTCCTCTTGGCTGCGGACCAAGAAACGATGAAGCTCCACCAGGCGCTGCTGAACCAGCCCCAATTCCCTTTCCAGCATGATACCCAGAGACTCCACCGCCTCCCCCACCTCCTCCAAGTCCTTTCTATCGAACGTCATGGCATCCCCCGGGATAAGGGATTATGATTTCCGAGCCGGCTTTTTCTCCGCCTGCATGCACCACTCCACCATGGAGCGAATGTCTTTGTATCTGGTGTGTTTGTCCGGCGCTCCCAGAACCACGGCCACCACCTCTTCGCCCTCTTCTCCTTCCACCATGACTCCCAGGCACCAGCCGGACGCCCCATTATAGCCGGTTTTGCCGCCTTTTACGTTTTTGGACCTGAATAGAAGACGGTTGGTGCTTCGTATTTCGTGCACTCTTTTGGTCCGGTCCAGCGACACGAAACGGTGAAAGGTCTTCCCGGAGATAGTGGCCACCACACTGTCTTGAAGGGCGAAGTAAAGCAGCTTGGCACAATCTAAGGCCGTGGATCTGTTCTCCTCGCTTAAGCCCGTGGGCTCAAGGAAGAACGTATTCTTCAGGCCGAGCTCCTTGGCCTTTCGGTTCATTCGCTTAACGAAGTCATCGGGGGATAGACCGGAGGCGCGGGCCAGGGCCCGGGCGGCCCGGTTACTGGAGCTCATCAAACAGGCGTGCAGAAGATCGCCCAGGGCCAGAGTTTCTCCCACCCTTAAGTCCGCGAAACCCGATTTTTTGGCGTCTTCTTTGGTGATGGTGGCAAAATCCTCCAAGCGCGGGTGGCGCTCCAGAAAGACCAGTACGCTCATCAGCTTGCTTAAGCTGGCGATGGGAAGCTGCTCTTCCATGTTCTTGGTGAAGAGCACCTCCTCCTTCTTAGTGTCCAGCACCACGGCCGCTTCCGATTTCAAAGGGAGCTGGTCGCTCTCCAAGGCCTTCTTATTGAGATGGACTTTTTGCAGGGGCAGCTTGCCCGACGAACCAGAGCACAGCCCGGATACTCCCTGCAAGATCCGGGGCCAGTTGTTCCACTCCAGCTTGGCCACCAGCAACACCGCCAGGAGGCAGGAGAAGATACAGAGGGTTCGCTTCATTGACTTTCGTCTCTTAACGCCCATCAGCATTCTCCGGTTACTATATTTACTGTATCGGTACATGCCGCTGCTCTAATTTATGGTTTGTCATTCCTGGTTTTTCGCGTGATCTGGAATCGCACCCTGCCGCACTTGGGGCAAACCCATTTTCTCTGTTTGTGATACGCTCTTTTCTCTTCTCTCATCTTGATCCTACACTTGGGGCAATGCATTAGTCCGAGCCCTGCCGTTCACTTCCTGAGGGATTCCAGCTCTCTGATCAGCTTTTCGCACCCGAATCTCACCGGATCGACGGCTGGAAGCCCTGTCTCCTTTTCCACTTTCGCGATTTCCCTCTTTGCCTCTTCTTCGGTCAAGCTCTGGGTGTTCAAGGACACCCCTATCACTTTGCAGGGCTTTACCGGCCGGGCTATGTCTTCATGCAGCCTGATCATCTCGGTCAGAGGCGGGATTTTGATCCGGTAGCTTTTTATCCTTTCCCTGCCGGGATAGTGGCAGAGGATCATGGCATCCGGCAGGCAGCCGTGTATCAGAGCCAGCGAGACTCCGGAGTATCCCGGATGGATGATGGTTCCCTGGCCCTCCACGCACAAAAGATCATACGTTCCGGACTTCTCGATTAAGAATCCTTCTATGGCTCCCGACATGAAATCGCCGATGATGGAATCGATGGGCACCCCCTCTCCCGCGATGGTTATGCCGCTTTGCCCGGTGGCCACGAAACAGGAATTCCAGCCGTGTTTGTTGGCCTCTTTTGCCGTCTCCAGGGCGGTGATTTTCTTGCCCGACTTGCAGTCGGTTCCGACCGTCAGAATAACTTTGGCCTTGATTAATGAGGGATCACCCTCGGCAACTCTCCTGTACCGACCGGCTTCCCTTAGGTCGTGTATTTTGACGCCTTTTGATGCGGCCAGCCTCGAGAACTCCGGATCGTCATTCAGCATATCGTGCAATCCGTTGATTACGTCCAAGCCATTCTCTAAAGCCTGTCGGATAACGCTCCGCCATTCGGCTGGAAGTTTCCCCCCGCGCGGCGCAATGCCTATCAGAAGAGCATTAGGCGCGTGCTTCAACGACTCTTCTATACTTCTGACCACCGGGATGTTGCCCCCGTAACCCAAAACCTGCTGCGAGGTCTTTCCCGCCTGGGTGGAATCCATAACCGCCACCACCTCTTCCGGTTTGTACATTATCAGGCCGGAGGCGGTTTTGGCTTCCAGATCGCCGAAGTAACCTTCCGCAAGTATGACTATGCGTCTTTTTCCGTGTGGCATAGCTTGTTTTGTCCGCGGTCCACAGTCCGCCGTCGGCAGCAAAACCTCGCACCCTGAAGGGTGCGGCTACAAAACCCCTATCTACGCTACGGGAGAGTGTTGGCTGCTCCCGATTTCCTAAAGATACTCATTTCTCAGGAAAACACAAGGCGAGCTTTCTCATCATACGGTGATGTGCAGGAATTGCCGGTTTGAGGAGACAGCTTTACCTCACCCCCTGTCCTACGGATCTTCGATATCCCCCTCTCCATGAAATGGAGAGGGGGATCAAGGGGGAGAGGTTACTTCAAAAGCAGCATCTTCTTCGGCTCGGAGAAATCACCAACCTTCAGCTGATAGAAATACACTCCGGAGGCTACGTCCTCTCCGTCTTCGTTCTTACCATCCCAGACGACAGACTTGTATCCCGCAGACAGTTCTTCGGAGACTAAGGTTCTCACCTTTCTTCCCAGCACATCATAAATCTGCAAGGTGACGAAACCCGACTTGGCCAGAGTGAACTCTATCTTGGTGCTGGGATTGAAAGGATTGGGGTAGTTCTGGGATAAAACAAACTCGAAAGGTCTCTCTCTGTCGCCGGTCTCGTCCGTGACCCCGCTGGAAGTTTGGACATACTTTATGGTGCAAATGTCCTTCTCTGTTGAAGCGCTGGTGTAAGATCCCGTCACATAGACATTGCCGGAGTCGTCTACAGCGATAGCCCGACCATAATCCGAACCGCTCCCCGGTCCGGTATATCGCATCACCCAAGCGGCATCTCCATTGGAATGATACTTTATGGTGGCATAATCCATGTCTGTGGCTCCACCCCCGCTCCCGCCAGTAACATAGACATTGCTGAAATCGTCTAAGGCTAAGGCATATCCAAAATCGCTTCCGTTTCCCGGTGGCCCGTTGTACCTTCTTACCCAGACTTCATTCCCGACGGAGTCATACTTTATGGTGGCATAGTCCTGGTATGATCCGGTGCTGTCACTGTAACCTGTCACATAGACAAAACCCGAGTGGTCTATGGCGATAGCCTTGGCGTAATCCGCACCATTTGCCGGTCCGTCGTATCTTCTTACCCAGCCCGTATCTCCGTTGGGATAATACTTGATAGTGGCATAATCATAGTTTGTCCCGATGCCGGCGCTATTGCCGGTCACGTATGCATTACCAGCGCCATCAACAGCCAGAGAGTACGCCTCGTCATACCCTTCTCCCGGGCCTTTGTATCTTCTGACCCACAGAGTATCTCCATTGGCCGCATACTTTATGGTGAGATAATCCAGGCCTCCCACGGTATCATAGCTTGTCCCGGTCACATAGACGTTTTGCTGGCCATCCAGCGCCATGGCAGAAGCATAATCGACATAATCTTCCGGGCCGTTGTACCTCCTCACCCAGACTGTGTCGCCGTCGGGATCGTATTTAACGGTGGCATAATCCGCACTGGTCCCACTGCCGCCGCTGGTTCCGGTCACGTGAACGTAACCGGAATCGCTGACGGTTATGGCATAAGCTTCGTCTGTAGAGCTTCCCGGTCCGTCGTATCTTCTCAGCCAGGCAGTATCCCCTTCCGGGGTGTATTTTATGGTGACATAATCAAAACCTGTTCCGCTGTCAAAACTTTTTCCCGTGATATAGACATTATAAGAAGCATCAATGGTCACGGCGCGTGCCCAATCGACATGATCCCCAGGTCCGTTGTAAGTCCTCACCCAAGCGGTGTCTCCGTTAGGCAGATACTTGATGGTGGCCAGGTCAGGATTCCCCCCTGCACCCTCGCAATAACCGGTCACGTAAACGTACCCGGAGTCATCCACTGCTATGGCCCACGCTTGATCATCGTCGTTTCCGGGACCGTTGTAAGTTCTCACCCAGGCGGTGTCAACTGCCTGGGCAAATACAGATCCTGCAAACAACGCCATAAACACCACCCCGACAAATACCTTCAGGGGTTTCGACATCGTAACGCCTCCTTGTTTGACCTCGCACCCTTTGTCTCCATCTCCGCTTTGTGGAGAATGGGTGGTAATGTAGCCGCAGGCTTCAGCCTGCGCATATGTTCGCACCCTGAAGGGTGCGGCTACAAAATCCTTTCCTCTTGCCCTCGCGTATGGAAGAGGAAAGGTCATTTGATAATATGCAAAACATCTCCCAAAAGAAACTGCATTCTTCCAATCAAGAGAGAAATTCGTGACATGACCGTGTATCCGAAGGTAGCTCCGAAGAAGATCATCAGAAACCAGGTGCCCACTCTGGCAGTGCTTCCAAACCAACCCTTGTGTTCCTTGGAGAAGAAGAAATAGGCCATAGTCGTGGCGATGCCCAGGAACACAACAATTCCATCAACTGATGCCATACTACTCATGGTATCCTGCATCTGGGCGAAGAGCTTGGCCTGGATGGTGGCCGGAATGGCCACTCCGGCTCCGGCGCCGATTATCAAAGCGATGGAAATCCGCGACAGCCAGGCCGATTTGGGATGGAACCTGAGCAGCATGAACAATCCCAGAATTCCCGGTATTATGTAATCCAGCCTTCCGTCCCGGAAAACCGGATTGACCAGCTTGGGCACCACGGTGGTATTCAGCGCTATAACCAGCACGTAGCCCACCGATACACCCACCAGTAGATGCTCGGCGAATCTGTAGAAGGGATTGTCCTTGTACAGAAACGAGAAGATGCATAAGGTCAGAAGGGCTGCGATTATTATTCCGACATTCATAGGTTGCTCCGTCCGTGGTCCGTAGTCCGTTGTCCGTCGCTGAAGCCTTCTCCATGTTTTTGCGGCGGACCGCGGACTACCGACGGCGGACTATTTTTTCATGAAATACCCGATGTTTCCTGCAACCACCAAAAGGATGATTACCAGATGACATACCGACTGCGCATCCATTCCCCTCTGGCCCATTCCCGGCCTGTTGATCAGCATCTCGTATTCCGCCGCACCTTTGAGTCCGCCCAAAAGACCGATCATCTGACCGGAGGAGAGAAACGGATAAAAAGAAGTGGCCATGGCCGCGGTGCTGGCGCAGGCTAACTTCACGTGATAGCGGGAGACGGCATAATCCACCCACCAAACCGGCATGTCACCGTCGGCCACGGAGATTACCAGGGAGACATCCTGGTAGTTGTGGACCCGCCTCATCAGGGGAATCTTCTTGAGGGAGACACCCCGGTAATCCTCGGGAAACACTTTTGCAATATCCTCTCCCATTCCCAGGATGGCCGCCTGCTGTTGAGGCCGGAAACCCAGGAAAACGTAATCCCGGCCGTATTTGGCGCCATATTCCTCCGCCGTCTCTCGCAGAATCTGCTCTCCGATGGCCGTGCCCTCAGCCAGAAGCGCCAGCCCAATCACTTTGAGCTTCCTTTGGAAACAGTGCCGCAGGATAGCCTGAGCCATGGGCTTGATCTCCGGCAGAGACGACGCCTCGTGGTCGAATGAGATCACAACCACCGACCCGGAATCCAGCCCGTTTATCTGGTCGTAAACGGCAGCCACCTCCGAGGTAACCTGGTTAGGCAAACCCAATCTGACCACCAGCGGGATGGCCACCGAAAGAGCAATCAGGACGAATATCAACTGTCGAGACATGGCGGTCTGTTTGGAGGTTGGATATGCCCGCGCACTGGGAGCTATCCGACACTCAATCCAATTCCAGTAAATCCTTTTCGAAAGATGTGATAATCCAACTCTTGCCTTCCTTCTTGAAGAATATCGAATTGCTGATCGGTGCACCATCACCGGCGTTGCGTTTCCGCGATGATACAGACACATAAGCGACTGCATGCGTAGGAGCAGGCGTACCATCCCAAGAGGGATCGCTTTCAATTACCTTAACCTGAAATGTCTGTTGACTAGGCCCTTCCTCGCGGGAGGAGGTGCTTTGCCTGCTGGAGTCCCCCCCCGAAGCAGCCGC
The DNA here is from genome assembly GCA_964631815.1 of uncultured Ignavibacteria bacterium. GTDB lineage: Bacteria > Zixibacteria > MSB-5A5 > MSB-5A5 > SM1-73 > SM23-73-3. The sequence continues at coordinate 19,548 of CAZWAO010000004.1, read as the reverse complement.
TTGGATCGTGGCCAGCTGTCTGGTCTCGTGCAAGAACACGATCCGGATGCTATCACTCTTGATCACGACCGTTCTCTCTGCCTGAAGCACCCTGTCAACATATTCCCCCTTCGTCATACCGGCAGGCAGGAAGTTGTTTTCTTCCACGAGCTTCCTGAGTGATTTCCCGTCTTTGTCCTCTACCGCCAAAGCCAAAGACGAGGTAATGCCCAACACATCAGAAGAATCATCCAGCAGAAATCGGATGGGGCTATCAGTATAATCACTAAGTCTGAATACCAGGTTTGCTCCAGACGGTTTCGCACAATTGATACTCAGCGATGTAAATGTGATGATAAAAAAGACCCAAGCAAAGTGTCTGAATCTCTTTTCATTTAATTCATTCATCAGGTGTCAAACCTCCCGTCTCGCATACCATTTCTCTTGACCTATCTTTCTTCGAAACCCTCGCCTTCGGCGAGGGATTTCGGACCTACGGTTTCGATCCTCTATTGCTTACCGGGTTGATTCCGAACTCCCGCAAGCTGCAGTAAATCCTTCTTGAAGGAAGTTATTAGCCAACGCTCTTTCTCTCTTTCAAAGAGAATAGAGTTGTCGATTCTTGTGGTATCGCTGCTGTCCACCACCAACATAAACACGCGAACGGTAGCACGGTCGGGCTGATCAGAGCTTTTCGAAAGAGAGTCGGTCTCTGGATGCCCCATGCTGAACACTGTTGAGTCGCTTTTGTGCCTACTGTAAATCACGCCTGCTGAATCCACGGCACCCGGCGGGAGAACCACACTCATCGTTAGCATCTGATCTTTACCGTGAAATAATTCCACCCCCACACTATCAGCCTCGATGATCAGCTCTCTGTTCGTCCGGAGCAGCAATTCAACATATTCGTCTTTGTCCATGCCAGCGGGAAGAGACCTATCGTTCCGTATGAGTTCTCCTAATGCGTCTCCGTTCCTCTCTCTGATTGCCCAGGCAAATCGAAGCGTGAGACCGACGACCTCGGATAAACTGTTAAACACCAAGTCAAGCGAGCCGATGGGTATACCCCGGCCGCCAAATTCACTCGACACCGTAAACATACTGGTGCATCCAGCGATCATCAGTGCGATCAACGCCAGCAGAATGAATTTCCGGCAATGCCAGTCGTGACCACAGCTTCGTTCAAGCATGATTCATCCTTATGTCCAAGAGTCTCCTATAGCAGGTTTTGTAATTCTGTAGTCGGATATGTCTCCCGCAAGGGAGACTATCCGACATTTGCTCTTCCGATCACACATTGTCTGTCCGAAACCCTCGCCTTCGGCTGAGGGATTTCGGACCTACTTTCTTTTCAGCAGAACCAGCGCTATATCATCTGTCTGAGCCGATCCCTTCAGAGAGCCTTCCACCTTCTCGAGGATCAAATCAGCCATTCGATCAACCGGCTCACGGTGAATCTGGGTAAGGTAGCTTCTCAGATTTTCTTCGCCCCAGGGTTCGATCTCCGGCAAACCGGCTTCGGTCAAGCCATCGGTGTACAAGAGCAAGATCTCCTGAGAATCAAGTACCGTCGATCCGGTTCGAAAGACCCAATCGGGAAACATACCCAGAATCGTTCCCCCCTGCATAAGTTCCTCAACCTTACCATCTTGCCTTACCACCAGAGGCGGATTGTGTCCTGCGTTTATGTAGGCCAATTCGCCGGTGGAATTGTTCAATCTTCCGATGAAGAAAGTGACGAACACATCTGCGGGTGTATCTTTGTAAAGGCTTTTATTGATTCTATTGACCGACTCGACGGTGCAGCAGTCGTCCGCCAGAGTGTGAAGGGTGGCGTGCAGATTGGCCATCACTAAAGCCGCCGGAATCCCCTTACCGGAGACGTCTGCGATCACAATCCCCACTCCGTTTTTGAGGGGTATGATGTCGAAATAGTCACCCCCCACCTCCTTGGCCGGTCTGAAAAAGGTGGATACCTCGAAGCCCTCGATTTTGACGGGGCCACTAGGCAAAAACCCGGCTTGAACCCGGCGGGCCACCTGGAGCTCTCTCTCCAAGAGTTCCTTCTCCCTTACCTTCTCATAGCTCTTTTCCAGCTCCGACTTGAGATGTTCGTAAACCCTCATGAGCAGGGTCACCATCAAGCCGATTGCCGCTGCAATTATCAGGAAAGTGAGCAGCAGCTTGGTTGGCAATCCGTGCATGAAACCGAATTGGACCATCAGAAAGAAAAAGAGCGAGGCCGCGCCTAGAGCCACGACAAAGAAAGTCAGAGTCCTCATTATCTTGCCGAATGGCTTGGGGAGCGATTCCAACCTGTTGGAAATCGGATCTGCGATAAGAGCGATGGAAAAGCCGATCATGTTTCCGATAACCGAACCCAAAACCGCGGAAGTTATCACCAGGCCCCAGGAGAGCTCTCGGGCAAAGAACAGGCTTATCACCAGGAAGGTCACAAAACCGGAGGCCGTGGAAACCAGAAAAACCGTCCGGTAGCCTCTCGTTCTCGGTCTTTTCGTCATTGTCAATTGTCCAGAATGTCTTTCCGTTCCCGTCCGAAACTCCCGCCTTCGGCGGGAGATTTCGGACCTACCAATTCCTCCTCATTTCCCACCGAGATAGGTTCTCTCGATTCCCAGGATGATTCTGAGCGAAGTGGAGATGGTACCCAGACCGATGCCGATGTAAAGCCCCCGCTTGGCAGCCATGCTGGGCGTACGCAGAATCCAGTTAGCCGCATCCGGAATCCAATGCGAGATCATATTGCCCAGAGGAACCCGGCCCAACATGACTATTATCGCGATGGCCAAAAGCAAACCCGCTTCCCAGCTTCGGGCACGAAAGCCGCGATATGCAGCCGAGGCCACAAAGAAAGCCAAAAGCGAGAACATGGTGGACTGCATGGGCGCCTGCAGATTGTTGAACGCCCACAGAAACGGGGTCCCCTCGCCCGTACCCAGCCACAAACCCAGGACGGTCATGGCCGCCAGGCCGGCCAATCCGATCAGGTTATATCCCCAGCCGGATGCTCTGCGCGAGACCTTCTTGGCATTCAGCTTGGCGTAACTGACGGCTCCCACCAGCAGAGTGAAAACGAAGATGATCTGCATCCAGTCCAGCACTATCTCGTAAGCCGATACCGACACCGGGTGCGGCACGAAGAACTGGATCAGCATGAAAAGGCCGAAGACCAGGCAGACGATTATGGGGATGCTTCTTTGCATAAATGCAAAATTCAAAATGAAAAATGCAAAGCTACAATTCAAAATTCAAAAATATCTCGCTCAATCTCATTTTGAATTTTGATTTGCAATTTTTCATTTTGCTTTTTTAATTTTGAATTTCCTACCCCACGCTGAAAAGCCTCATAAACCAAGTAAAACCAAGCACGCCAGCTATGCCTCCCAGCAACGTCAAGAAAACGATGATGACCTTCAGCCAATCCTGACCTTTTATGCTCCCCAGAACCTGCGGATCCTGCGTTAGGTAGCCGCTGGCGACAAACAACTCCTCCCCTATCAGAGTGTAGTCACAAGCAACAATGAAAAAGGAGAGCTGGATGGTGGAATCCGTCCCGGCAATCTGAAGTGCTCCCACCGAGTTGCCCGTCTCGGCCAGGATCAGAGCCTCCGCCTCGAAGGTGCCGAAAAAGAGATTGGTTGCAGGGAGCTGGCGGGTCATGATGCCGTCGACTGCCGCGGCATAGCCGAACTGGCTTTGGGTGACGAAGAATATGTTGTCCGGATTAAAGGCCTCCGGGTGTCCGGCTTTAGAATATGCCTCGAACACCACCTCCTGGGCCGTGGCCATCACCACCGGATCGTAGTTGGGAAAGATCAAGGGGGTGTTGTACTCTGCCGTTTTTTCGGCCACGCTGGATAAGATGTTCATGGATGCCATGGTGGCAACCCGCTCCATCTTCCCCAAGCCGGAGGAGTAGAGTATGGGTTTCCCCATCTCCGTGGCCCGGCCGATAGCGCTGTCCACCGCCTGCAAGCCGGCAATGGGCCTGATATAGAATTTCCCACCCCGTTTTCCGTAGATGATGAATCCGATTATGATAAAAAAACAGACCAGCACACCCACAAGGACATTGGTGCGACGAGCATCGAACCATTGGCTTTCAAGCATCACTGGTCCGGCCACGGCCGAAAAGAAGACGCTGTCGCCTCGGTTGGCTTGAAGCAGATAATAGTACTCTACTCCGCTCTTGACATTGGTATCGACGAATGTGGTGTCGTCGGAGGTAACCCTTCCTATGGGGTCGAATGCGCTTGCTTCAGACGTTGATCTCAGCAGTTGATATTCGGCTCCGGCCGAATCCTGCGGCAAGCCACAGAAGAACAGGGTGATGCTCTGCCCTCCCCCAGCCGAGGTTTTCGTTGCGATTATCTTGACCGGAAGTCCGGAAGCGTAGGCGGAGGATGCGAATAGAAAAAGAAACAGCCACAATAGCGTAAGTCGGAGTTTGGGCATCGCGATCTCAAAGGAATACAGAGATTTTTCATAAACTAAAGATTTCCCTCTGCTTGTCAAGCTGAAACTTCCTGCCGGCTTAGCGTCAAACACGCTTCGGTTTCTTTCGGGACGGGAAAAATCGCATCAGCAAGCTGATGCACTCCGATCACCCTCACGAGAGACGAAACCTGTGTGGGCGTCCGGACGTATGCGTTTGATGAGGCACAAACTCAATGCTCGACAATCGAATCAGTCCGGCGGTTTTTCCTTGACGCGACAGTCCACAACTGCTATTTTGCGGCGAACCAAAAATTTATGGGAGGTTTTCCATGAAGCTCAAAGCCGTTTTTCTTCTAATTGCGCTGGTGGCGGGTCTGGGGTTTGGCAGCTTTCAGACCTGGGCCGCACCCAACGTGCTGGAGATACTTCAGCAGGCCGACACCTGGATCATTTCGGACACGGCCCGCATAATGAACTACATCGACAGTTGCGATCAGGTCACCGACAATGCGCTGATGAACTCCAAGTACTGGCAATCCACCTATGACGACCTCAGCTTTCTGCTGGGGATAGATCTGGCCACCGATAGCCAGGTCGACAACACCGGCAGGTACTACTTTTTGATGCGCATCACCGGTCAAAGCCAGGCGCTTTTCTATGTCGACTCGCCCATGGAGTTTCCCCACCAGTTATCCCCCAATAACTGGCCGGACATGGGCATCAACGTGGGCTACTACCAACCGCATCCCTCCGGCAAGTACCTACTGGTAGCCATCCATCAATACGGGGACGAGAATTTCGACATCTACAAATTCGACCGGGACGGCAAATTCACTCCTCTGCTGGTGGACCCGAAAATCCAGTTTAGAAGCCTGGTTTTCAAAAACGAGGACGAGTTCTTCCTCATCTCCAACGATCACACCACTCAAACCCTGATCAAATACACCATCTCCACCGGCAAGATAGACACGCTCTATACCGAAGCGGGCTGGTTTGGGCCGGACGACTATCAGGACGGCAAACTCATCCTAACCCGCTGGTTGAGCTTTTCCGAAAGCCAGCTCTTCGTGTGGGACGAGAAGACAAAAAAGACCATGGACATCACCAAGGTGGGCCTGTACAACGGCGGGCAGTTCACCGAAGACGGCCGGGTGCTGACGTACTGTGACGCTTTGTCCACCGAGGAGGAGTTCGCCAAGTTTGCCATCATCGACTTAAAAAAGCCCAAGCAGCTCAAGCTGGTGTATGATCCCAAGTTGGAGATAGACAATTTTGCCTGGATGCCGAAAATCGGCATTGCGGTGGGAGCGGCCAACAGAGACGGATACTCCGAGCTGATGGCCTTCAATCTGGAAGGACAGAAGGTCAACCTGCCCCAGCCCGAAGTCGGCGTGATCATCGATCTTTCATCCAATGACTTCGGAGACATGGTCTTCTCCTACAGTTCTCCTACCGAACCGCCGACTTTCTATCACTTCCGACTGGGATGGGACAGAATCGAGAAGATGGTCCCCATAGCCACCTTCGGCTTCGATTTTTCCAAGATGGCGGTGAAGGTCATCCATTATCCCTCCAAGGACGGGACCATGATTCCGGCGCTGCTCTACGTGCCCAAGGACGCCAAGCAGGACGGAACCAATCCGGCCGTGGTAAACTATCACGGCGGTCCTCCGGGGCAGAGCCGTCCCTACTTCCAGCGCAACATCGCCTTCGCTCTAAGCCGGGGCCTGATCATGATTTTTCCCAACGTGCGCGGCTCAACCGGATACGGGCCGGCTTTCGAAAGAGCGGATAACTTGGAAGGGCGCTTCGCCGCATTGGACGATGCGGTAGGGGCCATCGACTACCTGATCAACGAAAAATGGTCCAACCCCGACAAGATCGCCATCTGGGGTGCCTCCTACGGAGGCTATACGGTCGACTATATAGCGGTCAACTTTCCCAACAAGTTCGCCTGCGCGGTTTCCGAGGTGGGCGTGGCGGACGTGGACTATTCGACCACTCACGGGGACGTCACCTTCAGCTCCGGTTGGGAAAAGGAGTTTGGGCCGGTGGGCAGCGAGCTCACCCAGAAACTTTCTCCCATCTTCTATGCCCGGAATGTTTCCAGGCCCATTCTGTTGACCGCCGGATTCCATGATCCGCGCGTCTTCCCCGGAGACCCCCGCCGTTTCAGTTGGGTGCTGAAGGAGCTGGGCAAGGACGTACTCTACTATGAGCAGGTCAAATCCGGTCACGGCGGAAGTCAGAAAAGCCAGTTGATAGAGGACTTCGCGCGCTCGTACGTCTTCATCTTGGATCATCTGTTGAAGTAGTCCCGACAGGGAATTCGATCATCGAAGATCCTCGAGGAAGGAAACTGCGGCGCCGGTTCAAAAGAACGGCGCCGCATGCTTTTTGTAGGGGAACGCTATTCCTGCCGTCCAGTGAATCGAACGACTTGAGTGTGACGCCGTCAGGAACCCAAGGGTCCGGCTAAGTCAACTCTGTACCGACCCCAAAAAGTCCGCAAGTGTTATAGGGTTTCTGTGTCTAAAATACACCAGGCGTAGCATCCCTGCGGCAGAGATTCTGATTGTCGGGTACTAGAAAGTATCAACCATCAGATGAGCAAAATCAAATCTTCTGTGAGCCGACCGTCTGCACATAGGTTTCGGGAGGAAGTGCCTCTTCCCAATCCTCCCTGGACCAAAGGCTGCCGCATGCTTGAAGTGTCCCTCCGGGAACTCAACTCTTCTGCCCTCCGCTTAAAGTTGAACTCTTCTATTTGGTTCTCACTAAGGCTGAAAAGAAAGGAGTCGACTATCGAAATACCTGTGACGGTTCTGTTGGTTTGGCTGTATCCTCAGCCTCGATCTTGTCGATATCCACACCCCCCGGGGCAGTAAAGGAAAGGAAGAGCACTATGAAAAGTCCAACTCTTCTCATCGTTTTGATGCTCTGTGTTTTGTTGGCGGTGCCGGCCACGGCTGCGCTTGTTCCGCCGGTGCATCCTCTGTTCGACGGCGACGCCGTCCACGAATTTCATCTGACCTTCCATCAGACCAACTGGTATGATTCGTTGACCTATTATTACGAGCATTTTGACGACATTCCCTACATGCCGGCCGAGTTCGACTGGGGGGAAATTCACTTCGATTTGATCGGCGTGCGCTGCAAGGGCCTAAGCAGCTACAGCCACCCCAATCAGAAAAAGCCCTTCAAACTGGACATCGACGAGTACGTCGGCGGGCAGGAAATCTACGGTTTAGACAAACTCAATTTGAACAACAACTTCATGGACCCCAGCTTCGTTCGCGAAAAGGCCTGTTACGAGCTGTGCCAGGCAGCCGGGATGCCCACCATCCGCACCAACTACGTGGCCCTTTACATCAACGGCACCTATTGGGGGCTGTACACCTTGGCGGAGCAATTCGACCAGGAGTTCATCGAAAGCCGCTTTGGACCGGCGGAGGAGGGCAACCTGTGGAAGGGGGACCCTCACGGCACCTTGAGATACCTGGGCACCAACCCGGCATCGTATTATGACGAGTACGAGTTGAAGACCAATGAAGAGGAGAACGACTGGTCGACCTTGATCGAGCTGGTGGACGGGCTGAACAACACCACGCTTGCGGTTCTCCCCGATACCATGCACGTGCTCATGGACGCCAACTCCGCCCTGGCCATGCTGGCGGTGAACAACCTCAGCGTGAACTTAGACAGCTATGTGGGCCGCTGCGCCAACTACTACTTTTATCACCGGGATTTGGACAGCCGCTTCGTCTTCGCCAACTGGGACATGAATATGGCCTGGGGAGGTTACCGTCCGTTCGGCATGTCGATTTCTCAGATGAAACAACTGAGCCCTTATTGGTTCCAGACCGGCCCCGGAGAGGGCAGGCCTTTGGCTGAAAGGTTGTGGCAAATCGACGCCTACGATGAGGTTTATCTGGGCCACATGAAAAAACTGATGACCGGGGTGGCTCAGCCCGATACGCTGATCGCCCGCATGGAGGAGGTGCGGGATCTGATTAGACCTTATGTTTACGCGGACACCAAAAAGATGTACACCAACGCTCAGTTCGAGGCCGCCATGACCACAGACATCAGCGGGGGGATGATGGGAACCATACCCGGACTGGAGCCTTTTATTCGCGATCGCGACACCTGGCTGAGGACCCAGATCGGCACCTGGACCCCCATCCAGGGCTTGGTGCTCAACGAAGTCATGGCCAAGAACAACAGCACCGTGACTGACGACCACGGCGACTACGAAGACTGGATCGAGGTGGCCAACGTGGGTGCCTCCTCCGTCGATTTGGGGGGGCTGTGGCTTACCGATCACATGGAGGGCGTGCCGGACTATGTCTTTCCGGATACCACTTTGGCCCCGGGCCAATACATAGTTGTCTGGGCTGACGAGGAACCGGAGGAGGGGGAACTGCACGCGCCCTTTAAGCTGGACGCGGACGGGGAGGACGTCTATCTGGTGGACGGCGCGGTGATAGTGGATCAGACCACCTTTCCCGGCCTGGGGAGCGACGTGCCCTGGGGCCGCTGGCCCAACGGCAGCGGAGAGTGGCAGTTCTTAAGCCAGGCCACTCCCGGAGCGGAGAACCAGAATTCCTCCCAACCCCAGGAGGTGGTTCTCTTCATCAACGAATTTCTGGCTCTTAATGAAAGCGTGATCCAGGACGAGGCCGGCGAGTGGGAGGACTGGGTGGAAATCTACAATCCGGGTCCCGATCCTGTGGAGATGGACGGACTCTTCTTAACCGACGATTTGACCAACACCACCCAATGGGCCTTTCCCGACACCACCTTAGAGGCCGGGGGCTTTCTTTTGGTCTGGTGCGACAACGATGCCGGTGATGGACCACTTCACGCCAACTTCAAGCTCAGCGGGGATGGGGAGGAGATCGGTTTATTCAACACCGTGGCCGCGGGAAACGAGGAGATCGACAGCTACACCTTCGGAGCGCAGACCTCAGACATCAGCGAGGGACGCGAGACCGACGGCGCCGAAACGTGGGTATTCTTCTCCGTTCCCACGCCGGGGGCCTCGAATTCCGGCCCAATCAATTCGCCGCCGGTGGTTGTCGGAACCTCACATGATCCCCAACAGCCCACTCCTTCCGACGAGGTAACCGTAACCGCCACCGTCACCGATGAAAGCGGTCTAAGCTCGGTCCTGCTCAAATACGATGCCGGCTCCGGCTACCAGGACGTCACCATGTTCGATGATGGCGCCCATGGAGACGGCGGGGCCGGTGATGACGTCTACGGCGGATTCATCCCTCCCCAGATGGATCAGGTAACGGTCAACTATTACATTCAGGCGGAGGACGATTCTTCCGCAGTGACCACCGATCCGGCCGATGCTCCTACGACCACCTACTCTTACACCGTGGGATACACCCCGCCCCCCATCTTCATAAACGAGTTCATGGCGGACAACGATAACGTGGTCCAGGACGAGATGGGCGACTACGACGACTGGCTGGAACTGTTCAACGCCGGAGACCAGCCCGTGAATCTGGGAGGTATGTACTTAACCGACGACCTTGCTGATCCCACCCAGTGGCAGATACCGGACACCGTGATACAGCCCGGCGGATTTCTCGTATTCTGGGCGGACGATGAGGAGGGCGAGGGTCCTCTACATACCAACTTCAAACTGGGTGCCGGGGGAGAAGAGCTGGGATTGTTCGATACCGACGCCAACTCCAATCTCACCATCGACAGCGTGACTTTTGGCGAGCAGACCACCGATATCTCCTACGGCAGATACCCGGATGGTGAGGATTTCTGGATGTTCTTCTTCTATGCCACCCCGGGCAGCTCGAATGTGCCCGGGATAAACTTCCCACCTGCTATCTCCGGAACCTCACACGATCCTTCGCAGCCCACCCCTTCCGATGAGGTAACCGTGACCGCAACCGTTACCGACGAGAGCGAGATTAGCTCCGTCCTGCTTAAGTATGATGCCGGTTCCGGATACCAGGACGTTAGCATGTTCGACGACGGCAATCACGGTGACGGGGCTTCGGATGACGACGTTTACGGCGGATTCATCCCTCCCCAGACGGATCAGACCGTGGTCAGCTACTATCTCCAGGCGGAGGACGACTCGTCCGCAGTCACCACCGACCCAGCGGACGCTCCCACCACCACCTATTCCTATACCGTGGGGTACCTGCTCCCCTCCATCCTCATAAACGAGTTCATGGCAGACAACGACAACGTGTTTCAGGACGAGATGGGTGACTACGACGACTGGCTGGAGCTATACAACGCCGGGGACGAACCCGTGAACTTGGGAGGCATGTACTTGACCGACGATCTAACCGATCCCACCCAATGGCAGATACCGGATACGACCATAGAGCCCGGTGGATTTCTGGTGTTCTGGGCCGACGACGAGGAGGGCGAAGGTCCCCTGCACACTAACTTCAAGCTGGGTGCCGGGGGAGAAGAGCTGGGACTGTTTGCCGATGACTTATCCGGCAACCTCCCACTCGACTCGCTCACCTTCGGCGAGCAGACTGTCGACACTTCCTTTGGCCGCTGCTCGGACGGTTCCGATGATTGGACGTTTTTCCGATGGAGCGACGCCTCTCCGGGTGAGGAGAACTTCGTCCGGGGCGACGCCACTGGAGATTGTGTGGTCGAGCTTGGCGACGCCATCTACATCTTGAACTATCTGTTCAGGGGCGGAGAGCTCCCGGATCCGCCCCAGTCAGGAAATGCCAACTGCGACGAGACCATAAATCTGGGAGACGCAATCCTCCTGCTCAATTACCTGTTCAAAGGAGGCCCGCCACCCCATTGTTGAGGACTCATCTGTGGCGCAGCCCATTGAGTCGGAATCCAACCCGCGCCCGATGAACTGACTCTCAACATCCTATGGAGGTCAGGAGCGCTCTGCTCCTGACCTCTCTTATTTGACCTTGCTGGTTCGAAGCGTTTTTGTTGTTGACGAATCCAGCCTGCTTGATCTCTTCTTATGGCGGCATTCTTCTCCAGTCGCCAGTCTAAAGGTCACATCCTACGTTTTCCTTGACACCCCCGGAGGGTGCTCTTATATTGCGCTCTGATCTTATGTCGCCTGCACCGGAGGCCGTCATTACAACCGTCTTTGCGGACGAATCTGCCTGTGTAGAGTTGTGACGCCACCTTAAGGGAGAAAAGCAAATGGATCAGGAAAGCGATCTTATCCTGCACAGAAAAGAGAAGCTCAAGAAGCTCCGAGAGAAGAGCATCAATCCCTATCCCTACTCCTTCGGGAAGACCCATCTCTCATCCGAGATAGTGGACGGTTTTGAGAAACTGGAGGCCGAAGAAACCGAGGTCAAGATCGCAGGCAGGATCGTGGCCTTGCGGCCTCACGGCAAGACGGTGTTCGGCCATCTGAAGGACGGGGCGGGTAAGATTCAGATTTACGTGAAGAAAGACGAGGTGGGAGAGGAGAAGTTCGAGCTTCTGGACCTGCTGGACATCGGCGATTTTCTGGGAGTGACCGGAAAGGTCTTCAAAACCAGAACCGGCGAGATCACCGTCAGGGCAAACGATTTTCAGATTCTGTGCAAGTCCCTAAGACCATTGCCCGAGAAATGGCACGGCTTGCAGGACAAGGAACTGAGATACAGGCAGAGATATGTCGATCTCATCGTCAACGACGACGTGAAGAAGATATTCCTGTTCCGCACCGAGCTGATCAGGGCCTTGCGTGAGTTTCTGGATGGTTCGGGCTTTGTGGAGGTGGAGACCCCCTCCCTTCAACCGCTCTATGGGGGAGCCTTTGCCCGGCCCTTTGTGACTCATCACAATGCCTTGGACGTCGACCTGTACCTGAGAATTGCGGACGAACTCTATCTGAAGAGACTTATCGTGGGAGGATTCGAGAAGGTCTACGAGGTGTGCAAGGTCTTCCGAAACGAGGGCATGGACCGGAATCACAATCCCGAGTTCACCATGCTGGAGCTTTATCAGGCCTACGCCGACTATAACGACATAATGGAGCTGTACGAGAAGCTCCTGAATCATGCCACAACCAAGGTTCTGGGTTCAAACCAATTCGAATTCGAGGGAAATCAAATCGATCTGACTCCTCCCTGGAAAAGGCTTCCCATGATGGAGGCCATCCGAGAGCATGCCGGAGTCGATCTTGCGGGCAAAAGCGAGGATGAAATCCGGAAGGCGGCAGAAGGTCTTGAGGTCAAGGAGAATCTGAATCGCCCCAAGGGCAAGCTGATCGAAGCCATCTTCGAGACTAAGGTTCAGCCCAAGCTGATTCAACCTACTTTTATCACCGATTTCCCCGTCGAGATGTCTCCTTTGGCCAAGCACCACCGGGAAAAGGAGGGCTTGACCGAAAGGTTCGAGCTATTCATCGGCGGCTGCGAGATGGGAAACGCCTTCTCGGAGTTGAACGATCCTATGGATCAAAGGGAAAGGTTCAAACAACAGGCCGAGCTGGCCAAACGGGGGGATGATGAGGCGCAGGTGCTGGACGAGGATTTCATCCGCGCCTTAGAATACGGCATGCCCCCCACCGGCGGCCTGGGCTTCGGCGTGGATCGCCTGGTTATGGTGCTGAGCAACACCCACTCCATCCGGGAGGTCATCTTCTTCCCCCAGATGAGGCCTGAGGAGTAGCCTCCCTCGGCATGCGGACGGAATCGGACATGGCTCAGCATGTCGTGAATCCACAAGACAAATGAATCCCTCTCTGTTCTTAAGATATGCGGCAGCCTTTCTGTCATACTCCCGTGGGAAAACTGTACTGAATTACCCGCCGCTCTTTTATTCTGTGGAGGCTACGAATCTCTGCAATTTCCGGTGCCGTTACTGTCCTCAGAGGTATGAGCCGCACAGCTCTGACGATAGATCAAGTAAAGGACGAATGAGCTTCGATCTGTTCGAGAGCATACTAAAACGGATCATGGAGCTCCGGCCTATCTCGCGCTTGTACTTCACCGGCACCGGCGAGCCGCTCTTGCATCCCGATCTAGAGAAGTTCATCTCGCTTTCCAACCGGTATGGATTGGTGCCCAGTTTTTCCTCCAACGGATCGTTGTTCCTCCCGGAGAGAAGCAGAAGCCTTTTGAACTCGGGAAGATTCCTGTTGACCGTCGATTTTTCACCGAACAAGAAGTTGTTCGAGGATTACAGATGTGGGGGAAGCTGGGAAACCGTCTATGCCAATCTCAAGAATCTTCTGGCCCTGAAAAAAGAATCGGGTGGAGCCAATCCCCAGATTGAGATTCGCGACATGTCTCCCATTGCCCTGGACTCTATCAAGGACAAAGAAGAATCGTTATCCGAGTTGAGAAAGATGTTTGCAGGTCTGCCGGTGGAAAGGTTCTCTCAGCTGAAGCCCCATAGATGGATCGGCAATATCGACAAGGACATACTTGCGGCAAAACCCAAAGGACGTTCGTATAAGCTTTGTACCCATCCCTGGTCCATCTTCGTGGTCGCCTGGAACGGGGAGGTGGTGGCCTGCTGCCGCGATTTCGGATGCCAATATGTGGTGGGCCGAATGGACGACCAGAGCAGTATCATAGACATCTGGAACAGCGAGAAGATGCAACACCTAAGAAAAGCCCTGGCAGCGAAAAGGCCGGAGGATATAGTTATCTGCAAGGGTTGCGACCGGCCCGCAACCGGCGGCAGCGTGGCTCGATCCAAGTCGCAGATGATAAAGACAATCTTTTGGGACAAGATAGCTTCGAGACAATGATTGGCCTTTGCGAATTGTAAGAGCAAAATTAAAGAAGCAAAATGCAAAATTACAATTCAAAGTTCAAAATTGATATCAAGAAACGGGCATTCGTATATGCGCTGGACATCATCAAGTTCATGGATCGCCTGGACAAAACCGACCTTTCGGTTCGGGTCATCGCGCGGCAGTTGATCCGCAGTGGGACCAGTATCGGAGCCAACGTAGTCGAAGCTCAGGCCTGCAACAGCAAAAAGGACTTTACCAATTTCCTCACGCACGCACTGAAGTCCGCCAACGAAACCAAGTTCTGGCTGGCTCTTTTGAGAGAATCAGGCAAAGGGGAGCGCGAGTTCGTTAATCGGCTGCTTGATGAGACCAAAGAGCTTGCAAACATCCTTGCCTCAAGCATTCTTACTCTCAAGGGTAAGCGGAAGCCATGATTTTGCATTTTCAATTGTAATTTTGCATTTTTCATTTTTCTTTTTGAATTTGAAACATGTCGTACGAATTCTTCATAGCCGGCCGCTACCTAAGGTCCAAGCGTAAGACCAAGTTCGTCTCGGTCATTACCTTGATCTCCGTGGGTGGGATTTTAATCGGGGTCACCGCTCTGGATTTTCTCCTTTCCATGATGAACGGATTCGAGAAGGAGGTCCGCTCGCGCATAATCGGCACCACCGCTCATGTCAGCGTCTTCTCCAGCTATGAGGAGGGAATCGACAACTACCAGCAACTGATATCCGAGGTCAAGGATATAAAACATGTGGTGGCAGTAGCGCCATACATCTATTACAAGGCGGCCATCGCGTCCAAGACCGGAAGCGACGGCATCGTGGTGCGGGGTATAGACCCCCAAAAGGAGGTGCTGGTCACCGACCTCAAGAGGAGCTTGACCGAGGGGAGCTTGGATATAGATGCCGGGGAAGATGAGCTTCCCGGAATACTGTTGGGCGCCACCTTAGCCGAGAGATTGAGGGTGGGGCTGGGTGACGACGTGGTGCTCTTCAGCCTCAAGGAAGGCTCTCTTACCTCCGGTTGGAGCCAGCCCAAGGCTTCCAAACTCAAAGTGCAGGGAATATTCGAAACCGGGATGTACGAATATGATGCCTCCATGGCCTACATATCGCTTGCCGCCGCCCAGAAGCTGTTCAACCTGGGAACCAGAATAACCGGGCTTCAGATCAAGCTGGACAATCTCTACCAGGCGGGGAGCGTGGCCAAGGAAATCGAGGAGAAGCTGGGCTATCACTACTATGCCTTGGACTGGATGCACATGCACAAAAACCTCTTCTCCTGGATGGCGTTGGAGAAATACGCCATGTTCATCGTGCTCAGCCTGATAGTGGCAGTGGCGGCGTTCAACATCATCAGCACCCTGATCATGGTGGTGATAGAGAAAAGAAAGGACATCGGCATCTTAAAGTCAATGGGGAGCACCAACACCAGCATAATGAAGATCTTCATGTTCGAGGGGCTGGTGGTGGGAACCGCCGGCGTGGTCTTGGGAACCGGGTGTGGCTATCTTCTGTGCTGGATTCAGAAAACCTTCAACTTGGTCTCCCTTCCTGCGGAGATTTACTTCATCAATTCCCTTCCGGTTGACATGCGGCCGCTGGATTTCATCGCCGTGGCTGCCGCCGCCATGCTGCTAACTTTTCTGGCCACGGTTTACCCAGCCCACCGGGCTGCCCAGCTTTCGCCGGTGGAGGCCATCCGTTACGAATGAAGGCAAAAGCTCCATTACGGATGCGAGGGCAGCTACAAGCAACCATTGCATTTCAATCCACACACGATCAACTATAGAGAACCGGCTACTGTGAGGATGATGGGAAGCGAAGCTGGGGAGTCAGTTAAGCGGTGGGGGTTTCCACTCCTGACTGCTCTTTAAGCTGGGCGGAGTCCGAAACGTCATCTGAAACTATCCCCTCCCCCACCGGAAACCGTGATTGGACCGAGGTTGGAAGGAAAATGGTGAAGGTGGTTCCTTCTCCGGGCAGGCTTTCCACGTTAATCTGGCCGTTGTGTCGGGAGATGATCCCGTAAGCCACGCTCAATCCCAGGCCGTCGCCCTTATCCTTCTTGGTGCTGAAGAAAGGCTCGAAGACCCGGCTTTTTATTTCGTCTATCATGCCCAGACCGTTGTCGTTGATTTTGACTTCCACGTTGTTTCCGCGCATCCCGGTGGTGATCTTGATCTTGCCTCCGTCCGGCAGGGCATCTATGGCGTTGTCTATGATGTTGGCCAAAACCTCCTTGATCTCCGTAGCGCTGCCGCTGGGATGGGAAAGCTCGCCTAATTCGGTCTGTATCTCGATGTGATAGTTCTCGCCCTCGGAATCCTTCTTCCATCGGGGACGGGTTTTCTCCAAAGCCTCCAGTACGGCGGCGTTCACGTCGAATTCCCTGAAATCCTTCTCCGAGGTGGTCTTCAAACTCCTGGCAAACTTCTGGATGCGATCCACGGTCTCGGTGCCGTCGCTGGCCAGTTGTGCGGTTACCCTCAAGGATTTGCGCAGATTCTGCTTCTCCGGCTCCGGAATGTCCAGTTCTTCAACCTGCCTGAGGAGCAGCTCGGTCCGGCCCAGAATGGCTGCCAGGATGTTGTTGAAATCGTGCGACATCCCGCTGGCCAGATTGCCCAAGGCTCTCAGCTTCTCCGACTGGATCAGCCGGTCTTGGGTGTTTTTCAGTTCCTCGATGGTGTGGCGCAGGGTCTCGGTCTGTTTCTTCAGCTTCTCGTACAGTTCCGCCTTTTCGATGGAGATGGCGGCGTTTTCCGCGAATATGGAGACCAGCTTAAGGTCGGTGGGGCTGAATTTCTTCTTGGTATCGAACAGGCTGATGTTCAAAACGCCCTTGGCTTTGTTCTTCACCATCAAGGGAACGCACAGGCTGGAGGCGATTTTCTTTCTCTTTCGGATGAAGTTGGGGAATTGGCTCTCGTCCAAGTCCTCGCCCAGATGCAAAGGCTTGCCGTGCTGCATCACCCATCCGGCCACGCTCTTGCCCAGCTCCATCTCCGAGTTCTTGGCCAGGTTGCTGTTGGGGCCCCAGGCGGAAACGCATTTGAGCTTGCCCATCTGGGGGTCGTAGAGGAAAAGCGAAGACTGATCTCCGCCCAAAGCCCGGAGGGCCTTGCTGGATATGGTATCCAGTAAGCCGGAAAGCACCATCTCCGAGTTCACCAGGGTGGTCACCTCGAACACCGCTTCCAGCTCGGCCAACCTTTGCTCCAACACCTGAGCCGAGACCTTTTGCACCATCAGGTCCCGCTCCAGCTTCTTGATGGCGGTCTCTTTGACGACCACATAGCCGATGAAAAGCAAGGACAGGGCCACGAAACCCAGGAGCAGAAAGTTGAACATGCGGGTGTCTATCTGCTCTTCATACAACTGCTCCAGGTCGGAGTAGAAGACCACCAACACGATGAATGAGGTCAGGACCAGAAAGACGGTGAGCATCAGCACCCAAATCTGCCAGTCCCGCTTCTGGATCCTTTTTAGTTCTCTCTCGAATGTTTCCATCGCTGCGCTGTGGAATTAGCGTGTTACCAAAGAAGGGACGGCTTAGTGGGATATATCGGCAGGAACCGGGTCGTCTTGAGGAAAAGACCGACCGTACGGTGGGATTCCTAAGACAGCGTCCGGCTGTTGGGAACACTTTGACATTTATGTGACGGGCAACCGAGGGGTTTGGGGGGGGGTCACTTCCTGGTCAGGCCCACGGCCTCGACCAGCAGGGGAATGAGAATAAGCTGCAAGGCTATTCCCGGAAGCCCGGTGACTAAGGAAACCTGGATGAACTCCCGAGGCCCATAAGGAAGTGAGAGAAACAGCCCGAACAGAAAAAGCCCCAGAGCAAAGGCCAAACGGCCCAAAATCATGGACAAAAACAAGGAGATTATGGGCAGCTTGATTATCCGGATGAGGATTCCAATGGAGATTCCATATACAGGCAGCTCCAGGCTCATCAGGGGAACCGCATAGGGGGGCGGCATGCCGGTAAGCAAAAAGCTCAAACCCGGACAGATCAGACCCACGATCAGCCCGCTTACCGGCCCGGCGAAGATCCCGGCCAGGAAGACCGGAATGTGCATGGGGGAGAAAATCCTGCCCGCTAAGGCAAACTGGTGAAACACTATGGGCAGTACCACCCCCAGGGTGATGAACAGGGCGGTTAGGGTGATCTGTCTGGTGGTGAGCTTCAAGGTCTTATTTCCCGGCGCTGGCCAGGTATAATTGGGGTCGGTCGACGATCAAAATGTCTTTGAATCCGGCCTCCTGCATCATGCCGCGCATGTCGGAATCGGAAGGCAGGATGTCGTGAAGCACCGCTTTTCCGGCTGAGCGGTGGTGTTCAGCCAGTTCCTTTTTCCCCATGAGATGCGTTATGTACACCCTTCCGGCCCCCTCCTTCAGAACCCGGTTCATCTCCTTTAAGGCTTCCATCTTGCGGCACACATGAGCGAAGGTGGCCAGACAGGTCACGCAGTCGAAGGTGTCGTTTTTGAGGGGAATGGCTTCCGCCGAGGCGTTAAGCAAGCTCACGCTTCCGTTCGTTTCGGCTCTGGCCGCTTCGGCGATCATATTCCAAGAGTAGTCCAAAGCTACAACCCTCCCGCCGGACCCCACCTTTTCGAAAAGATAGGGAAGCAGCACCCCGTTTCCCGTACCCACATCCAAGACCCGGTCTCCTGCCCTTAGATCGAATCGCTCCACCAGTTGCCGAATCTGTCCCTCGTCGTCCTGGTGGAACCGGCCATCCCAACCCTGGGCTTTCTCGTCGAAGAATTCCCTTTTGAGCTTGTCATCCATCAGACCACCTCATCGCTCGGGCCGCACCCAACTATAACCCGTACTGCTCCACGATCTCTTTTTTCTTCTTTCCCAGGATATCGTATTTCTTGCCGATTTTGGTGAAGGCTTCGATGGCCTTGTCCAGGTGTTCCATCTCGTGATCGGCCGAGATCTGCACCCTTATCCGGGCCTGTCCACGGGCCACCACCGGATAAAAGAAACCGATGACGTATATCCCTTCGTAATACAGATCTTTGGCGAAATCCTGGGCCAACTTGGCGTTGTATAGCATGATGGGCACGATGGGATGAATCCCCTCCTTGATGTCAAAGCCCGCCTCGGTCATCTTCTTTCTGAAATAAAGCGTGTTTTGCTCCAGCTTGTCCCTTCTCTCCGTGGTTTGGGAGATCAGATCCAGAACCTTGATGGAGGCCGAGACGATCACCGGTGCAACGGTGTTGGAGAAAAGATACGGCCTGCCGCGCTGCCGGAGCATCTCCACCATCTCCCTGCGGCCGCTCACGCAGCCGCCTGAGGCTCCTCCCAAGGCTTTGCCCAGGGTGGTGGTGATGGCGTCGATTCTTCCCATCACCCCGCAGTGTTCGT
>CAZWAO010000003.1:3515-33088 GCA_964631815.1 uncultured Ignavibacteria bacterium | reverse complement strand
CCGGCGCCTTGGTGAAGAAGTCCCAGGAGAGACGCCCGTATCCGTTGGTGACGATATTGCCTACGACCAAAACCAACATGGCCACGATGACCGCCGTGGCCCCAACGGTCAGTCCCTTGAAAACAAATCCCTGTATGCGTGTAGCATTTTTTGCCATGGGTGACGATTCCTTACCTTAGCCTCCGGTGAGCTTGGTTTTCAATCTCTCCACGTAGGCGGCTCCCGAGAGGTTTACCACGAAGGTCACTACGAATAGCAGGGCTCCTAAAAAAAACAGCGCGTGATAATGGGCGCTCCCGAATACCACCTCGCCCAATTCGGCTGCGATGGTAGCCGAAAGCGTTCGGATGGATTCTCCGAAATTCCACGACATTATGGCGGCGTTGCCGGAGGCCATCAAGACGATCATGGTTTCGCCGATGGCTCTGCCAAAACCCAAAACCATCCCGGCGAAAACCCCTGGCAGGGCCGCGGGAAGGGCCACGGTCCAGGCGGTCTGCCAGCGGGTGGCCCCCAGAGCCAAAGAGGCCTCCCGGTACTGCCGGGGAACAGCATTCAGCGCATCTTCCGAGACCGTGTATATGATGGGTATCACTGCCAGGCCCAAAGCCACGCCAGCGTTTATTGCATTCAGCCTGAAAGTGAAATGAAAGATGCTGTGTACCAGGCTGGCAAGAACCATCAGGGCAAAGAATCCCAAAACCACCGAGGGGATTCCAGCCAGCAGCTCTATTGTCGGTTTGATGATCTCCTTCACCCAATTGGGCGCAAACTCCGAGGTATAGACCGCCGCTGCCACGGCTAAGGGTGCCGCAAAGAGCATGGCCACCAGGGTGGCTTTAAGGGTGCCCACTATCAAAGGAATGATGCTGTACTTGGGCCTCTGCGAGACCGGCTGCCAGATGAAATCCGGCGATTTCTCCGGCCCATACCTTTGGGGAAGGAAGAACTCCGACAGGTTGGCCTCCTCTTTGACCTCGGGACTGGTGAAGACCGGCAGAGCTTCCTTGCCCACGAAGACGAAGATCAAAACGATGGCGCCTATGGCCAGGGTTGCATTGAGGAGGATAAACCTCTCAATCATCCATTCCCGGATGCGGCCTCTTCGCCTGCGAACCAGACTCAGCTGCTGCCCCGGAGGCTTGTTCTGAACTACGCTCGGACTTTGCATGGCACTCTCTGCAAAAGTTTGGGCAAAGGGGTTAGCCCATCGAGGAGGGAGGAAGGCTAACCCCCTTGCAATGGTCCATTCCTACTTTTTTTCTTCTTTGGTCTTGGTGGTATCCTCTTTCTCCGTCGGCAGCGGGAAGTATCCCACCTCTTCCACGATCTTCTGTCCCTCGGGACTCAACACCCAGTCCACCAGGTCCTGGATGTCTCCCTTGCGAGGGCCGGCAGTATACCAATACAGGTATCTGCTGATGGGATACTTGCCGGAGACGATGTTTTCCATGCTGGGTGGGAAGAAACCGGACTTCTCGTCGTGAGCCACCAGAACTTCCTTGACCCCCTTGGCATAAGCGGCCCCACCGTATCCGATTCCGTTCTGGTCCTTGGCCACGGCATTCACTATGGCTGCCGTTCCCGGTAGGGGCTGCACCGATACGGCGTAGTCTTCGTTGTTGAGAATGTGTTCCTTGAAGAAAACGTGCGTGCCGGAGGAATTCTCCCTGCCGTAAAGCACGATGGGAGCATCATTGCCGCCCACTTCCTTCCAATTCTTGGCGGTGGCCTGATAGATGTCCTTGAGCTGGGCGAAGGTGAGCTTCTCCACAGGGTTTTTCTCGTTCACGTAAATGGTGATGCCGTCCAAAGCCACCTTTGTCTCGTGAGCGCCAACGCCCCTTTTCTCCAGCATGGTTTCCTTTTCCTTGTCCTTCATGGGACGGGAGGCCTGGGCAATGTCGGTGCCGCCGTTTATCAGAGCGGATATCCCCACGCCGCTGCCGCCGCCGGTGACCTGGACCACGGCGCCCGGATGCTCCTTCATGTAGATCTCAGCCCACTTCTGGCCGAGGATCAGAAGCGTATCCGAGCCCTTGAGGGTGATGTTTTTAGCGGCGAAGGCCAAGCCGGCCAAGAAAACTGAAGCCATTGCCAGTGCGATGAGCTTTTTCATAACTTCGTTCCTCCTTTGTTTTGGCCTGTGATAGGCGTGCTGCGTTTCATCGACGTTAACTCCATGTTAAATCCGTGTTAATTCCTCAGAAACTGTAAAGCGCGTTGAGCACCAACATGTCGGCGGCGTCCTGGTTTTTGGTCTTATTCCTCTGGAAATTGGGCATGAGGCTGAACCCGTCTGTGACGGTCCACTCGGCGCCGGCGATCAGGTATGTCTTCTCGTTGTTCTTCACGTCCTTGCTGGGGTCGAAAAGATCGTATCTCCCCACCAAAGCGACTTGCTGGAGGAAGGCGCTGTGAGCCATGGGGAATCTGAAGTCGCCGAATATGGAGACGCCATCCATCTTCAGATCCTTGGTGTCGCCCGGATACATGCGATCCCAGGACATGAAGTATTCCCCGGAAGCGCGGAAGATGCCGCCGTACGCCAGGCTGAGCATACCTGCCACCCGATCCTTCTTGTTGTCGGAGTTGATGTATGGCTGGTCGGAGAAACCCCTGTATGCGTATACTCCCACCATGCTGGCCGCCAAGTCGGGGATGGTCGCAAGCGGTCTGAGGAAGAGAAACGCGGAGAAGTCCTTGTATTTATTCTCCTCCTTGCCCTTGTATCCCGGACCTTGAAGTATCTGAATGGCTCCGTGACCGTACCCGTCAGGAAGCTTCACCAGTTCCGATATGCCGTAATCCGCCGAAGACAGGACTTTGTACTCGTCTAACAGGGTCTTGGCCACGTATCTTCTGCCCCACACCTTGTTCATGTAATCTATCCAGCCGGTCTGCTGCAAACCGAATCTGATGGTGGAATAGGGGATCACCCGGGAGACGTCCCAGTCTAAGTAGGCATACTTGAGATAAAGCTCCCGCATGGTTCCGTCCATGGCATCCACGTCGGCGGTGATGCGTACCGAGACATCTTGACTGAGCTTGCTCTTGACGGTGAGGTAGACCCTGCTTAAATCGAACTTGTTGAAGCCCTTGCCGTGGCCGTTGTTGGTAATGTCGGCGGTGAAGAACGGGTATACTTCGCCCCCAATCCGGGTTTCCCCGGCGAAAACGAAACTGCTCTGGATGATGAGAAACATGACAACCGATCCCAATATCGCTCTTGTTATCATTCTTTCTCCTTATGGATTCCTAAGTTCGTTCATATCAAACAAAGAACAGGCGAATGTGGCCTGGCGGAAACCAAAACAGTGAATCTAATACACTTGAACTCGCACCTCCTTTCTTTTGTTTCAGGAGTAAAGACGAGTTCGGCATTTCGTGGGAATTAACGCCGTGTTAAATCTGTGTTAAGAGCCTAGCCTTGCCCGAGGTTTCTTCTGGCGGAGCGCATAGTGGGGAAGCGTCAGTGTGTGGGGATACCAAGTAACCGTAGCTTTCGGTCTGCCGTTAGGGGCGTCTCCCATGGGAGGGCATTGAACGGGGGATTCGTGGTCTAATCGTCCTTCACGCTTTCTTCAGAGTGAAACTGAACCTGCTTCCCTTTCCGGGCTCGCTTTCCACGGTTATCCTGCTGCCGTGTGCTTCCACGATGTGTTTGACGATGGAAAGACCAAGTCCGGTTCCCCCCATTTCCCGGGAGCGCCCCTTGTCCACGGTGTAAAATCTTTCGAAGATTCGGGGCAATTCGGTCGGAGGAATCCCCACTCCGCTGTCGGCGACACCGAACTCCACAAGGTTTTCCCTGTCAAATACCTCTATGGTGATCTTGCCACCGTCCGGAGTGTATTTGATGGCGTTGTCCACCAAATTGGTGAGCGCCTGACCGATGCGGTACCGGTCTCCCAGCGCTTCAGGATCGTCAGGAGGGAGGTTTATCTCCAGGCGCTGAGACCTCTTGGCGGCCGTTCGTTTCAGGGAATCGGCCACCTCCTGCACCAGTTCCTTCGCCGAGAATGGCTCGAGCTTAAACTCCGACTCCCGTGACTCGATCTGCGAAAGCTGCAGCAGGTCGGAGATTATCTGGTTCATCCGCTCCACGTGCCGGGAGATGATGGCAAGAAACCGTACCGACTGCTCAGCTTCGGCCACGGCCCCATCCTGAAGGGCCTCGACGAAGCCCCGGATGGAGGTGAGCGGAGTCCTGAGCTCGTGGGACACGTTGGCTACAAAATCCTTGCGCACTTTCTCCAGTTTCTTAAGCGGGCTGATGTCGTGGAAGACGAAGACGGCGAATATTCCCTTATCCCTGCGGGGCTTAACCAGGGCGGATTGTATCAGGACGTCCCTTTCGCTGGGCTGGGAAAAGGAGATTTCCTTCCCCTTCTCCTGTCGGCTGGAGAGCACCTCCCGGATGAATTCATTCAGGCTGTGGTTCCGGATAACCTCATAGTGAGGTTGACCGGAGAAGTCTGTATCCAGGCCAAACATGTTTTTGAGAGCCTGGTTGGCCAGACGCACCCGGCCTTCCGCATCCACCGCCAGAACTCCTTCCATCATGCTGGAGAGGATGGAATCGAGTTGGGATTTGTCCTCGGTTATCTGGGCGATGGTCCGCGACAGCTCCACCGAAAGCTGGTTCAGAATATCCCCCAGCTCGCCGATTTCATCTTTGGTACCCACTTCGATCTTTCGAGCGAAGTCTCCCTGCGACATCCGTTTGCTGATCTGCATCATCTGCTGCAGCGGTCTGGTGACCCCGCGAGCGAAGCCGTAGCTCAACAGGAGGGAAAAGAAGAAGGCGACTAAAAGCCCCACCAGAACGATGTATATGATCACCCTCTGTCGATTCTTAAGCTCCGTTAAGGGAAGAGCCAAACGGGCTACGCCGGCAACCTCTCCCCGGACCACGATAGGAGAGGCCACGTAAAGCATGTCTATGTTCAGGGTGTGGCTGAAGCGGAGACTGGCACCCACGCTGCCTTGCAAGGCGGAGGTGATCTCGGGTCGGCCCAGATGGTTTTCCATGCCCTCCAGCTCTGAGCCGCTTAAATAGGAATCCGCCACCACCTTTCCGTCTTTTAGTATGATGGTGATGCGACCCTGGATCCGGCGTCCCATCCGGTCGGCCAGGCTGTCCACCCCCGCCGAGAGCGGGCCATCTGCCAGCGCAGGTGAGAAGAGCTGGGAGAGCAGCTGAGCCTGGGAGGCCATGCCTTCCTCCAGTTGACTTAAAGAGCGTCTCCGTTCCGAGGAATAGATCAAAACCCCGGCCACGGACAAACCCAAAAAGCTTACCAGCAGATAAGTGAAGAACAGCTTGACCCTCATCCTCATGCCACGGCCCGCCCGGCTTTATTGGTTCTGTTGCAGTTTGTAACCTATGTTCTTGACGGTTTGAATGGCTTCAGACAGCAGCGGAATCTTCTCCCTCAGTCTTCTTATATGCACGTCCACGGTTCGCATTCCCCCGTAATAATCGTAGCCCCAGACCTGATCCATGAGGTAGTCGCGGCTCAGAACCCGGCCTTTGCTCCTGAGAAGACACTCCAGAAGAGCGAATTCCTTGGAGGTGAGCTCAACCGGCTGGCTGCCGACGGTGACCTCGTGTTTGGATGCGTCTAAGGTGAGCTTGCCGTAACGATAGGCTTTCTCGGCTTCCGGTTTCCTCTCGGCCCTGCGGAGCACGGCCTTCACCCTGGCCAGCAGTTCCCGGGGGCTGAACGGCTTGGTGACGTAATCGTCGGCGCCCAGCTCCAGGCCCACGATCTTGTCCATTTCCTCGGTCTTGGCGGTAAGCATGATAATGGGAACGGAGGCGGTCTTGGGATCAGCTTTGAGCTCCTTGCACACCTCCAGCCCATCCATCTCCGGAAGCATTATATCCAGTATGATCAGATCGAAGCTTTCCGCCTGGGCCTGTTTGAGGCCGGAGAAGCCGTCGGCGGCGTGCTTTAAGGAGAGGTTCTCCTTGCCCAGATAGTGTCTCAGCAGTTCAGCGATGTCCCGGTCGTCCTCGATCAGCAGAATATTCTTAGCCAATATCAACCTCCCACCTGGTGCTATAATAATGTCTGCCCGCGGAGCAGGCAACTCAAATCACATATGAAAGGGGAGTCCCAAGTCGGGGCAGGTCCCACACGGGGGGAAGACTCAGAAACAAGAGGCTACCGCCTGGTGCTGAGAAGGGTGTCCGGTCTATTAAGCCACACCACGCTTTTCAATCCACTGCACCGATGGTCCTTTCCCAGTCGAAGTAGGCTGAAAGATACTCGTAGACCGAGGCAAAATAAGTCAGCTGGGCCTGGTCAGAGGCAAGTCTGGCGTCCTTGAGTTCGAGTTGGGTTGCCAGCCCGTTTTTAACCGATGTCTGTGCTATTTGAAAGGCCTTCTCGGCCGCTTGACGGGTTGCATCGGCGGAGAGAATCCGGTCTTTGGCTTGCTCTAAGCGCAGCCTTATATCCGCTATCTCCTTGCGGATGTCGTCCTTGGTCTGCTCGATCTTAATCCTGGTTTTGTCTAAGTCTATCCGGGCCTGGCTCACTTTGGCTCTGGTATATCCTCCCATGAAGAGCGGCACGGACAGATTCAATCCCAGAATGTAGTTGTTGTTTCTCTCGTCCAGTTTCCACCGGTCTGACTGGGAGGCAAAATTGTAAACGAAGCTGCCCGTGAGGGTGGGGAAGTAGCCGGAGCGCTGCGCGTTCACTGCGGTGCGCCTGAGCTTTTCCTCCCAGACAAGGGCTTTAAAGTCCGGTCTGGCCTCCAGCAACTCCTCAAATCCGAGAGCCTCCGGCATGTCCGGGTAGCTGTCTAAAGTTCCCTCCAGGGTAATCCGGTCCTCCACTGAAATGCCGGCTAAATTCTTCAGGCTGATCAGTGCCAACTCATAATTCCTCTGGGCCTCGATGGTCTGAGGAATCATGTCCTTCCACTGCACCTCCGCTTGCAGGAGGGTGAACTGAGATACCAGGCCCTGATCGAACTTGTCTTTCACGTTCAGGTAATTCTCATGAGCATTCTGCTCGGACTTTTCGGTCACCTCCCAGACGGCTTTCAGCAAGAGCGTCTGATAGAAGCCCTTCTTGGCAAACGTGACTATCTCCTGATAGCCGGCATCGTATGAGAAATCCGTCAATTTCTGATACTGCCCGGCAGCCTTTATGGCGTTGTGCACGTTCAGACTGAAAATGGTCTGGCTGAGCACGATGTTCAAGCCATATACGTTATTCCGGTTGATCTTAAGTTTCTGGTAACCTTCGCCCAGATCGACATACAGGTAATTGCTCGTGAGGTTGCGATTATAGTCGGCATCCAGCATCAGCTTGGGAAATGCGGCAGAGAGAGCCTCCCTCTTGTTGGCATGGGCCATGTCCAATTCCTTGCGGGCGGTTTTCAGCTCTTTGCTGTTCTTTTTCACCAGGGAGAGGAACTTCTGGAGATCGTACTCCTCCGCCATTACCCCGGAATTAAGTACCAGAGTCAACCCCAGAATCAGTCCCAGAACCAGAAGAACCTTTTTTCTCATCTTCTCACCTTTCATCCAGGATTTGGCGCACGGTTCATTTGCGCTTGGATTTGATGGTCAGATTATAGACAACGGGTATGAACACCAGGGCCAGAACGGTGGATACCAGCAATCCGCCTATAGCCACCACGCCCATGGGCTGTCTCATTTCCCTTCCTGCCGCCCCCAGTCCCACGGCCATGGGGAGCATGCCCAGAATGATGGCTGCAGACGACATGATTATCGGTTTCAGTTTTGCGGGGCAGGCCTCCAGCAAAGCAGCGGTCACCTCCTTACCCTCCCTCCGGACCAGCAGGTTGGTATAATCCAGAAGCAGGATGGCATTATTCACCACAATCCCCACCAGCATCACAATGGCCAGCATGGAGACGGTGTTCATGGACAGGCCGGAGAGAGCCAGGCCCACAAAAACTCCGATCAAAGCCAAAGGCACGGTGCCCAGGATGATGAGCGGCTGGGTAAGGCTTTCCAACACAGCCGCTAAGAGCATGTAGGTCAGCACCAGCGCCAACAGGAAGGTGGTCAACATGTCCATCATGGTCTCCTGCATCATCTCCACGTCGCCGGACCAGCTCAGCCGGTAGCCCGAGGGAAGCCTAACGTCCTCTACCCGGCGGTCGATTTCGGAACGGATGTCGCCCAAAACAAATCCGGGTGCCACGCCGCCCTCGAAGGAGATGCTCTTGTATCTGTCCCGGTGCAGGATGGTGCTGTATCCTTCGGAAAACTCTACATCGGCCAACTGGAAGAGCCGGTAGGTTCCGGCAGCTGCCGCCACCGAGATGTTGCCCAGCTTCTCCGGACTGTCCACGGACTCATCCTCCATGGTCACCCGCATATCGTACTCCTCGCCGCGGTCCCGGTATCGGGTGGTCACAACTCCCTCCACCGCACAGCGCAGCGCCAGGGCCAGATCATAGACTGTCAGTCCCGCATCCACCAGTTTTTTCCTGTCCGGCCTTACGGCTATTTCCGGCTTTCCGGGTCGGGAACTGGTGTTTATGTTTACCAAACCAGGGACGTCTCTTATCCTGCTTAAAATCGCGTTCTTGTAGACTTCCAGGGTGTCGGTGTCCTGCCCCAGAAGATAGAACTCCACAGGAAGACCTCCCTTTCCGAAGGATGACAAGGCGGCCGCCCGAATCTGAGCATTGGGAATGTCGGACAGTTCCCTGACAAATTGATTTGCCATCTGATTGGTGGAGCGATTCCTGTCCGCGGCATCGATCAGCTTCACCTTGATGGATGCTAAATTGGTGCCCTGGTCGACAGTGCTCAGCTCGCCGATGGTGGTGATTATGTGTTTCACCTCCCGGTGCTCCAGCAGCCTATGCTCGATTTCGGCCGTTACCTGGGACGTCTGCTCCAAACGATATCCCAGCGGCAGCTCGACTTCGATGCGGATGTCACCTTCGTCCATGGGGGACATGAAGTCGAAACCGATGGTGGTGGCGACCCCCAGACTGAGAAGAAGGAGAAGGAACGATCCGGCAATCACCAGGATGCCCCGCCTTTTCTTGTCAAAGAGAGCCGCCAAGAGCTTTCGGTATCCCACTTCCCAGGAGCGAAATATCGACTCCAATCTTTTGGCTATGCGGTTTTCCTTCTTGCTGTTCTCTGGAAGAATCAGGGATGCCATCATGGGGGTGAGGGTAAAAGACATCAAAAGCGAAAACATGGTGGCATACACCACCGTCAGGGCGAATTCCTTGAGAACCACTCCTATCATGCCGCTCATGTTGGCTATGGGAAGGAACACCACCACGTTGGTCAAGGTGGCGGCGATTACGGCCGCGACCACCTCGGATGTACCCGTGGAGGCGGACTCGCGTCTGCCCGCTCCCATCTGTTTGTGTCGAAATATGTTCTCCAGCACCACTACCGAATTTGCCACCAGAATGCCCACAGAGGTGGAAAGCCCCATCATGGTCATCAAATTCAGGCTGTACCCTGAAATCTGCAGCAGGAGGAAGGTGGAGAGAATGGACATGGGCATGGATAGTGCGACGATGATGGTGGACCGGGCATCGTGAAGGAACAGCAGCATCACCAGAGCGGTCAGGATCACTCCCAGGATGATGTTGGTCAGGGTGTCGTCGACGGTAGCCCGAACGAAGGCCGAATTGTCCGTGGCCAGGGTGAGTATGGAGCCGGGGGGAAGTTCGGAGTTGACTTGA
Source organism: uncultured Ignavibacteria bacterium (assembly GCA_964631815.1). GTDB lineage: Bacteria > Zixibacteria > MSB-5A5 > MSB-5A5 > SM1-73 > SM23-73-3. The sequence continues at coordinate 23,377 of CAZWAO010000003.1, read as the reverse complement.
GGCAACACCTTCCTGACAGCGTCGGCGATCTTGACGGTGTTTCCTTCGGCGGTTTTGTACAGGCTGAGGAGAACCACGTTGTCGCTTCCGGTTTTGTTGACGTTGTCGAAAAACGAGATGCGTTCCCGAACCTGGGCCCCTACGTCTTCGACCCGGGCGATATCGCCGATCCTTTTGCTCCCGTAAGCCGTGGGAACCTCCAATTCCTTAATGGCCTCGAGATCCTCAAATTCACCGGTCAAGCGAACGGAGTATTCCTGGGAGCGTTCCTGAAACTGCCCGCCGGGCATATCCAGATTTTGGGCCTTGAGAATCTGACTCAACTGGGAAAGGGAGATGGAATTTCCGAACACGGTTCGGTTGTCCAACTCCACCCGTATCTCCCGCTCTTGGCCTCCGGACAATTCCACCTGGGCCACACCTTCTATCTGGGAAAACCGGTCCTTAAGCCTCTTGTCCGCCATCTCGTATAGCTCGGTCGGTTTCAGATCACCTGAAAGAATCAAATCGACGACCGATTCGTTCCCGATGTCGAATTTCTGGATGATGGGTTTGTCGGAGTCATCCGGCAGGTCATCCACTATGGCATCGACCTTGTCCTTCACCTCCTGGTTGGCGACATCCACGTCCTTGCCCAACTCAAAGATGATAATCACAAAGGACGCTCCGTCCATGGAATAGGACCGCATTTCGTCGATTCTGCTGATGGAGGAGACGGCGTCCTCGATGGGTTTGGTGATCTGGGTCTCGATCTCCTTGGGCCCGGCTCCGGCATAAATCGTCTGTATGGTGACCGCGGGGAAGTCTATATCGGGGAACAATTGCAGACTCAGCCCCAGATATGCCAGCACTCCGAAAAGGAGCAAAGCCGCCAGCACCATGCTGGTCATCACCGGCCTTTTTATGGACAGATCAGATAGAAACATGGTCTACTTGTCTCCTTTGCATTCCGGTCTGCGGGAAACAACATCCTTTTAGAAATCTGGCCCCTTCGATCTTTCCTGGAGTTATCCTTGATTGGAGATGGCCGATCCGCTCTCGCTTATCATTCGGATTTTCGCACCGTCCTGCAAATGCATCTGCCCCTCGACAATCAACTCATCTCCGGGAGCAAGGCCCTCAACCACCTCCACGTCGAGGCCGTGGGAGTAACCCAGAACGACAAACCTCTTCCTGGCAACTCCTCCGTCGGCCACAAAGACGTAGGGCTTTTCGCCTTCCTTGAGGAAGTTTTTCCGTTCCACCACGACGGCCTGGGGATTTAAATGTAAATCCACGTTCACCACGGCCACCACGCCGGTCAGCGGAATCTTATCCGGGTTTTCCAGCTCGACGGTTACCCCGAAAGCCTGCCTCTCTTGGTTGACCGACATATCCACCTGGACCACTTTGCCCGATATCTCGACTCCGTTCCAGGTTGCATATGCAGGTTGCCCATTCTTGAAACTGCGGATGTCTTTATCCGATACCCATATCTTTGCCTTCAGCGTATCTATCCGGGAAACTGTAAGGAGCTCGTCGTCTCTTTGAACGTTATCCGACTCCCGGACATTCACTTTGGTCAAAACGCCGCTGATGGGCGCTCTCACCAATACGGCCTGCTGTACTCCATCCCAGTTCGCCTGGGCCACCTGGAAGGATGTTCGGGCGTTATCCAGTTCCTGCTGGGAAATGCCTCCGGTTTCGAAAAGGCCCTCTATCCTTTTGTAAGCGGCGGCAGCGTTCTCGAATGAAACCTTGGCCTGATAATACTGAGCCGTAGGGTTATCCGTGGGGAAGGAGAGAATGATGTCATCCTGCTTTACGAAATCTCCCACTTTGGAATACACCCGATTGACCTTATCGGAGATCATGGCATAAGCCGATGACTCCTCTATTCCGCTCAGCACCGCATTGAAATCGCGCCTGTCCGCGAAGTTGGTCAGCTCTATCTTCTCGGTCCTCACCGGCACGCCCTCCTCGGAATAGATCTGCTCCATGCTTTTTGCCTCTTCATGCCGCGAACCGCAACTGCTCAGCAGCAACACGGAAAGCGTTAAGAAAGGCAGCAATGCCAATACCTTTTTCATGTCATTCTCCTCTGAGTCCGGTCGAATCAGTTAAGTTGATCGCGTCTCTATCGCACACAACTATCTTTTCCCAGGTCTCATTGTTCTTCGAGATTGCTCGCCATTCTGTCCAACACGTCCTGCGCACGCTTGACATCGTCCGCATCGAGGCCCTTCATTGCGATTTTCTCTACTTCCGCGGCGAAAGGGGCAAGGTCCTTCAACTTTTCTTTGGCCAGATGAGTCAGATAAAGCAACTTGCGTCGGGCATCCGTCCTGCTGGGGACTTTTACCACCAGATTCCGCTTTTCCAGCCCCTCTATCATTCTGGTGGCAGTAGTCTTGTCCCTATTACATTTTTCCGCAAGCTGGGCGAGATGCAATCCCTCCTCATCTTTCAGTATGAAAAGTACCATGATCTGCTCAAAAGAAAGATCGAAAGACTTCTGGGAAAGAAGACGGGAACCGCAACGCTTCAAGCCCATAAAACAACGGCCTATGGATTTGAAAACCGTCGCTTCGAGAGCCTCGTCCTTATCATTCATACCGCCGCCTTCCGTTTCGCACTTCAGCCCGTAATACGGAGACACCGATTAGGTGTTTGTATATACAACTAAAATATCGACCGAATCTGACCATAATTCAATATTTTATCTATCGCCGGATAACTAATGTAGATTAAGCAAGTTACGTGGCGGCCCTGAAGAAGAAAGACTCTGTCCAGTGACGTTCTTCTATAATGTTGTATGTCCATCTAACGCGATTATGCTGACTAAGCGACAAGCGGATTCCATCCGAATGGCCCTCAACTTTTTAAGAACACCTTGAGAGAATGAGGAATCCGACGGGGTTGCTACACGACGTAGGTTCCGGCGCCCGACTTGCCGTTCAGACACCGGGCAAAGAGATGCTCTAAGTCTTCGGCTGCCCGGTCCCAGGAGAAGTTGTTTCGAATGTATCTTTTTCTCCGTTCTTTGTCAGCTCTAACCAGGTCGGGTTGCTTCAGGAGGATTTCAAGGTTGGCCCTCAGATCCGAAGCATCCCTATTCCGGAAGGCGAATCCATGATCCTGCACTGCCTCTAAGTTCTCCGGGATGTCGCTTACCAGAACTGCCTTGCCGTAGCTTAGAGCCTTCAGTACCGACTGGGAGATGCCTTCCACCATAGAAGGAAGGACATAGAGGTAGCAATTGGTGTAAAGCTCCTGCAGCGAGTCCTCTTCCACATAGCCGCCGAAGATGATTCTGTCGTCGGCTTCAGCCGCGAGTTTTAGCGTTTTCACGTAGTCTTTCGAAAATCTCCCGTCGCCCGCAATGAAAAGCCTCTTGTCCGTATTCAATCCTCTGAAAGCTTCAATCAGAAGATGACACCCTTTCTCGGGAACCAGTCGATTCAGAAAGAGAATGAAATTGTTTTTCTCCAGACCGAATCGTCCGATCTTGTCCGCTTTTCGTAAAAGCGGGGCATCCACGCCGGTGGGAATCCGGATCACCTCCTTGTCCGTCTTCGTCTGGAAGTACTCCTTAAGGCTCTGGGATACTACGGCCACCTTGTCGGGGAACCGAACCGAGGGATATTCCGCCAGTTTGAACAAACGCCTGGCCCAGGCGTTCCACTTGTCCCTTTGCCAGTCCAGGGAATGGATCGTGGCCACGACCTTGGCTCTGCCCCATAACCTGGGAAAAAACGACAGGGAGGAAGGTCCCAGCGCCTGATAGTTGACCACGTCGAACTCCCCCATCAGCGATTGCAGGCTGCAAAGAAAAGTGTGGGATATGGCATCCAAATGCTTGGTGGCAACGCTGAAGGTTCTCCGTCGTCTGACACCGGCATAAGTTCCGTTGCCGGAGGTGTAATGGGGCCGGCAAAAAACCGTCACCTGGTGTCCTCGCTTCACCAGCCGCGTGGAGACCTTCTCCACATAGTCCTCTATGCCGCCGTAAGTGGCAGGGATGCCTTTTTGTCCAATGAAAGCTATGCGCATGTCTACCTGAAATCCGCTGCCTCAGCCGGCCTCCTATGCCGGTTAGAGACTAACGGTCGTTTGGTCAATTCGAGGGCCGCGTCAGGCCGGGATTATCGATTGACAAAGCTCAGCGAAAGCGGAGCGCGCTCCGTATCTCTCAATCTAATCAAACCCTTCTCTCTCATGTCCCGCCAGACGTCATTGAATTCCTTTATGGTGGCCTCGGTCTTGAGATTGGCCGCCATTTTCTTCAGGAACTGAAACGGCACGGTCACGATATCCGCTCCGGCCAGGAGAGCTTTGTTGATGTCCAACATGTTTCTGATGCTCCCCACGATGATCTTCGTCCTTACATTCTGGGCTGCGAAAAGCTGAGCGGTTTCTTTAATCACGCTGAGAGGCTCGCTGCCGCAGTCGGCCACCCGGCCATAGAAAATGGAGGCATAGGTAGCCCCGGCCAGAGCAGCTAAGATGGCCTGGTTGGTGGCCATGATGGCGGTAACATTGGTTCGGATTCCTTCCTGCTTCTCTAAGATGTTGACCGCCTTCAATCCCTCCTGGCCCATGGGGATTTTGATCACGATGTTCTTGTGCCAACCGGCATACTCCTTGGCCTCTTCCACCATGCCCCGGTAGTCCTCGGAGGTGGATTCCACGCTTAAGGGAAAGTCGCCGATTTCGGTTATCTCCAGTATCTTCTTCCTCAAATCGCCCACGTTCCCCTCGTTGGAGATTATTCTGGGATTGGTGGTGGCGCCGGTTATGACTCCCCAACTTGCTGCCTCCCGGATTTCCTCCAGGTTGGCGGTGTCGATGAACAATTCCATCTCAACCTCCCTCCAGTTTTTGAATGATTCTGGTAGCCTGATACAAATTGGGGACGATATAATGGGGTTTGACGTTCTCATCTGTTAGAAGCCTGCACAAGTCACACTTGTGGTTGCCGATCAGAAAGGTGGTGCAGCCCACGGCGCTTCCGGCCTGAACGTCGGTGATGCCGTCGCCGATCATGTAACACTTTTCCAATGTGAGGCCGAAGTTCTTTGCCGCTTGCAGCAGCAGGCCGGGCTCGGGCTTGCGGCAATCGCAGTTGAGTTTGTAAGTCCGATCAATGGCCTGGGGATGATGCAGGCAATAGTAAATCGCATCCAGCCGGGCATGGCTGTGGGACAGGACATCGAGCAGTTTTTTTTCCATGGCCTTCAAAGTCGGCAGATCGAAGTGCCTTTTGGCGATGCCGGGTTGATTGCTGACCACGATGGTTTTCAACCCCATGGAGTTGAGCGTCCGGATAGACGGCGCGACCCGAGGGAGCAGCGTAAACTGTGATAAGGTAAAGGGGCTGTCTAAGATTCCATGCTCCCGGTGATAGACCATCCGGTTTATCACGCCGTCTCTGTCCAAGAATACCGCTTTTGTCATAGGTTGACCCCTGGCTCGAACAACTCCACCAAACTTTAAGAATGACTGTCCACCGTCTCCAGAACCAATTCCTCGATCCTCGTCTGGGATCTTTTTATTGAGCGCGATGGTGAAACCGCGGCTCGATCTTCAGCGGGATTGTGTGACTTTATCTTCTCCTTTAGACAACTGCATATCAGGTGTTCCAGCGCCAGATGGAAGGATTCCACCTGAGGCGTCGATTCGAAAGGCACCACGATGCAGGCATCCGCCAGCTCCTTCATGGCGCCCCCGTCAAATCCGGAGACACCGATGGTGGTGCCGCCATAAAACTCCTTGGTTAGATTCATAGCCTTGAGAAGATTCTGCGACCACAAGCCGGCCTTGTCCTTTCCCGATCCGCCGTGAACGCTGATGCCGATCAATAGGTCGCCGGATCGCATGAGGTTCTTCAACTGCTCCGAGTAGAGATTGTCAAAGCCTTCATCGTTGACCAAGGCGGACATCAAGGGGATGTTATCGTTCAGGCAGATGGCCCGGAATCTTTTCTTCCCCTCGACGATGGTGCATTTGGACAAATCGCAGGCGAAGTGTGTGGCGGTGGAGGCCGACCCTCCGTTACCCATGATGAAGACGGTGCGATCGTCCTTCCAGGCTGAGAACAGAAGCTCGATTGCCCGGTCGATGTCCTCCTTCGAGATTCTGTCGATGACCTCGCGCATGTCGCTAAAGTACTTATCGATGTACACCCGGTTGAAAGTCCGCGGGCACCTCTTGAGAATGGCTGATACTCTCTTCCTTTCTATCATTTCGATTCCCCCTGTTTGAGTTTCTGGTTTGCGGTTGCTCTCATCGGTTTCGGGCTGACACGATTGATGATGGTTGTCTCCTCTCCGATGGTGACAGACCCAGGCCTTGGTTTGTAAGATCAAAAGTTGACCAGGACCTTCGAACCTTCGTAGTCGATCCGGAAAGGCATTTCTCTTAATCCCTCCTGGCGCATCGTTTTCCTGAAGCCGTTCTTACCGTTGTTGCAGTAGAACATGAAAAATCCTCCGCCGCCTGCGCCCATCAGCTTTCCGCCGGACGCTCCGTTCTTTCTGGCGACCCGATACCATCGATCCACCTGGTTGGAGCTTATCTTGCCGGACAGCTTTTTCTTGGTCTGCCAATGGAGATCCAAGAGCTTGCCAAACTGATCTAAGTTTTCCTCCAAGAAGGCTTGCCTGGTTTGCTCTCCGATCTTCTTGATCTTGTGCAGACTGTCCACTGTCTTTTCCCGCCTTACGCTGGTGGCCTTGTTCTGAACGGCAAGCACCTTTCCGGCGCTTCGGCGGATTCCGGTGTAGAAAAGAAGCGTATTGCTCTCCAATTGATCCTGGGCATCTTCCGACAGATGGAGTTGTTCGACCCTGGTATTTCCCAGGCGATCTATCTCCAGGCTGATCAGGCCGCCGTATGCCGCCGCGTACTGATCCTGCTTTCCGATGGGCTCTTTGAGAAGCTCAATCTCCAGGAAGCAGGCCTCCTCGGCCAGGTCCTGGGCGGATACCTTTTCCTTTTTGTAGGTGTGAAGAGCGTGCAGCAAGCCCACGGTGAATGCAGAGGAGGTTCCCAAGCCGGTGTTGGACGGAACGTCGGCGACCGAGGTTATCTCCACCCCGGAGTCTATGTTCAGCAGTCTCAAAGCCTCCCTGACGATGGGATGTCTGATCTCGTCCGCCGTGTCGGCAATCTCCGTTTCGGAGTAACTCACCCTAATGGAATTTTCGAATCTCTTGTTCACCGTCACATAGATGTACTTATCGATGGCCGCGCTGAGAAGCGAGCCTCCGTATTGGGTATAATAGGAGGGAAGGTCGGTTCCTCCTCCCCCCAAGGGAACCCTCACCGGAGTTCTGGTTACGATCATGAGTTTCCTCCTCTCTCCGCAGAATCATCAGATTCGCTGCCAGTTTTATGTTCCATTTAGCTAATCCCGTTTCCGAGTAAAGTAAAGTCGGCACACTGCGAGCATGGCGTGCGCAGTCACTCCGCTTGCATCGTTGGTCGTTGGGGACAGCGTATCGGTGGAGACGTTCTTTTGGGGGGCGTGGTTTTGAATTTCCGGCCCTTAAACTGCGACCGGTGGTTTGCTTCTCATCAGCCTCTCGAAGTCTATCAGCCCGCGAGGAGAGCCGATTTCGTAGAATCTCCGACGAACCTCGTAGGCCAGCATCTTCTTTTCTCCGATTATATCTTGGTAAAGAGCTTCCAGCGGGGACGGCCGGTCTGGGGGAATCCGGCTCAGAAAGCGCTTCCTGAGCACGGCTAGTCCGGCATCGATACGGATAAGCCTGCCGCCGGGATTGCTTTTGTCGTAAACAGTGACCAAGCCGTCGGCGATAGCTACATTACTATTATCGTACCGGTTGAGATTTCTGTAAACCGTCAGAACGCAAAAATCCGAGTGTCTGCTGGAGTAGGACCAGATGGCCTGGTAATCGAACGGAAGGTAGGAGTCGCCATACAAAAGGAAAAACCGGTCTTCGAGCAGAGGCTCAGCTTTTTTTAGCGCGCCTGCGGTGCCCAGCAGGTTTTCTCCCTCGTTCGAATAGCGGATGTTGACCCCAAACCTGTTGCCGTCACCAAAGTGAGCTTTTATCATCTCGGACAAATGCCCCACACACAGGACTATATCGCTGATTTTGTTTTCCCGAAGCAGGTTCAATTGATACTCCAAAAAGGGCCGGCCGTTTACCCTGATCATCGACTTGGGGATGTCGTTGGTCAGGGGCCTCAGCCGGGTTGCCAGTCCTCCGGCCAGAATCACGATCTGCATGCTTCCTCCGTTCCGACTATCTCCCTGACCATGGATTTGATTGCCTTTCTGACGGCTTGGTTCGAGTCGAATCTTGGACTCCAGCCCAGTTTTCGTATCTTGTCCACGTTGAATCTCACCTGGGGAACGTCTCCCGGCCAGCCCCTGTCGCCGCCGGTGCAGTTGAACCCCACGTCCTCCAATCCCATCTCCTCGACTACCATCTTGGCTATAGAGCTTACGTTGGTGGTGGACTCGCATCCCAGATTGAAATAGTTGACCCTATCGTTCGTATTATCGAGGCCGAAGAGCATTCCGTCCACGCAGTCCTCCACCGAGAGATAAGGTTTCTCCTGGGTTCCGTCGCCCAATATCTCCAACTCCTCCGGGTTCTTCATCAGCTTGTGGATGAAGTCGAATATCACTCCATGCGTTCCCCGGCTGCCCACTATGTTGGCGAAACGGTAAATCCAACACTGCATGTCGAAAGTGTGGCAAAAGGAGGTTATCAAGGCTTCGCTGGCGACTTTGCCCGCGCCGTACAGCGAAATAGGCAGAACCGGGCCGTAATTCTCCTTCAGTGGAATCACGGGAGTCTCACCGTAGATGGTCCCGCTGGAAGAGAAGACGATTCTCCCTATTCCGTTTTGTCGCATAGCCTCCAGAAGGTTGTAGGTGGCTACGGTCTCCTGGTGGAGGTCCAGCGACGTATCGGCAATTCCCAGCCGGGCATCCGGATTGGCCGCCAGATGAAAGACGACATCATGCCCGGTTATCTCCTTCCTCAGCTTGGTCAAGTCCAGAAGATCGGCCTGCACGAAATGGAAGCCGGATTCATTCAGGTGATGCCGAATGAACTCTTTCCTGCCGGACGAGAGGTTGTCGTAGACCGTGACCTCTCCCCGTTTCACCAGAGCATCCACCAGGTGGCTTCCTATGAAACCGGCTCCGCCGGTGACGAAGTATTTCATCTTCTGTCCGCTCCTTTTTGAGCAAAGATTAACAACCTGTCTGTGTAAATCTCAAAAGTCATACTCAAGAAATAGTTCAAATATCTTATCAGGCTTACCAACAGCTTCTTAATCTTGGGACCATCTTCGCATAGGTATTTCCAGGGGGGAGTGGAATACCTTTGTGGCTCGCACTGTTCGAAGTTGGCTCGGCTGAGAAACCTTTGAAGAGTGGCTGGAAGGTACTCATAAAGATGGTAAGGGGGCGACGAAATCCTTCTTGTCTTCTTGACGGTCTTCAAGAGATTCACGGAAAGCTTGAAGGGCAACGCATTCTTGGTAGTGGGAACGTCTATTACAGCCATCCCACCGGGTTTCAAAATCCGATGGATTTTCTCCAGAGCCTTACCTGGTTCTCTAAAATGCTCAAACACGTCAAACATGCAGACGATGTCAAACGACTCATCCATGAATTGCAGCTCCTCAAAGTCTCCCTGCCTCACCTTCACGCCGTAGGTATCCGAGGCTTTTTGACTCATCGACTGCGAGAGCTCCACCCCTTCCACCTGATAGCCCCTCTTTGAGGCCTGATCCAAAAACGTCCCCCCAGCGCACCCGATTTCCAAAAGGACTCCTTGCGGCTTTAGCTTCTTTACACGAGGCAGCACTTGATTCGCTTTTTCGATTACAGCGGACTCCTCTTCGTAGTAACTATGGCTTCTAATTCCACATTTGTAATCCTTCTCAAAGTACTTGTCACAATAGAAGCTTCTTACGGCTTCTGGCGAAGGCATGGGATCAATCGTGATCAAACTGCAGTTTTTGCATTGGATTAGACTGTAACTGCAATCACCCCAAACATGTCTAACCGGGATTTTAGTGAAATCAACTTGATCACATAGTTGGCAAGCGTTCTTTTCCATCTCTTCTCCTACGAGTGAATCAACCGGTAATGCTTTTCCTCTTCTCCTTGCTCTCCTTCTTCCTGGAGACCTTCGCCTAAGTGGTCATGTTCAAAGTCCCAAAGGACATCCTTCCCCGAAAACAATCTGAGCTTATTCTTCAAGACCCATTGAATTGGTTTCCATGGATTCTTTCTTATGGCCGGTCGGGAGGTTCCCACCATCCAACAGTTCTTGGTACAGTGGGAGACCATCTGCCTGATCCTACCGGCCGGAGGACCGTTCCAGATTTCCTCGAAGTCGAATTTCTTTATACTCCCCATCGACTCCCTGAGGGCGTTGCAGGGATACACGTCTCCGTAAGGATCGATGAATACTATGTCGGTTCCTGCTCCGCAGGGAAGAAGCCTTCTGTCCTCCCTGACGAAATTGATGAATCCCCGGTTTACATAGGCACGAAACCAGTCCTTCACTCTCAAGAGACGTTCCCGGCGCTTGGACTGCAGTAGCTCCCGGATGAATCTCTTTATCTCCTTGATTACCTCTTCCTGATTCTCCACGGCGTTGTCCGGTATTCGGAACTGCCAGGCGTCGTGCACCACACACTGGGCAAACTCGATTCCCATGAGAGCGCAGAGATGGTACAGGTCGACCAGCTGGTCGGAGTTCCGATGAGAAATGGTGGTGGCAAAGCCCACGTCCTTTATTCCCAGTCCTTTGAGCCGGAGCATGCTCCGCATGGCGTGATCGAAACCATTCTTCAATCCACGAATCCGATCGTTGGCCTCAGGCAATCCCTCCAGGCTTATTCTTATCCTGATTTCGGGATGTTTCTTGACTACAGAGACCAACCGATCGGTAAGATAGCCGGTGGTGCTCATCTCCAAATGCAGGGTCTTTTTGGACAGCACGTCGACGATCTCCAGAATATCGGACCGCAGGGTGGGCTCACCTCCGCCGATATTGATGCGGGCAAAGCCCGACGGCAGTCGGTCGATCTGTTTTAGGGTCAGCTCGTCTCCGACTTTGCTGGGATACTTCCAGATGTGACACATCTGGCAGCGCGAATGACAGCGATAAGTCGGCATGATTGCCAGTTCCGTGTTTTCGAACACAATTCCCCCTTTCACCAAGATGTCAGCATGCGATTCCGGATCGACGATCTTCGCTTTTTCGGTTTCGGATCAGTTCCTGATATATCTCCAGAAGCTTAGAGTAGTGCCGGTCAGGGGAGAACTCCCTTTCCACCATCTTTCGGGCATTACGCCCCAGCTCTCCGGTCATATGCGGCCGCTGCCAGAGCAGGAGAATGGCTTCCGCCAGGGTTGTTTCGTCTCCCGGCTCCGAGAGAAGGCCCGTGACCCCATTCCGCACCAACTCGGGGATGCTGCCCAGATTGGATCCGATCACGGGTTTGCCGCGCGCGAAGCACTGCAAGACGGACATGGGACAATTGTGATAGCAGTTGCTGGGGAAGACCAGAAACTCACAGTCGGACATGGTTCTCTCCAGCTCCCTGCCGGTGATGAAGCCCAGCAGTTCCACATTGTGCATGGCGTTTTCCCGGATGTAGTTTTGAATCATCGGGGCCTGTTCTCCCTCTCCGGCCATCTTCAGTCGGACCGCCGGAAGATGGCGCATGGCTTTCACCAAGTTGAAGGCCCCGTTTTTGTCCGAAAGGGCACCCAGGAACAGGATGTATCTCTCATGAGCGGGCTGCGTGTTACAGACGGGTATGTCAGTGCAATTGGGGAGATACGTCACCTTTTCCGAGGGCAGTCCGTATTGGATCAGCTTCTGTTGGGAGAAGCGGCTCAGTGCAATGAAACGATCCACCATGTCCGTGTAAAACCGCCCCAGTCTGTGCACGTACATCTCCAGCGCACTGACTGCGCTTTTGAGGTAGGAGTTCTTGACGCACCTATGCCTCACCGCTCTGTGAAAGTGCTTGCCACTGCACTCCTCACACGGCTTCTCGCCACGCATGAAGGTATAATTCGGACAAAGCAGCTTGAAGTCGTGCAACGTCATCACCACCGGTATGCCGTGTTTCTTCAAAGGCAGCAAGATGGAAGGTGAAAGCTGATGATAGATGTTGTGCAGATGAACCACGTCCGGCCGGACATCGTTGATCAGCCGCTCCATCTTGGTCTTGGCCTGAGGGTTGAAAACGATTCTGGAAGCGGTCCGGACCAGATTCCAGGGGAGCTTGGAGTGGTGATTGTAGTCCACCGGGGAGACGAAATAGTCTTCATACTTGCTGGCCAGGTTCCGGGGATGCTGCATGGAAAACGGAATCACCGTATGTCCATAAGACTCCAAACGCTGCGAGGTTCTCAATACGACCTCCTCCGGGCCTCCCGCCGGGTGATAATACTTGTTGACCATCACGATCTTCATGATTCCATGCTCCCGGCGGCTTCAACCGCACAATTCGCTGACTGCGCGGTACAGTCCTTGTGCCAGTTTCTCTTCGTTGAAATCATTCAGCACGGAGCGCCTGGCGTTTGCCGCCAGTCTGTCGGCCAGCTCCGGGTCCCTCAACAGCCTGTCCATTTTGCTCCTCAGATGGGAGGCGTCTCCGGGCCTGAACAACAGGGCATTGCGCCCGTTCTCCACATAATCCGCCACCCCCGGAACGTCGGTCACGATCACCGCCTTTTGCATGGACATGGACTGAAGAAGGGTCATCTGGCCCAGCGAGTATTTGAAATAGGGAAGAGGAATGACCACGAACTTGGCCCTGGCCATCTCCTCCTTCAGTTCCCGGATGGGAATATAGGGCTTGCATTCCACCCGGGGTTTCAGATTGGACGGCAGATTGAGTCTGCCTTTTTCGGGCACGCCGATGATCCTCAATGTGGCGTCACTGGGCAAGCTCTCAAAGGCTTTCAGAAGCGTGCTCCAGTCCCTCTTCATATAGCCCACGGACAGAATTCGATTCTCCGTCTCCAAAGGCAGCGGTTCAAAGAACCGGGGATCGGTCCCAAAGGGCACGAACCGATGCTTGTGGGCCAGAGAGGGAAGATTCTCCCTGTAGTAGTCCTGCTGAAAACTGTTGTGGCTGATCACACCGGCCACCGACTTGGCGGCCTGCCTGAGAGGAAGAATCTCCAGCTTGCGATTTCTTCCCCCGTTGAAACATCCTATGTCCAGGATCACGTGCGGCGGCCTTCGCTGTCCCACCAGGGAACGGGCAAAAGCCAACAGCACCCCGCTTTGAGCGCCGTGAGACATGATCAGGTCGTATTTGTCGATCCTAGGCAGGGCCTTGATGGCCTGGACCACGTAAAACTTCAGCCAATATCTTTCCAGGTGATTTATCACCGGAAGCCGACAGAAGTCGAGCACGTCAACCTGCACCTTTTGGTCCGGCCAGTGTTTGAAGAACCAGTACTTCTCGCCCGTTCTGACTACATTGGGCGACTGAAGACCGTTGTGGGTTCCGTTGACCCGGTGAACGTCCCAGTTCACCAGCATCAGGATCCTTGAGAACTTGGACATTCCGCTCGATCCCCATTCTTGGGGTTTAGCCTGTAGACGGCGGTAACCACTCCGGCCCAAGCCCAGAGGTACCACTGAATGCCGCCGTGATTGAAGAGGTTGTCTGCGACGCTCATGGCCAGGTAGGCCACCATGAAGCAGAAAAATCCCATGCACACTTGCCTGTGAAGCCGGACAACGGCTCGATGGTAGGCTCTCCAACTCAGCCTGAGCAAGCCAACCAGAAGTATCAGGTAGCCCACAAAGCCCACCAGTCCGGTTTCCACCAACATCCGGAGATAGTCGTTGTGGGCGGCTGCGAACCAGTCGTCCACCTGGTAGGCGATGAGCCGGAAGGATCCCAGTCCATTGCCCAGCACGGGGTGAGACAGGAAGTGAGGGAAGGAGGCACCCCAGAGCCTCAACCTCCAAGCCAGGGAGTCGTATTTGAACAATTCCGGATTCAGAATGGATTCGAACCGATGAAATATCACCGGGAAAATCAACACTGTCGAATAGACTGCCAGAGGGATGAAAACCAGGAGCCTTCGCTTCTGCAATATCCCCACCAGGGCGACCGCCATCAATAGTCCTATCCATGCCCCCCGGGTATAGGTAAACAACAAAGAGAAAACCAGAAGAGGAAGCAATAGTCGCAGGAGGAGTTTGTTGGTTTCGACTCTCTCCTGCAGATAGACGCTGAGTGCCAGAACAGCGATCATTACCAGGTAAAAGGCGTAAGCATTCGGATGAGTGAGGGTGGCATACACCCGGAAGGACGGTTCGAAGGTGAAGGCCGACAGGCTGAAATTGGAGTAGATTTGCACCAGACCCACAGTCAGTGGAACCAGGGAGGAAAAGACCAAGAATTTGACCATGGTTCTCACGTCCTTTTCGGATCTGGTCACATCGACCACCAGGATGAACAGCATCAAGAAACTGGCCAATTCACTTATCTCGGCAACGCCCTGAGTTAAGTTTCCGGAGAGGGGAAGGCTCACTCCGCAGGCTAAGAGGAAAATGCCGAAGGGCTTGACCAGCGGATATCGCCAGAAGGCAACCCTTCCGGTCATCACGTAGAAAAACCCCAACAGCAGAATAAGGCTGCCCAGAGCGCTGGGAAGCGATAATGTCCTGAGAAAACCCAGAGGAAGGTTCATCTGTTGATGGAACGCGTCAAGATTAATTCTCAGCAGGATCAAAAGCAGAAGGGCTACCTTCATATCGTAAGCCACCAGGAAGAGAACGGACAGAAACAGTACCAAGCTGGCGGCCACCAATGGAGACTCAAAGCTCATGGCCGATCCCAACAGGACCGCCAGGATCAAGACCAGCGGGAAAAACAACACAGATTGACGGGCTGCGGTCAGCTCAGATAGCGACATGATCTTTCTCCGTGTTCCGGGCTCCGATCGGATCCCGCATCTCGCGGTAAACTGTCTCCATGTCCTGTGCGTGCCGCTGCATGCTTGGGGGCGTGGTTATGTTTCTTTTGAGGCGCTCTATCACCTGCGGAGACTGTACCAATTCGTTCATCCTACTCGCCAGATCGTCTGGGTCTCCGGCTTTGAAAAGCAGGCCGTTGTAGCCGTGTCTGACGAAATCCGGAATGCCGCCGATTCTCGCCCCGATGACGGGCTTGCGCGCGGCCAGCGCTTCCAGCACCACCAAGGGTGCGTTGTCGTGCCAGATGGGCGGAACCACGGCCACGTCGAACTGTGGAAGAATCCGAGTGAGACTTTTGAAGGTGCCTTTGAACTCCACAAAACGGTTGGCCGTGTTCATCAATTTGACCATGTACTTAGCATCCCCGCTTCCGAATATCAAAAGGCGGGCGCTTCCGGGAGTCAACCGATTGAAGGCCTCCACCAGAACGTGCACCCCCTTATAGGGAAGCACCGGCCCAAAGAACCCGAACCTCACTGGAGACCCGACCACATGGTGTGTCCGTTTGGAAAACGTCTCCAGAGCCTCGGCCTGCTTTAGTCCGCTGTGCAGAACCCGAATCTTTTTCCCAGGGATGCCGTGTTTCACAAACTGGTGTTTCACTCCCTGGGAAACGGCGATGATTAAGTCGGCACTCCCTGTCAGTTGACTTTTAAGGAACTGCCTTCGGTACCGGTAGCCTGAAATCTCCTCCGGGGAAGGACTACGTTCGACAACTGGATCCTTGGACCCGTCATCCGTTTGCAGGCGTGAGTGGACCAACCGCAGGAAGCTCATCTGACCTCTCTGGATCAGTCTTTTCAATGTTCCATTTCTCTTGATCAGGCACTTAAGCCGATGTCGGAGTAGTGCTTTTCGCTGTGCGGAAAAATCCGCAGGCGAAATGCACAGGGCACAACGATCTTCCGCGTCCGGCCCCGGGCACAAGGTCCAGTCGGGCGGCCTCAGGAAATCCGAACGGGGGCAGATGAACCAGTAGTTGTGCAGGGAGACCACGGTCGGTATGCCCAGCGATTTGGCTATCCCCGGCAGAGAACCGCAAAGACCTATCAGGCTGTGAAAGTGAATCACCTGAGGACGATTCAGCTCCAAAAACCGGACGAACATATCCTCGATCAGCGGGTGACGGCATTCCTCTATCGGGGACCCACAACTGGCGATGAGATTGGGGCTGTTCACCAAACTTCCCAGCTTGATTCGGTTCTCCTCCCGAAGGGACAGACGGCAGGCTCCCTTAAAGTCGTAGTCCCCTGCACAGAAGACCGATACCTCATGTCCCCTATGCACCAGTTCTTTCGACAGGTCCGCCACATATCCGATGGGACCGCCGCTCTGCCTGGGCGGCCAGCCCCAGTTGACCTGCATTAATCGCATACCAGCTCCGCACATGGTTTGCCTGTGGGCTGCGCCGCGGCATGCCTGCTGCATTCCCATTCCTTTCTTGCCTTATGGGCGAAGTCGACGCTTCCCGCCATGATTCTCAAGATTCGCAGATCACCGACTTTTCTTGCCATCTGGACCCGTTTCCGATCCGAGGCGAACCTCCTGAAGTTGACCAGGACGTCAACGTGGCCTCGGACGTAACTGCGAATGGAAGCTAACTTTCCTCTTTTGGCATATCTTGAGATTTGGCTCAGGAAATTGAGCATCAACGCCGGCGAGAGAAGGACCAATGTGGGCAGCTTAAGGCAGATGAAACAGGTGGCCGATACGGCACGCCCCATTAGAAAGGCTTGTTTAGGGGAATAGGGCACATTCTCCGAGCCGGAGCTTCTATGTAAGAAGTAGGTCTCGCCGGACGTCCTCAACTCCACCCCGTTCAGATGCAATCTCCATCCCCATTCGGTATCCTCGTACATAAACAGATTCTCGTTTAAGGGGTTCTCCAGAATCAACTCCCTCGTTACAAGGCAGCAGGCGGTACTGGGATAGAAGGGCTGGTTACCGCTCAGCCCGAGCAGCCCATACAGGAACCTGCCGATCCAGGTGCAATGGCAGCCGGAGCCCACGTAGGCCCCGCTGGAGTGCAGCTCCACCGGATTCAACACACAGGTGTCGACATCCATATGAGCAAGCAAACGAGAAAGCATGTCCGCCGGAAGGATCACGTCGTTGTTCAGAATCAGGATCAGCTCGCCTCTTGCCTGTCTCACAGCCAGGTTGATGGCGTGAGCCGGACCTAAGTCCCGTTTCAGCTCCATAATTTTGGTGTCCGGATAGTGACTCCTGACGAAGGCAACGCTATGGTCGCGGCTGACGCAATCGACCAGAAGGACCTCCAGGTTTGTGTGACTCTGGTTGAACACCGAACCTAAGCAGGATGGCAGGAATTCCATCCCGTTCCAGTTGACCACCACGACGCTCACGAGTTTCTTGGACGGCACTTCTCGGCTCCAGTTTGTCTTAAGTGGTTCTCGCCAGAATGACATCTCGCACTCGCCGAAGATTGTAGTCACAGAGACCTCCCAGCGAAAAGAGGGCGATCAGGTAAGTTGCCAGCCCCACGATCACGCATACCAGAGGATGCAGCTCTCTGGTGAGATACAAGCCCGCAGCCATTACCGACGTGCAGAGCATCACCTTGGTGAAGGGATGCACCAAAGGTCTCAGGCTGAAGCCCAACAGCTTCCGGGCAAAGACTGCTCCGCCCAGCATGACTAAGGCCTCGGTGGCCAGAATGGCGACGCCGCTTCCCAGACTTCCCCATCCGGGAATCAGCAGGAGGTTCAGAGTCAGACACAGCACCAGACCCAACCCGGTCAGCAGGGTGTTGGCGTTCTGTTTTCCTTTGGAGATGAGGGCGTAGCCGAAGACTATGCTGAGGTACATGCAGAACATGCCCCAGATCAGAATCTGCAGGCAGGGAACCGAAGCTGCATAGGCGCCCCCGTAGAAGAATCCGATTACCTTGGGGGCCAGGATGGTGGTTCCCACGGATAGGGGAAAGGCCAGGCTGAACATCAGAACCGAGGATTTCTCCACGAACCGGTTGAACTCCCGGAGGGTGCCTTTGGATGCGTCCGCCATGATGGGGAAGAGGGCGGGCAAGATCACGGCCGGTATCATCTTTCCGGCAAGGACCAGGCGATTGGCGGCGCTGTATAAACCCACTACTTCGTCGCCTTTGAGCCTGGAAAGCAGAACCGTGTCCAGATTCACATACAAGCCGGTGAAGACCAGCATCAGAGCAAAGGGAATTGATTTTCTCAAGGTGGTTTTCCAGAAATCCACGTCGATTCGCATCCGGACGGGGATGAGCCTGATGGTTACCAGTCTCCAGGATGCGGCTAAGACCAACATGCTGACCAGGATCTGAGCATAACCCACGCCGTACACTCCCAGGCCCGACAGCACTGCGATAGACCCCAGAGCAAAACAAAGGAAGTTCTGAAAGACGCCGATTAGGGACTCGTACTCCAGCCGCTGGAAGGCCTGGAAGGTCCATCTCATTCCGTTGGAGACGGTGATGAACAAGGTGGCCAGTCCCAGAAGCAGAACCATACGGATGTTGCCGGGAGTGTAGCCCATGAGCTTGGCCGCCCCCAGGGTGATTATCAGGGCGAGCAACCCCAAAACCGCCTTCAGTCCAATCAGATTGCCCAGATAAGTCTGGGCCAAATTCTTTTCCCTGGCCACGTCACGGACAGCCAGAATGTTGAGCCCCAGGTCGTTCATCACGGACAGCATGCCCACGAACGAAAGCGCAAAGGTGAACTTCCCCAGTTGGCCGGGTCCCAATTGCCTTCCGATCAGAATGAACAGAAGGAAGTAGAGGAGTTTGCCCAGTATGGTAGACACGCCCAGGGCACCGGAGTTTTTGAGTATCACTCTGGCCCTGCCGCTCGTCCCGTTGTAAACTTCAGGAGTCTCCGCTCCATTGTGTGTCGAACTTTCGCTCATGTTACAGGCTTTCCCCCGACTTCGCCGGAACCCGGCTTAAGTGAACGCAAGACTCTTCCGGCTCGCGGCACGATTTTTTTCTGGCCAGGATCTGAATATTCTCCAGAAAAGGCTCCGGGTCGAAGCCCAAGCCGGCCAATAGACGGGCTTTCAGGAACGGTACTCCCGTCAGTTGTTTCAATGTCCGACCCGACTGGTGATAAGTGGGCTTTATTTCTTCGAATCCCTCCGCCTCCAGCTGGCTCTTGACTCTGAGGAAATCCAATCCCCGGCAGGACTCATGGGTAATGTTGTGGAACTCCGCTTTGGCCTGAGTCTCCGTCAAATCCGGGCGGAGCAGGGCGAAGTTGATCGGGTCTGTGTTAGAGTGATGATGCTGGAGGCACAACCGCAATCTGTGCTTCAGGGGCTGAATGCCCTCGAACATCCCGTGCACCAGCCGGTAGACGCCCCAAGCCGTTCTCCTGTCGGTGGGCTGGGGCTTCCTGGTAGGATCCCAGTCTGAATACAGGTAGCCGCCGCTTTTCAAGACCCTTTGGACTTGCCCGAACACCAGGCCGTAATCGACGATGTGGTGCAGCACCGAGAATATCGAGACCACGTCGCAGATCGACTTCCTGAAAGGCAGAAACAAGGCGTCCGCCTGGACCACCTCCAGGCCGTTGTGTCTGGCCATTCTCAACATGTTGAAGGAGACGTCGACGCCCACTGCTCTTTGGAAGTGCACGGCTCCCCACTTCAGGAGGTTACCGGTGCCGCAGCCCAAGTCCAAAAATAGTTTCCTCTGCGTCTTTTGAGCCAGATCCATTACCACCTGCCTGACTCTGCGTTGGTTCTCCTCGCCCTGATGAATGCATTGCTCCACCTCGTTCTGGTACACCTCGGCCACAGCGTCGTAGTAGACGATATTAGCATCCCTCACTTCTCTATGTTTGGTCTCAGGGTTTAAGTCCCTCGCCGGACCCG
>CAZWAO010000003.1:0-3415 GCA_964631815.1 uncultured Ignavibacteria bacterium | reverse complement strand
GCATCCCTCACTTCTCTATGTTTGGTCTCAGGGTTTAAGTCCCTCGCCGGACCCGGCGACTGGGGATCGGCATCAAGAAGCATTATGGGTATGCCGTCCCTGACGGAGTAGCGGTTGCCGCAGCGCAGGCACAAAAGATCTGCCTCGATAATCTCATCGCAACGGTAAACACGTACCTGCATCTCCAGCGGTGCGGTGAGACATGCCGGACAGGACAGAACGTCGATCAGATCCTCTTTCATGCAAATATCCCCTTTCTATTCCGGCGGGTGAAGGCTCGACCCGTCCCGGATAGTTTGATCAGTCTGTCGGCCAACCCGATTGCCCGGCTCACACAGGCATCCATGTTCAGGTACTCGAACTCCGAGAACCGGCCGCACAGCCAGACGCCCCGGCCTCCTGCGTAGCGCAGAACCACCCGGGCATTCTTCTGGTAGTCTTTATCATAAACCACATAAGCGTACTTGCTTCTTTTTACCCGGGCGAAGCAGACGGAACGCTTGTCTATCAGCTTTCTTTGGTCCAGAGCGTGGGTCACCTCCCGAACGAGCTGTGAATCCGAAAGCTTCCAGGCCCGATGGTCGTATCCGGTGGTTATCTCCGCCACCAGCGAGGACTTCCCCGGAGGAGCGTTGAAGCCGCTGAAGACATGGGGAAAGCCGATGCGGTTGAATCTGACCCGGGGATCGGGAAAGTAAAGGGCGGTGTATTCGGAAAGGGAGTTTCCCTCAAGTCCCAGCATGACGGTCACCAGGGAATTGTACTTCAGATGCTTCAGTGCCGCTCCGACTCTTGTAGGAACTCCATTCATGGCTCCGATCAAGTCAAAGATGGGAATGGTGGAAATAAGCAGGTCATAACTCCGGCTGATCCTGCCGTCGGATACCTTCCACCTGCCGTCCGACTCAAACACCCGGTTAACGGCAAAACCTTTCAGCACCATGGGGACTTGCCCTTCCATTTTCTTGATCAGAGCCTGGATGCCGCCGCGTCGCGGATAGTAGAAGTGCAGCTGATGGGTGTATCCCTCGGTGGGAATTCCCAAAGCGGACTTGATTACGTCCTCAGCAGGCGGCCGGGGAACCCTTCCTTCCACCCAGTGAAGGCTCATTTTCTCCAGGGGATAGTTCCATATCTTCCGGTTGTAGGGGATCAGATACTTTTCAGCAATTCCTTTACCGAAGGTGCTGTATATCCATTGCGCAAAGTTTTTAGGCTTGGGGTAACGATCGTTCAGGTAATGATGGAGACACTCGAAGTTGTCCTCCGGCGCAAGATCGGAAAGTCCGTTTTCGAAGGGATATTTCACAAACCGCCCCTGGAAATAGACTTTGTTGTTTCTTGTCTTCCTGAAGTAATTGTTTCCCAGTACCTGAAGCATGAAATCCACAGCCCTCTTGTCCTGGGAGTAGATGATGTGAGCTCCTCCGCTGTCGAAGGTGAAGCCGTCCTCAAATACACTCCGAAGCAACCCTCCGCACTCAGACTCTTTCTCTAAGACCTCCACCCGGAACCTGCCCGGGGCTTTTTGGCTCAGGCGGTAGGCGATGGTCAATCCGGTCAGACCGCCTCCCAGTATCCCCACGCGGATGGGGCTTGGCTTTATCTTTCCGAGAGAGGCTGAGATCTGAGCTCCGTCCAGGTTGACGTTATGGAGATTCACGCTAAATGCTCCGGGCTCGGCACGGGATGAAGTGTCCTGGCTGTAAAGAACGGAAGAGGAGGGTCGATTGCTCCCTACCGCCTCGCTTTGCCATCAGAACGCGCTGAAGGATTGGTCCTTGATTCGAATTTGCGTCACATCCACTGTGTCGTGCTTTTCGGGAAAACAACTATAGGGAACTATCTCTGGGGACGTTGATTGCGTGGGGACTATGCAATCAATGGTTTTATCGACATATCCGCGAAAACCTTGACAATCATTTCGATATTGCCTATACCATGAGTTCCGCAGACGAGTAACCCTTCAGAAAGACTCTGATGTGCAAGTGTATTCCTGGCCGTACTGCCCGATGTAGCATGCCGATTCCGCAAAATGGCGCAGGAGTTAAGGTCGATTTTGTGGCATCGAGGGAGTGTCGATCCAACCTTACGAAAAAGCCGGACCACTTCACTTGCGCGGTCCGGCTTCAGACTTAAGGAGTACGACGTATGCTCAACTCAATACAGGGAAAATGTGCCTCCCGATCAGAATTCGAATCCCAGGGAGAAACGATGCACGCTGGAGAGACGCGAGAACTCGGCCCAGGCATAGCTGATGTCCAGCCTGGTGTCCTTGCCTGCTTTGACCTTCATCCCGCCTCCCAAAGTCAGTCCCTCCTCCTCGTAGTTGAACTTATATCCGCCTCTTAAGGAGAAGGTCTCTTTCCACATGTACTCCCCGCCGAAGCTTGCCTGCTGGACATTGTCGTTGGGATGTTTGGCTTCCACGGCCAGGGTAAGCTTGGATTCGGATCCATCCACCAGATCGTACGCCATGCCGAATCTGAAAGTCAGCGGAAGGTCATAAGGGTCCACCTGCAGCTTGGCGTTTACGTTGTCGTAGTTGGGATTTCCGGGATCGGGGTTGTAGTAGGAATCGAGCTCCGGACCGTCCAGTTTCATCTCGGGTCCCAGGTTGGATATGTTCATGGCGATTCTCAAGCTTCTGAACCCGGTGAGAAACAGAGTTCCGAAGTCAAGCGCCAGACCCGAAGCGGTCTCTTCCGAGAGTCTCTCCCAGACGTATTTGCCGCTTATTCCCGCCGAGAACCTGTCGGTGAACTTTCTGGCGTATCCCACCGCCAAGGCGTAGGATGAGGCGGTGAAAGTCTCTCCCGTTCCTTCCGGCTCCTGTACCGTGGTCACTTCCATGTCCCCCATGGTCAGGGCGGTGAGGCTGACCCCGAACGCGCTGTAATCGTCGATGGCTTTCCCGAAGCTGGCGTGGTTGAGCTGCACGTCCGAAATCCAGTCCACGTTGGTTAAGGCCAGATTGGACGAGGCTATCTCGGTTAAGGCCGCGGGATTCCAGTACATGGCATAGGCATCGTTGACGCAGGCCACCGAGGCCTCGCCCATAGCCACATACCTGGCTCCCATGCCGATCTTGAGAAACTGAGCACCGGCAGTCCCCACCCGGGAGAATTCGCCCGAGTGGGCCAGGCCCGGCAAACCCAGGATGAGCAAGACGGCAAGCAGAGCGATGAACTTCGATTTCATCTCTTCTCCCCCTTCTTCGGCCGGTTCCGGCCGGGTGAATTTGTCAGACGCACGGGTTCTTGTCTCCTTCATCACGTCTGAGCGAAAAGCCGCCCGATTCGTCTTCTTGTCCTTTCCTTTTGTTTACATCGAGAGAATCACTTGATTACGGCGAACTTACCCAGCTTCTGTCCGTACTTGGATTCCACGTGATAGAAGTAGACGCCGGGAACGA
>CAZWAO010000002.1:0-43527 GCA_964631815.1 uncultured Ignavibacteria bacterium | reverse complement strand
TCCTCCTCGATGCGCAGCAGCCGGTTGTACTTGCAGATTCTGTCGGTGCGCGAGGCCGAGCCGGTTTTTATCTGTCCGGCATTGGTGGCCACCACCACGTCGGCTATGGTGGTGTCCTCGGTTTCACCGGATCGATGAGAGACCACTGCGGTAAAGCCCGCCTTCTTGGCCATATCTATGGCGTCTAAGGTTTCAGTCAGCGTGCCGATCTGGTTGAGCTTGATCAAAATGGAATTGGTTGCCTTCAGCTGGATGCCCTTTGCCAGCCGCTTCATGTTGGTAACGTAAAGGTCGTCTCCCACGATCTGAATCTTTTTCCCCAGCCTCTGAGTCATTTTCACCCATCCATCCCAATCATCCTGTGCCAGCCCGTCCTCGATGGAGATGATGGGATACTTGTTCACCAGATTCTCATAGAACTCGATCATCTGCTCGGAGTTGAGTTTCTTGCCTTCGGCCTTGAGGTTGTATATCTTCTCCTTCTCGTCGTAAAACTCGGAGGCGGCAGGGTCCAAGGCCAAAAGCACCTGTTCTCCCGGCTTGTATCCGGCCTTTTCAATGCCCTGCACAACTACCTGCAAAGCCTCTTCGTTGGACTGGAGGTTGGGAGCGAAGCCTCCTTCATCACCCACGTTGGTGTTGTGGCCTTTGCTCTTTAGCACGCTCTTGAGATTGTGGAACACCTCCGCGCCCGTCCTGAGAGCCTCTTTGAAATTGGGCGCGCCCACCGGCAGGATCATGAATTCCTGCAGGTCCACATTGTTGTCCGCGTGCGATCCGCCGTTTAAGATGTTCATCTGGGGCACGGGAAGGAGCTTGGAGTTGACGCCGCCGATATACTGGTATAAGGGCAGATCGCAGCAGAAGGCAGCCGCCTTGCAGGCAGCCAGTGAAACGCCTAGTATAGCATTTGCCCCCAGGTGGCTTTTATCCTCTGTGCCGTCTAAGTCGATTAAGAACTTGTCCAGCGCCACCTGATCCACCGCGTCCATTTCCTCTCCCAGCAACTTCGGGGCAATCACGTCGTTTACGTTGGCCACGGCTTTGGTAACGCCCTTGCCTCCATAGCGACCAGGGTCCTTATCCCTCAGCTCCAAAGCCTCGTGCTCGCCGGTTGAAGCTCCGGAGGGCACGGCCGCCCTCCCGAAGGAACCGTCTTCCAAAAGCACGTCCACCTCGATGGTGGGATTGCCCCGTGAATCCAAAATCTCGCGGGCATGACATCCGATAATAGAAGGCATATTCTTCTTCCTCCTCGGTAATGATACAGGTTGTTGTTCTGGGGCTAATCTAAGCGAAAGAGAACGATGCGCAAGGGAAAAATGGAGTGGGGGAAAGGATAAGTCTTTCTGTGGCGTAAGGCGGCGCATGAAAAGGGATCGAACTCGACGCCTCAAGCATCCAGCTCTAAGCCGGACGAGCAGGCGCTTGCTTGCGGAAATCGGGCAACTACCACCTGCTATTGTCCTCAGCGCTAGAGGAAGCCTAGATCAGGCTCGATGAATCGAGCAACTACCGCCCAGAGCCGTTACCACGCCGACGTCGACATATCTAAAGAAGCTGTGATCTCTTTCTTATGGCCCACTCGATGGAAAGGCAGAGGACGAATATGGCCAAAAGCAGCGGGCTGTTCCAGAGCCGGATTTCCCTTTGTCGCACCTCTTCCTTCTGCGAGACGTTCAGATCCCGGCTCAAGTTTCCGATGTCTTCCTTCTGATAATACTTCCCGCCGGAGACCTCGGCCATTCTCTTGAGAAGATCGAAGTCGGTCTTCAGATCGGAGTCCTCCATGCTGTATTGCTCCACTAAGAATTCCCCCTTCTTGCTGCCGATTTTCTCTCCGTCTCTAAAAACCTGCCCTTCATAAGAGTAGTCACCCGGAGGAAGCGCTCCCAGCATGGCTTGGTAGTCTCCAGCCTGGTTTAAGCTGAGGCTCACCAACTGGGAGTCGGGCAGGGCCGGGCCTTTGATGGTCACCACCACCGAGGCGTCACTTAGCTTCTGGTAATTCTGGTCGAATATCTTGGCCGCAAACTGGATGCCTTCCCCGCCCATGTAGATTCTCTTATCCGGGTAGACGTTGACCAAATCCATGTCCTCCCTGACCGCCAGCCATCTCACGCAGTTGTTCCAGAACTTACGGTAGGTTAAGTCGTTCTCTCCTATTCCCCACAGCAGAAAATCCCACCGCCAGAAAGGCGTCACCGTTATGGCCAGCACCTTGCCTTTTCCCTGATTTCTCACCGCAATGGCGGGGGCCGGATA
Source organism: uncultured Ignavibacteria bacterium (assembly GCA_964631815.1). GTDB lineage: Bacteria > Zixibacteria > MSB-5A5 > MSB-5A5 > SM1-73 > SM23-73-3. Next base: position 41,262 of record CAZWAO010000002.1, on the reverse strand, counting down.
AGTTGAGCGCAAAGGATTCGTAAACTGCGCCAGGGTGGTGGCATCTTTGGTGGCTGCTCCCAGGGTAACCACGCCCAGAAATGGGGGAAGGTCGGACCATATCTTGGCGTTATCCTCCAGGTTGTCGGCCAGCCGGGTCACCGGATGCAGCTTCCCTTCCTCGGTCAACTCCAGGTTCACGCTGGCCGGGGAGAAGGTGATGCCGGCGCCTGCGGGATCGAAGGGTAGAATGGACGAAATCTCCAGGAAGCCCTGGCTGTCCATGAACTCCTTGCCCAACAGGAACAGGACCGAGCCGCCCTGGGTGGTTAGAAAATCATTGATCTCGCTTGCATGGTCGCGCAGGATAAATCTGGGGGGATCGACAAACAGGAGAATGTCGAAAGATTCGTGACCAGTTGTCCCTTGAGGAAATCTTCCCGCTAGGGGCTGTTGTTCGCCTCCATAGACCACGGTCTCCAACTTCACGTTCTGATCCTTCTCCAGGTCCCGCTTCAGGAAAGTGTATTCCCAATTCAAGCTTCCCGAGACCAAGAGCAGGTTGATTTTGCTTTTGAGCACCTTGATGGCGAAGGTTCGCTGGTTGTTTTCCTTAACCGACTCGCCCTCCATGACCGGAAGGCTAAGCTGATACTGATGCAAACCCGCTTCCTCCGGAGTAATGGCCAGTTCCACAGTCTGGGTGCCGCCGGATTTGCCCAACATCAGATTCTGTTCGGACAAGGTGGTTTTCTTTTCCCGGATGGAGACGGGAACTTTGATTTGGTCGAATCCGGTCTGGGAAACATCCACCTGGATGGCTATCTGGTCTCCGACGTAGCCCACGTCGGGGTAGTTTATCTTTTCCACGGAAAGGTCCCGGGGCGGTAGATAGTCGCCTACGCCGCAGGAATAAACGGGAACGCCCGCGGACCGGGCCGCCAGCACCGGATCCTCTCCCAGATTATTGGCCCCGTCGCTGGCGATGACGATGGCTGCTAAATTCTCGTCCTTGAATTTCTGCACAACCGAGTTGATGGCTTCTCCCATAGAGGTGGCATCTCCCAGGGAATCGGGGAGCTTTTCCCTGGAGTCCAGGGAAGTAAGAGAATCGGCGAAGGCGAAGGCCTCCAGGCTGGCCCGCGATGAGATATCATCGAACGTGCGGCTGGCTGCCAAATCCGTAAGCTCCTCCAGCCTGGTGGCGTCGCGCCCTTTCAGGTTCATGCTCTTGGAGCCATCCAGAAGCAAAGCCACGATTGGCCGGTGGACGTAGCGTTTGGCAATGCCCAGTATGGGTTCGGAGAGTACCAGAAACAGCGAAAACAGGGCCAGTATCCTTAAAGTCAGAAGCAGCGCCTTTTTCTTTCTCGGCAGGGGAGGAAAGGTGCGCCGATAGGTGAAGACGGCCAGAGCCACGGCCAAAAGGAAGATAACTATCACCAGCCCCAGATGGCCCAGTTGAAGACTAAGAGTCAATTTGCCTATGTCGGACAAAACATTCCACTCCTATTCAAACACTTATACAAACATACGCAGAAGTGGACGCGCCGTTTTAACAATGACAGGGAGCTTTCAGCGATGAACCAGGTTATGAAGTCGAACCTGTTGAAGCTTGGCCTGGTGGATTCGATGTAGTGGAAGGTGAAGAGAGGGAATCCTATTTCTCTCTCCGGATCACGAAGTGAACCAAATCCGCAAGGGATTTCTTGTATTTGCAGTCTCTTATGCCGGAAAGACAAGCCAGCGCCATCTGGCCGAAGTGCTTGGCCTTCCCACGGGCATATTCCACTCCTCCGTTTCCCTTTATCATGGACAGGATCTTTCGGAAGTCGTGCGTATTGAAGTCGTTCTCCAGAAGCCGCAAGATCTTTTTCCGGGAGGCTGGCTCACACTCTCTGAGGGTGTGTATCAACGGCAGGGTGATCTTACCTTCCCTCAGATCGTTTCCCAACGCCTTACCGGTCTTTTTGCTTTCCCCCACCCAATCCAGCAGGTCGTCGGTTATCTGAAAAGCCATGCCCAGATTCTCTCCGTAAGCTTTCAACCTGGATCGCAACCGGCGGCCGGCTCCTGCGGCCTTTGCTCCGGATTCGCACGAGGCGGTGAAAAGCGAGGCGGTTTTCTCGGAGATAATCCGCAAGTAGGTGGCCTCATCTAGCCCGAAATTGTCGCTTTCCTGCACCTCGTTCATCTCCCCGATGCTCAAGTTCTCAGTGGCGTGGGATATGGTGGAAAGGAGCGAAGGGGATTTGGTCTGCACAATCAGCCGCAGGGACTTGGCCAGCAGGAAGTCCCCCATCAGCACCGAGATCAGATTGCTCCACTTGTGATTGACCGACATCTGCCCCCTTCTCACCTTGGACTGATCCACCACATCATCGTGCAGCAGGGTGGCGGTATGTATGCACTCTATGGCCAGGGCCACGTTCATAATCCTGGGATCAAGTTCGATCTGGTCCTCGGAATCCCTGCACAAGCGATAGGAAAGGAAGACCGTCGCCGGTCTTAACCTCTTGCCCTTGCGATTCGCCAGATGCCCGGCCACGCGCGAGATGAGACCGGAGTCGGATTCCAGATTCTCCTTCAGCATCCGTTCGAATTCAGTCAGATCTTTTCTGACCGGCAGAAGAATGGAGTTCACGTCCAAATCAGGGGACAAGCTAACCTCTTGTGTTTTAAGGTCGAATAGCATGTCGACTCAAGTTCTCCAATATACGTGCCATCCACGAAAAGTCAAAGAAAAAAGCTGTGGTCCCGACCCTTCGGCCCTCGCCGTAGACCTGCTCCGGAGTTTTGCCCATGGAAAGACTAAGCGTTGCAGGCGGGACCGTCTCCGCCCACCATGGGGTCACCGACCCCCATCGGGTGCCAGCTCGCTCGCCCCCTGGATTTCGACCAGATACCGGTGAAAAACCTGCTGAACTTGCCGGAGCGTTTCCAGGCTGAACAGCTGCTGCCTTAACTCCCTGGCTTTGGGCATGCCCGAGGTATACCAGGCCATGTGTTTCCGCATTCTTATCACCCCGAACTTCTCCCCGTGTCGTTTGGTTGATAGTTCGACGTGCGCCAGGCAGGTTTCGATCCTCTCCCGGATGGACGGTTCGGGCGGCAATTGACCGTGCTTCAGGAAGTGATTGGTGCGGGAGAATATCCAGGGATTGCCGAAAGAGCCTCTACCTATCATCACCGCGTCGCAGCCGGTGCGATCCAGCATGTCTTTGACGTCTTGAGGGGAGAAAACGTCGCCCGAGCCTATCACCGGTATGTTGACCGACTGCTTCACCTGGGCTATCACCTCCCAGTCCGCCCGGTTGGAGAACCCATCCCTCTGGGTGCGGGGATGGACCGTGACGGCAGCGGCACCACAATCCTGAGCCATCCGGGCCACTTCGACCGCCACCAGGCGGTCTTTGTCCCACCCGCTTCTGGTTTTCACCGTGACCGGAGACTCCGCAGAGGCCACCATTGCCGAGAGCATCTTCTCCAGCAGATTAAGATCCTTCAACAAAGCAGCTCCGCCGTTTTTCCCCACCACTTTTCTCACCGGGCAGCCGCAGTTTAGGTCGATGAGTTCAGGTTTGATCTGGTTGACTTTCTTGCAGGCCGAACCCATGCTGATCGGATCGGAACCGAAGAGTTGGACGCCGATAGGCCTTTCCTCCGGGGCGAAATCCAGCAGCTCGCGGGTGCCGGGGTTACCACGCAATACCCCCTCGGCGGATATCATCTCGGTGTAAACTAAAGCCGCACCGAATCGTTTGGCCATCAGACGAAAAGCCGCGTCGGCCACTCCCGCCAGGGGAGCTAAGATCACCTTTCCCTCTAAAATCAAGTTTCCCACATTCATGTCGACAATATAAGAAGAGTCGAAACAGGATGCAAACGGTTCCGAGAGAAGCGACTGGAACCCTTGCCACCGGGAAGACGACCGTCCCGACAAAAAGATTGACAAACCAATCGGCAGACCTTATCGTTTTACCCCAAGAGGGTAAGGAAAGGGGGGGAGCATGCCTGAGATCGTGGTGAAATTCGAAGACAGGGTGATCGAAAGGGTGGTTACCGAGAAAAAGAGAATCAGCATCGGGAGAACCCCGGACAACGACATCGTTTTGGACAACAAGGGGGTTTCCAGAAAGCACGCCCTGCTGGAGTTCGACGGAGACTCCGCGCTGATCATGGACAATGAAAGCCTCAACGGAACCTTCGTCAACAGCCGCAAGGTCACCGAGGAAATCCTCAAGGATGACGATCGGATCACCATCGGCAAGTTCGACCTGATATATCACCGGGATGCGCCCAAAGAGGCACAGCTGGTGGACATGGACGGGACCATGGTGCTCAAGACCCGCCGACAGCGGGAGCTTTTGGAGAAGGACAAGCAGGCCAGGGAGATAGCGCGAACCGCCGGCGGCCCGGTACTTTTGGGGGAAGAGGGGGCCGAGCAGAAGCAGTATGCTTTGGAGGGCCCGGTGACCACCTTCGGCAAGGCCAGGTTCGTGAACGTGCCGGTAAAGGGATTTTTGGTCTCCCGGATGCAGGCCAAGATCGTAAAGGACAAGGACGCTTTTCTGCTGGTGAACCTGGGACGCAAGGGCAAGGTGCGGATTAACGGTGAGGGCGTTCAGAGACAAAGGCTGAGAAACGACGATTTGATCGAGGTGGGCAAATCGGTGTTCCGCTTCGTCCAGGGACAGACATAATGAGATATGGATTTTTCTCAGACGTGCATTCCAATCTGGAAGCTCTGGAGGCGGTGGTCCAGGATTTTCGCAAAGAGAAGCTGGACCGGATGTTCTTCTTGGGAGATGCGGTAGGCTATGGGCCGGATCCCAACGAGTGCGTCTCGCTCATCGACGGTTTGACCGACGTCAAGCTGATGGGCAACCATGATTACGCCGCTCTGGGGCTGATCGAGACCACCTTGTTCAACGAATACGCCCAGCAGGCCATGGAATGGACCAGGAGCGTCCTGACCGAGAAGAGTCTGAAGATCCTCTCCGGCTTCTCGATGGAACACGAATTCGATCAAGCTCATCTGGTACATTCGACTCCCAAGGAGCCGAACCAATGGAACTACATCTTCGATCTGGACGATGCCGAGGAGAACTTCGGCTTCTTCGGCAAACAGATGTGTATAATCGGGCACTCTCACTTTCCCGCCATCATAAAAAAGTTCAACGGCCGGCACTGCTTCTTGCATGAGGATAACCAGAGCGAGATCGCCAAGGATTTCAGGTACATTGTGAACATCGGATCGGTGGGACAGCCGCGGGACGGGTCCAACAAGGCGTGCTTTATGATCTACGATGCAGACAAAAAAACGGTCACGCTGAAGAGGCTGGATTACGATTTTAAGAAGACTCAGGAGAAGATGAAAAAGCGGGGGCTGCCGCAGTTTCTCATCGACAGGCTGGCAGTGGGACGTTAGCCGGCCGCAGGGGGCAGCTTCCATGACTTTTCGCAAGGGGCGGCAAATCAGATTATCCATTCTGTGCAGCCGATAGGCGGTGAAGGGGCGGCTCAGGGGACCTCTGGGCGCTTCACACCAGAAGGACCGGATAACCCATTATGTTCAGATTGCGATTACAGGGCCGAAGTCGACAGGATAGGCAAGCTGCCGGAAAGGGGATGGGCGACTTGAAATCCATTTCCGCTCAACTGCGGGGTAGGTTCTCCGGGCTGATTCTGTACGTTCTCATCACCATTCTGGTGCTCTCCTTATATGCCGGAAAATACGGGTTTCTGGAGAGGACGGCCACCCGCATGCAGGACGGGATGTTCAAGTTTCGGGGAAAAATGGAAGCCACTCCCTCGGAGATCGTGGTGGTGGGCATCGACGACCAGTCGGTTGACAACATAGCGCGCTGGCCCTGGAATCGGGATCTTCTGGCTCAATTGGTTTTCCTGGTATCGCGGGGATCGCCCAGGGCCATTGGCCTGGACGTCTTTTTGCCGGAACAGGTGGATGAGGATACCTCCGGTCGCACCGGCATCCTGGCGGACGAGATCTACGCCACGGGCAACGTTATCCTTCCCATCTATTTCAGTCTCTCCGACGTGGGAATGGCCCCCGAATCCGCTCCAGCCTGGATAACCAGGTCGGCCATTGCCGGCGGCAAGGACTCGGGAAAAAGCAGCTCCTGGCCGGTTTCCGCCAGACAGGTATACTACCCCAGCCCGGCCTTAGCGGAAGCAGCATATGGTTTCGGACACATCAACATCCAGTATGATAATGACCAGTTGGTGAGAAGAGAACAACTTTTAATCGACTACGACGGTCAACTGTACCCGTCGTTCGGACTGCAGGTGGCAGGGGCTTACTTGGACGTGAAGCCCGATCAAATCAGCTTGTCGGAGGATAACGGTTTGGCGTTGGGGAAGACCCTGATCCCCACCGACAAGGGCGGGCAGATGCTGGTGGACTATCGCGGTCCCAACACCAGCTTCGAGAGAGTCTCGGCTCTGAAGTTGTTCAACGGCGAGGTCAATCCGCGTACGTTCAAGAACAAAATCGTGCTGGTGGGTTTGACCTCCACCGAGTCCAAGACCTGGATAAAGATACCGGCCTTCGGAGAGATAAACGAGGTGGAGCGGATCGCCACGGTGGCCGAGAACATCATCCAGCGTGACTTCCTGACGCACCTTTCGGCCATATGGGCCCTCCTGACGCTGGTAGCTATCGGTGTATTCTGTGCTCTGGTCCTCCCCAACGTGTCGTTGACTTACCGAATCGTGATCCTGCTGGTGTTCCTTTTCGTGGTCTTCAACTTCAGTTACATCCTTTTTTCCTCATTCGGTATACTGACCAAACCGATTTATCCCCTTCTGGAGCTGGTTTTGTTCCTGTTGGCTTCGCCGGCCATCAAGCCCAAACGTTCAGCAAGAGAGACGCCCGAGATGATTCCCTCCGAAGCGGAGGACCGCGAGTCTCATCCCGAACCGACAGTCGTTTCGGACGACTCCGAACAACAGGTGGAAGTCAAGAATCAGACCTCCACCCCGGTGGTGATCGAGGAGCCGGCGGAGCAGGCGGGAAGCGACTCCGACTCACACGTCCGCCAGCCGAATTTTGAAGAGACCGGCGGCAGAAGACAGACTCCGTCGCCCACCGGTCAGTCGGAATCGTCAGCCGAGCAAACCATGAAGCTTCCGGAGACGCCAAAGCTCGACACCTCCACTCCTACAAACGCCACGCCTCTATCCCTGGGGGAGGGTTCCTCCGTCTCACAATTCGGCCGGTACAAGATCATAGAGGTTTTGGGCAAGGGCGGGATGGGGACGGTGTACAAAGGGCTGGATCCGGTCCTGGACAGGCCGGTGGCTCTTAAAACCCTTCGGCTGGATTTCGCATTCTCCCCGTCAGAGATGTCAGAGCTGAAACAGCGGCTGATGCAAGAGGCCAAGGCGGCGGGAAAGCTGTCCCATCCGAACATCGTCACCATCTATGACGTAGGCGAGGAGGCCGGATTGCACTATATCGCCATGGAGTACCTCTCCGGCTATACCCTGGAGGATTTCATTCAGAAGAGGGGAGTGCTCAACTACCGGATAGTGGCCAAGATCATCATGCAGACCTGCGAGGCTCTAAGCTACGCTCACCAGCACGGCATAGTGCATCGGGACATCAAGCCGGCCAACATCATGCTGTTGGAGGATTTTCACGTCAAGGTGATGGACTTCGGGATAGCCAGGCTGGAGTCCACCTCGCTGACCAAGAGCAACGTGGCCATGGGAACTCCTCACTACATCTCGCCGGAACAGTTGGAGGGAAAGCCGGCGGACAAGAGATCGGACATCTTCTCTCTGGGAGTGGTGATCTACGAGCTTCTCACCGGGCAGAAACCCTTCCAGGGAGAGAACATAAGCTCACTTATGTACCGTATCGTAAACCAGGAGCCTGTTCCTCCTTCCAGCGTGGACGACAAGAGTCCTGTTATCTTCGACCGGGTGGTTTCCAGGGCCATGGCCAAGAACCCCGAGGACAGATACCAGGACGCAGAAGAGATCACCAGAGTGATGAAAGAGTTCGTCTCCAGCTTCGTAGTGACCCGCAGCATCCGCATCTAATCCCTTCCCGATTTCCATTACCCTCAAGACGAGTCCTCATAAGGCAATAAGGTTGGTTTGTTGAGTAGTGTCTTAAGCCCCTTCCCGAGGTTTATTCTGAAGGCCGTTTTCGCTTGACTTTGACTTCGAGCGGACGTATAATCTCACCCGGAGCCGGAGTGGTGAAACTGGTAGACGCGCCGGACTCAAAATCCGGTGAGGCTCAAACCTCGTGTCGGTTCGATTCCGACCTCCGGCACTTTTAGCCCGACATCATCGGTAGGTGGGGGGTATTGCGCTGTGGTAGTGACCGTAGCGTCGGTAGATACCGTACGGCAGTACTTTGCCGTCTCATGTCCTCACGAACAGTCTTTTTCCTGTTGCCTGGGTGGCTATTTCCTCTGCAAGAGGTGGTTGTGGTGTTTCGAGGGAACGCCAGAGAGTAACGAAATTGAGGAGTTCCTGAAAAAACCATTGATTTTCGGATCGCATGTATTAGCATGGTGATCAATTGAAAGGGCACCCATGTTCGAGTTACTAAAACTGCTGTTGGTTTTTCTTCTGATACTCTTGCTGGTGAGAAAACGCGTACCTTTGGGTTTGAGCATCCTGGCCGGCGGTTTTTTTCTGGGCTTGCTTTTTCGACTCTCGCCTATCCAAATCCTGAAGAACTCCGGAATGGCCGCAGTAGAATGGCCGACTATCCACCTCCTGATCATAGTGCTTCTGATCCTGGTCTTCGGTGATTTTCTCAAGGCCGTCAAGAGCCTGGAGAGTCTGAGCGCCGGTCTGGAGGGGTTGTTTAAGAGCACTAAGCTTCTTCTGATGTTTCTGCCGGCGCTGGTGGGACTTCTTCCCATGCCCGCCGGAGCCATGATGTCCGCCCCCATGGTGGAGCAGGTGGGAAAGAGGAAGAATGTCCCCGCCAACGTGATGATGACGGTGAACTACTGGTTCAGGCACATCCTGGAGTTCACCTGGCCGCTGTATCTGGGAGTGGTGTTGTCCGCCTCTCTTCTGCACATCAGCCTGCGGCAGGTGATCCTCGCACAATTGCCTTTGAGTTTGGCCATGATTCTGGGGGGAGTCATCTTCCTGACCCCACGGATCAAGGTCCACGGAGACGAAAGTCAAACCTCAGAAGCTTGGGCGAAGAACCTCAAGCTGACCCTGGTAGGAATACTGCCGGTTCTGGCCGTGGTGGGATTGAATCTGCTCGCTGGGGTGGACATCGCTTTGGCGCTGTTTTTGGCCTTGCTCGTCTTTGGCCTCATCAAGCGGCTCCGAGCCGGAAGATGGCTTCAGATGATAAAATGCGCCATAAGCCCGGAGATCGTGACACTGATCTTGGCGGTGATGATCTTCAAGAAGCTGATCACCGTGTCCGGGGCCATTCAGACCATACCCGGTTCTTTGGCACAGGCCGGAATATCCCCCATTTTCGCCGTACTTATGGTTCCCTTCGCCGTGGGAATCCTGACCGGCATGACATCGGCCTTCATCGCCATCTCCTATCCTGTTCTTCTTTCCTTTCTGGCGCCCCAGGGCGTGGATTACGGCTACATGATGCTGGCGTATGGCGCGGGGTTCATGGGCGTCATGCTGTCGCCGGTGCATCTCTGTTTGGTGGTGACGAAGAATTATTTCAAAGTTAGCTTCTCCGAAATCTATAGGGTACTGCTACCGGCTTCTCTTTTCCTCCTGCTCTGTGCAGTGCTTCTGGTTCTCATAGGGTTCCCCTGGGGCCAGATTGGTTGAGGAGTACTGCTTTCCTGTCGCTGAAAGACCAGCAAAAGAGTAACGAAAACGGAGGCTAAGAGCGAATCCGGGCTTGACTATGCGTATTCAGGATCGTAGATTAATTGAAATAGTCTTCCGACGGAGAAGAGAACGCAGGTCCGCCGGAAAAACAGCATCAACCCAGCCAATCGTCTCTTGCAGCTCTGGCTCGGCGTCCCGGCAGAAGATCTGTCGCGTAGAAAGGAGCAAGGATCAATGTCATCGAGATTCGGCCGTCTGGCGTGCATTCTCTGTATCGCAGCAGCTATGCTGCTTCTGACTCTTTCGTGCTCGAAGAAATCGACGGGAGTTGACGATGATGAGGAAACCGGCGACGGCATCGCCCCCTCAACCGTGTCAGACCTGGCCGTCAAGAACGTTACCCCAAGCTCGGTCACCCTCGGCTGGACCGCCCCCGGTGACGATACCACCTCCGGGACGGCGGCGCTTTATGATATCAGATATTCCAAAACCAACAACCTCTGGTCGGAGTGGGATTCGGCCACGCAAGTGACCGGGGAGCCGTCTCCCAAGTCCGCCGGATCGGCGGAGAGCATGACCATTAGCGGGTTGATGGAAGACAGCACTTACTATTTCGCTCTTCGGGCAGCAGACGAGGCGGACAATTGGTCGTTCATCTCCAACGTGGCAAGCGCCACCTGTATTCAGGACATGGTGGTGACCTTTCCCGACACGAATCTTGAGAAGGCCATCAGGGATCAGCTCAACCAGCCCTCGGGCGATATCCACAGATTGGACCTGCAGGCCATAGTCGACCTTTGGGTCGAAGCCAAGGGAATAGTCGACTTGTCCGGACTGGGGCAATGCACCAACTTGACCGCGCTGACTTTGATAGATAACGACATCAGCGACGTCAGCGAGTTGTCCAGCCTGAGCAAGTTGAAAACTTTGAACCTGGGGATCAACCAAGTAACGGATCTTGACCCACTGTCTGACTTGACCACCCTGGAGCAGCTATACCTGAGCCAGAACCAAATCCAGGACATCACTCCGCTGGCCGGATTGAGCAACCTGCAGAAGCTGGATCTGCGCTGGAATCAGGTAGAGGATTTGAACCCGCTCTCCGGTCTGGTGAACCTCAGTTCTTTGGATTTGACGGGAAACAACGTTGCCGACATCGCGCCGCTGGTCTCCAATACGGGTCTGGGAAGCGGAGATGAAGTGTGGCTCACCTACAACCAGCTCTCCTTTCAATCCGTGAACGTGTATATACCGGCTCTGGTGGCCCGGGGTGCCACGGTGCATTGGGACGTGGACGTTACGCCGCCGGCTGCCGTGACCGACCTGTGGGTTCAGAGCGTATCGACATCCTCGGCCACCCTGGTCTGGACCGCACCCGGCGACGACGGAATCTCGGGAAAGGCATATCAATACGAAATCAGATACGCCTCGGACTCGTCCGTGGTAGCCGGCTGGAGCGGGGCCGCCATCGCCGACTCGGTCACATGCCATTCGGCGGGGTCGACCGAGACCTTCGAGGTGACGGGTTTGGAGACCGATTCCACTTACTATTTTGCGCTGAAGACGGAAGACGAGTCGGCGAACTGGTCCGTCCGGTCCAATGTGGTCAATGCCACGCCGTTTGCAGACGTGGTCTTCACCTTCCCCGACACAGGTCTTGAGTCGGCAATCGAAGCCCAGCTCGGCAAGCCCGGCCAGGAGATTCACAAGAGCGAGCTTCTCAGTCTTCAGGAGCTTAGGGCTGACAGCATGGGAATCGTCGACCTGACCGGACTTGAGCAGTGCGTCAACATTCTAACTCTGAGCCTAGTGAACAATCAGATCGCTGATATTGGGGCGCTGGCCTCCTTGACCAAGCTGGAGGATCTGAATCTGTCTCAAAACCAAATCAGCGAAATCGATGCGCTGGCAGACTTGACCGGTCTGTGGAATTTGAACCTGAGGGACAACCAGATCGGCGACATCGATCCCCTTTCCGGATTGACTGATCTTCAGTACCTGTTCTGCTCCAGCAATCCCTTCAGCGACATCGAGCCGCTTGCCGGCCTGACTAAGTTAGTGAATCTGGAATTGATGAACAACCTGATCAGCGACATCGGTCCCTTATCGGGACTGACCAACCTCCAATTCCTCTTCATATGGGGCGAAGACATAAGCGACGTAACGCCGTTGGCTGGCCTGACCAAACTGAAGGTGGTGTACGTGGAGTTCAACGACGTGAGCGACCTGAGCCCGTTTTCGGGCTTAACGGCATTGGAGCAGCTCTATTTGCGCTCCAACAATATATCCGACATCAGTCCTCTGCTGCTCAATTCGGGCTTGGGAAGCGGAGACAAACTGGGCCTCAATCAGAATCCTCTGTCCGATGATTCGAAGAACGTATACATTCCCACCCTGCAGACCCGAGGCGTGACGGTCTACTACGATCCTTAGTCTCGATGGACAGGCGATAGCCTGTACGCCTTTTTTAGAATTCGTCTGTGTAGGTGAAGCAAACCGCAGCCATATGTAGCGTGGTGTGGCGTTCTTCGGCGTCACGCTCCGGCCCGCAAGTACATGTCTGATCGCCGTTGAAGATCATTTCCAGGCGGGCTTCTCCGGAATCCAGAGAGCCCTCCTTCCTCCCTCTTTCTGCCAGCAGTGTGCGTCGAGGTTGTGGTTCTTTTCGAATCTTACCCTCGACCGGGATTGTTTGAGAGGCTGAGGTCAAGGATGCTGCCGAAATCGCCGCATGCTTGTCTGGTCCTCAGCTATCGGCCTCTCCGCATCGCATCGACCTGGATGAAGGAGTTGCGGTTACTTGCCGATAAATCCAAAAAGACTGCCAAACTCCAACCTTAACGCAGAGGGGCGTCATGTCCGTGTTCATGGAAGTAATCGAGTGGATGAATCCCAAGGAAAACGAGATGATCCACAGGATTCCGGAGAAAGGCTCGGCGGAGATAAAACTGGGGGCCCAGTGCATTATCAGAGACAGCCAGTCGGCGGTCTTCTTCCGGGACGGCAAGGCTTACGACATATTGGGAACGGGCAGGCATACACTGACCACGCTGAACCTGCCCATACTGACGAAAATCCTGTCACTTCCCTGGGGTTTCAAATCTCCTTTCAGGGTGGAGGTGTATTTCGTCAACCTCAAAACCTTCACCAATCTAAGGTGGGGAACCAAGGACCCGGTGGCCTTTCGGGACAGCGAGCTGGGTTTGGTCCGGCTGCGCGCCTTTGGCGCCTATACTGCCAAGATCGTCGAGCCGCTGCTTTTTCTGAATACCCTAGTGGGCAGGGAAGAGGCTTACACCACCGATCAGATCGAGGATTATCTTCGGCAAGTGATCCTGTCCCGGGTCAACGACCTCTTCGGGGAGAAGTTGGAAACCATTCTGGAGCTCCCTCAAAGGTACCTGAAGCTGGCCGAGGAGGCCAAGGAGAGGATCAAGAACGAATTTGCAAAATACGGAATGGAGCTTATCGACTTCTATATTTCGTCCATCACTCCCCCGGATGAAGTTCAGAAGATGATAGACCAGCGATCCGGGATGAAGGCCGTGGGCGATCTGGACAAATTCCTGAAGTTCGGAATGGCCAAGGCCCTGGCCGAGTCCGGCTCCGGAGGTTACGCCCAGGCAGGGGTGGGAATGGGCACGGGCGTGGGGGTGGGCGTACTGGTTCCGAGTCTTGTGTCCAAAGCACTGGGTCCCGATCAAAAGGATCTCAAGTATGACCCCTTGCCTACCATTACCTGCCCTAAGTGCGGAGCGGACACTCCGGAACACTCCCGATTCTGCTACAAGTGCGGACACCAACTGGTGGTTATCAACCGATGCCCTAAATGCGGGAAGGATCTACCGGCCGAGGCCAACTTCTGCATGGTATGCGGTTTTAATCTGGCACAGAAGATCAAATGCGGCAAGTGCGGGCAGGTTTTGCCGCCGGGAACCAAGTTCTGCTTCAACTGCGGCGAGAAAGTGGAATAAGCCATGCAAAGGCTGAAAGCGACTGCTTCCTGCCCCTCGTGTGGTGCGCCCTTCGAATTGCTGGAGGGCGCCAATGTGGCCAGGTGTCCCTACTGTAATCTCCCTCTCCTTTTCCGATCACAAAAGAACATTCTGAGGTACTCCCTAAAGCCGAAGGTCCAAAGCAGGTCGATTTCCTTTTTGGTCGACCGGCATCGGAAAGTGGAAGGAGAAACGTTAACCCGAAGGGTAGAGAAGCCCCGACTGTTTTTCCTTCCTTTTTGGCGATTCACCACTCAGGCTTTCTATATCACCTTCAGCCAATTGCAGCTTTCTCCTTTTGGGGCCATCCCTAATGAGGAAGAGGAACCCGAGCATATCCTGACCAGGGATTGGGATGTGAGTTTCCCCGCACACCGCTCCAACGATTTGGGAATCGCGACACTCGGTATGAGGCCGGAGTGGCTGGATTTGAGGATCCTAACAGATATGAACCGGTTGACCCGAGAGGGGGAGGTTTTGAGCTTGGAGGTCGATTCCAAGAAGGCAAGGAAAAGCGGGTGCCAATCACTGGATTTCTATCTTCAGGAGAAGAAAAGAGGCGGGGATGAACTGGTATTCAGTCTTATCGAAGAGCGTCTCTCTCTAATCTATTTTCCCTTGTGGATAGTGGACTTCGTTGCTCCCGAAGGCAAGTACTTCCATGTAATCGACGGCATAACCGGCAGGGTCCTAAAACAGGGCCCTGGGAGCTTCAAGCAGAAAAAGAGTCGATCCGGCGATGTCGAGACTTTCTCCCCTCTTCAGATAATGCCGCATAGGTGTCCCAACTGCGGCTGGGATTTGCCGGTCAGTCCATTTCACCTGCTCTTCCCCTGCACAAACTGCAGAAAAATGTGGAAGATAGAACAAGGAGGCTATAGTGAGGTGGAGGGTCGAGTGGCCAAGGCAAGAGAGGAAATAGACTCGGACGGGACTCAGCCTTCCGGATACTTTCCGTTCTGGATTTTTGAAGCCGGCCTACGACGAAAGAAAAGGTCGTCGATTGAGGATATCTTCAAGCTCTTGCCCTCGGAGATCGGCCTGTTCAACGTGAGAAACAAATCCCGGCCTTTTCTCTTCTATGTTCCCGCGTTCGAGCTGCCCAACCTCAAGAAGGTAGGAGATATTGCCTTGGCCTACGTCCGGACGCAGCCGGAGCTGGTGACCGAGGCGGTGAGGGAGGAAAACCTGGAAGGTGTCTTTATCTCCGAGGATGACGCAAGAGAGATAGCCGAGCTCCTGTGGCTTAAGATCATTTCCCATAAAGCCAACCTCGATCTTGGTAAATGGAAAAAGGTGAGACTTACAAGCACTGGAATTGTCTGGTGTCCTTGCTACAAAGGAAGAAGTTTCTTAAGGGATGTCGTCGTGGGCTACAGCTTTCAGAAGGTAGAATGAAGAGCCCCGTAATGCCCGGTGTTCAAGAAATGCACATAAATAGGGTGATCCTGACAATACCTTAGTGTCTCGCCGGGTATGGGTACTGCTCCTGCCCTATATGCAGGCACTTTTTCCTCTTGACTCTTTCCAGTCGTTTGACTACATTATAATACTAATCGAGTTGCACACAACAAGGCCTTGCTGCGATTCCCTTTTGTTCCCGAAGGCCATGGAGGAAAAGGGCGTTGTGTGCGCTTGAAGAGCCGAAAGATGATCTGAAGAGGGAGCCTGGGTAAAATCCAACGGTACGGAAACGACCTTTATCTACCGCCTCTGGTCGTAATAATCCGGGCTCCCTTGTCCTTTTCCGCACGTGGCGAATACCAAGAAGCCGCAGATCATTCGCCGGGGTCGGTTGTGGTATGGCGCCCACAAAATCCAAATGCATGATGTACCGGGCTTGAGCAGGGGAGATTCACGCACCTGATGCTGCGAATTACCGATACCCAATACTATTCGGAGTTCACTGCGAATCAGTAACTCATTAATTAAGATCGTATTATGTCTGGGAGGCTGACTTTGACCGCGTGGGTGTCGTCAAATTCTGCGTTTCTCGCAGGCAGCGGGTGATCTGAGGTGGATCCCATCCGATTCGCAGTCAACGGATTGGGGATCGGCCCCGGCGTTTAGAGTCTTTGGAACGATGTTTGCATCACTTTTTGCTCAGAATAACGCCATAGATTTGAGAGAACAGACCAGTGAGAGAAAGGAAGTTGGTTTTAGGCATTAGCCTGCTTCTGTCTGTCTGCATATGCTCCGCGCTGCAGCCGGCCGCTTGGGCGCAGCCCTTGTCGGGATCGACAAATCCGATGGCAAGGCAGTTTGCGGATAATCGCCTGATCGTCAAGCTGAAACCGGAGGCAAACGGCAGGGTCACTTTGGGCAAAATCCAGGGACAGGTGACCACCGGTCTGACAGCTTTGGACAGTCTCAATCTCAAGTTCAGGATCATCGGGCAGAAGAAGCTCTTCGGGGGGTCTCCAAGCATATCCGGCGCGCCGGAGAATCTATCCGGGGTCTACGTTCTGGAAGTACCTGCCGGGACGGATTTGGAGCAGATGAGAACCGAGTACCAAAGCCGGCCGGAAGTGGATTATGCGGAGCCGGATTACAGGCTGGCGTTGTACCAGGAGCCAAACGATCCTTTGTTTCCGCACCAGTGGTTTCTGAACAATCTGGGTGCCGCACAAAACGGCGGCCAGGGGTATTTCGGAACCGACAGAAATCACGGACATCAACTGGTGATGAAGTTCGGCAGCCAAGATGCGGACATAGATGCCCTGGAGGCGTTCCAGCGTAACGACCAAGCTACCACGCCTCTGGTTGGCATCATCGACACCGGCGTAGACAGGTACCACGAGGATCTGACCGGTGAGATTTGGATCAACCAGGGCGAAGTCCCGGACAATGGCATTGACGATGATCACAACGGCTACGTGGACGATGTTTGGGGATGGGATTTTTCCGGGGATTCCACCGAGATATGTGAAGATGACGATCCCACCGACACCCACGGGCACGGAACGCACTGCGCGGGCATCGTGGCAGCAGCGAGAGACAATGGAACCGGAATATCCGGCATCGTCACCCCCTGCCGGATAATGGCCATCAAAATATTTCCCTATGCTTTCAGTTCCGTGGGCGCGGCGGGAATAGTGTATGCGGCCGACATGGGATGCAACGTGATCAACATGAGCTGGGGAAGCGCCTATCCTTCCAAGGTCCTCCGGGACGCGCTGGACTATGCTGCCTACCGGGGTGTTCTGCCGGTGGCGGCGGCAGGCAACGACAGCAGCGAGACGCCCAACTATCCCGCAGCCTACGATGGGGTCCTGACCGTAGGGGCCTCCAACAGCAGGGACCGGGTCACGCCTTTTTCCAGTTACGGCGATCACGTGGAGATTGTGGCCCCGGGAGAGGATATCCTGTCCTTGAGAGCTGCAGGCACGGACATGTACGCCGAGAACGGATTCCCGGGGGTTCACATAGTGAATGAGAAGTACTACCTGGCAGACGGAACCAGCATGGCTGCACCGTGTGTGGTGGGAGTAGCGGCTTACCTGTTGGCCGTATCGCCGGGAATGACTGCAGCTAAGACAGTGGAGATCATAGAACAATCGGCAGACGACTTGATCTATCCTTACGGAGGCGACAGCCTGTACTCTCCGGGGAAGGATGTCTACAGCGGTTACGGGAGAGTGAATTTGGCTTCCGCTTTGCAGCTGGTCTCCGGCAGGATGGCGAAGATAGACTATCCCACAGAAAACGGTCAGGTCTCCGGAGAGGTGGCCGTGATAGGGACGGCAGACGGACCCGGGTTCTCGGGCTATCTGCTGGAATATGGAGAGGGTCCCCGGCCCCAGAGTTGGACCACCATCGCCAGCTCGACCATTCCGGTGAAGAGCGATACCTTAGGCTTGTGGAACAGCTCCGGCCTGTCAGGTCTTTTCACTCTGAGATTGACCGTGGGAGAACAAAACCAAGCCGTGGTGCGCGTGATCGCCAACGACCGGAATTACGTAAAGATAACTTCTCCTGCGGCGGGGGACACCATAGCCGGATTTGCCGAGATCACAGGCTACACTATAGCGCCGGACTTCGCCGGTTACAAGCTGGAATACGGATACGGACAATCGCCCCATACCTGGATTGAGATAAACTCGTCCTCTCGGATGGTGGCGGACGGGGTTTTGGGCCGGTGGCTGGTGAGTTTTCTGGATGTGACGGAATACGCCCTGCGTCTATGGGTGGAGACTGCCGGTGGTCAGATATACGCGGACACGGTAGCAGTAGCGGTGAAGAGCATCGCCACCGGTGGTTGGACACAGGAGCTCTCTTCCAACGGCTCGTTGTCGCCGGCCGTGGGGGACATAGACGGTGACGGATACGATGAGATCGTAATCGGAGTGGGAGGCCCGCCCTCAACCGGAAGGGTGGGGGGAGTTGAGGTCTTCGGTCCTAACGGCCGGCGCGAGTCGGGGTGGCCCAAGGATACGGACAGAAACATGATGTCCTCACCCGCCCTGGGAGATTTGGACGGGGACGGGATCCAGGACATCATCATCTGCTCCGATCAGGGCGTGCACGCCTATTGCTCATCCTCATCCGACTGGTTTGCCCCCGCCGCCACCGCGGGAAACGAATTCTGGGGCCTGGCTACGCCCGTGGTCGCCGACCTGGAGGGGGATGGGGTTCCGGAGGTGCTCACCATCAGCAGCAATGGTCAGGTTTATGGCTGGAGGAACGACGGGCTCCCGATCGTTACCGGCTCCCAGGGCGCGCTGGTCTCGACCGCGGGCAGCGCCGAGGACATGGCCTTTCCTTGTCTGACCGTGGCCGACTTGGACCAGGATGGCCAAAACGAGATCATCGCCGGAGCGGCTCATGCGGTTTCGGGAGAATACGGCAACTACCAGGGGGTGGGAGGTATCTATATCTGGGATAACGACGTAAACCAATTGTTGGGCCCGGGAGACTATCCTTTTCAGTTCGTTTACATTTTCGGGATCGCAGTGGCCGACGTGGATGAAAGCCCGGATCTGGAAGTTTTGGTGCTGGGCGCCAACGGAAACCACCACGCCCTCTGTGCCTTTAAGAAGGATGGCACTCAGGCCGCCGGTTACCCCATACTATTACCGGATCTGATCTCCGGCTGGTGGTTCGGGAACCACCCCGCGGTGGGAGATTTGGATGGTGACGGAACTCTGGAAATAGCGGTCAGCCTGTGGACGCTGGGAGAAGCTCGCGTTTACGCCTGGCATGCGGACGGGACCCCCTTGGTTCCGAGTGGCACTTTGGTTTCTCATAAAACTCCCGACTCGAAGAGGATCAGGGAGGCGGCATCCGGCTTGGGCAGCAGCATAGGAGAGATTGTATTCCGTTGTCGCGGCATGGAAAAGGAAGAGTTAACTGCCCGGGGATTAGCTGGGGACGGGAACGCGTTCGCAACCGGAGGAGAGACTTTCGGCAGTCCCGTATTGGCGGACGTGGATGGAGACGCAAGCGCCGACATAATGGTCCGGACGGGGCAATTCCTGGGCAGCGGCTACGAAGGAATCTACGCCTGGGATCACGAAGGCATGCTTTTGCCCGGTTTCCCCCTGTATGCCACGGCCGAGCCTACTCTGTATACTTACAGCCCCTATACGCCGCTGGTCGATGATCTGGATAAGGACGGAAAAATCGATCTGGTTCTGCCCACCGACTACAACATTTATGTCCAATCCAAATTGATCTCCTGGGAGTTGGACATCGACTACCATCCAGACTCCGAACCCTGGCCCAAGTACATGCACGACGGCTGGAACAGCGGCCGTTGGGGCTTCGAGCCCCCGGCCACGGAGACTCACAACTACCCTCCGGCCGATTTCCACGTCATTGCCTGGAGCGATTCCAGCGTTACGCTGGGTTGGTCGCCCAGGGCGCCTTCGGTGGCCGCAGGATACAACATCTACCGGTCTATTCTTTCGGGGCAAGCCGGAGAGAGGGTAAACCCCTATCCCATTCCCCAGCCGGACAGCCAGTGGCTGGATGAGAGCCTCATGCCGGGACAGAGGTACTATTACACCATCACCAGCGTTGACAACCAGTTAGTGGAGAGCAGCCGGTCGCCGGAGATAAGCATCACACCGGGCGGGCCGACAGCACCGGCCCGACCGTCGACAACCATAGAAGGGGTCCAGGTAACCCTGACTTGGCCTGCCAGCCCGGCCGAGCAGAAGGTGGACCATTACTTGATATACTATAATCCTCCCGGCTACGGAGAATACCGCCTGTTGGGTTCGTCGGCCTCGGAGACGACCTTCGTGGATTCGTCAATCAAGGAGGTCGGAACTTGTCTCTACCAAGTCAGCGCGGTTGACTCCTCCGGATTGGAGAGTCCTCCCTCTGAAGCGGCCCAGGCGGAAATCGTGGCATTCGGCTCACCGCCTTACAGCCTTAAGGTGTCGGAGTGGTTAGGGACAAAACCGACCCTGAGCTGGAGAGTGGCTCAGGGAAACCGGGGTTGCTGGGTGTTTCGTTCCACCATTCCCGGCGTGTACCCCGATCCACCCTTAAACGCCCAGCCCCTGGAGGACCCGGTAGGGCGGGACCTCAGCTATCAGGATTCGGGTTTGATAGAGGGCGTCACCTATTACTACGTGGTCACCCAGGGTACGGGAGGCAACGGCACCTCCCCATCGAACAGAGCGGATTTTCTGGCCGGCCGGCCGCAGCCGGTGGTCAGCATAGGCGGCGAAATCAGGGACTGTCATGTTGTGGTTCACTGGAATCCCAGCAGTGAGAGCGACGTGGTCCGCTACAACATCTATGACGGGACCGGGCACAGCGGTAGCATACCGTTGGTGACCTGGGTGGAACACGATACCATGTGGGTCGATCCGGCCGTGGACGATTCGCTGGAGCATTACTTTTGGGTTACCGCCCTGGATTCACTGGGCCTGGAGGGCATACCGCCTCCTCACCTGCCGACGGGACCGGTCCGGGTAACCGGCCCATTGTACCCGCCGGAACCACCCTCCGAGTTTAAGATCATCGCCCACACCGATACCAGTCTGATCTTCAAGTGCTACAGCGAGGAGGCTCATGGCTACAACGTATATCGCAGCACCACTTCGGGCGTTTATCAGCAACCCCCAATCAATTCCACCCCGCTGCCGGATGCCTTTCCCCAGCAGTACACTCTCGTTTTTGCGGACCTGATGGAAGGGCAAACCTACTTTTTCAACGCCACCTGCGTCCGAGAGGGAGAATGCGGCGTGTCGGAGAGCGGGATGACCCCGGGAAACGAGAGGTCGTTTGTACCGGGACGGCCGGAACGAGTGGACGGCCTGGTCGCGGAGTTGGGTGACGAATGTCGCATCGTCCTGAGTTGGCCCCCCAATACAGAAGGTGACCTGGCCAAGTACAATGTCTACCGGTGCAAGTATCTGTCCGGTCGCTGGACCGACTACGGAATAATAGATTCGGTACAAGCCCCGGACACAGTCTATGTGGATACCAATTTCTCCGTCCTGACCCCTTACTCATACGCCATAACGGCAGTGGATACGATCGGTCTGGAGAGCTCTCTGGGGCAGAAGGTGATCATGTACATAGATTCTCCCTCCATGCCCACTCTGCTGGATGTAACGGAAGTTACAGATACCAGCGTGACCCTCAAATGGCAGGCCCAGTTTTGGGGGACGGAGATAGCCGGATCCAACGTTTACCGGACTCCGGTATCGGGCAGCTACCTGGGCCGGAACCCGATCAACGGCAACCTGGTCCAATACGACAGCACAGGCTGGGCCAGCTACACCGACTTAGACGTGCAGCAGGGCCTCACCTACTACTACACGGTGACCAGCGTAAACGTCTGTGGACTGGAATCTGAACGATACATCTGTTCCGAATCGGATTGCCAACCCCTTGAGGACACGGCTCTGGTGGGAATGCCGCATAGTCCCTGCCTGGCGGTGAGCATCGGGTCGAGCAGTATTACCTTGCACATGTCCTCACGGGATACGGACATAAAGGGATACAAGATCCTCCGCCGGGAGCCCGACCAACAGTCGCGTGTGCTGGAGTCGCTTTGGCGGGATACGGTGTACGTCGATTCGCGGGTGGTCGCCGGCCGAGACTATGTTTACAGCGTGACAGCCGTGGATATGCTGGGGCTGGAAAGCTATCCTTCCAGCGAGAAGGAAGCCTGCTTGATGTACTTGGAACCGGGGATACTGCTGGTGGATTTAACCCGGGGGTCTGAGTCCGCCGACGGGGTTAACGGTGACAGCGTGAATGCCTTTTACCGGCGGGCCTTGGAGAACTACTCTTATGATACCATCGAAAGGGGCGACGAATCGCCGCTCCGCCTTCTCGACTTAAGTCGTCACCGGGTGACGGTGGTTCATTACGAGGACGAGGCAACGGGATTTTCGAAATGGTACCCCGTTCTCCAGCAGTATCTGGCTGCGGGCGGCGCCCTGTTGATCGAGGGGAGGAGAATCCTGTCATCCTGCGAATCCCGCTGTTCCGAGGAGTTTGCGGTCTTTGAGGCCGGTGACTTCAGACGAGACGATCTCCACATCGATTCGGCCTGGATGCCCGCATATTGGGGTGGGAACACCACCCAACCGGAGTTTGTGGGAGCCAACGGCGCGGCCCAGACCCCGGACTATCCTCAAATCGTGAAGCTGGACACGCTGAGGGTGAATCATGCCTTTGATCCCCTCTTCGTCGGGCCGGGAGGTAAGCTCCCCGGCGTGGGTTATTTTACGCCTGTGGATCGCTCCGAGGTAATCTACACCTTCAATTCGGCTTACGATACGTCCGCTTCCGATGGGAAAGCCGTTGCGCTCAGATATTTCACCAAAGACTGCGGAGTGATCTACTTCGGTTTTCCTCTTTATTTTGTGGAGGAGGAAACCGCCGCTCGGATTCTCCACACGGCTTTGGATGAACTGGTCGGGTTCGCCAATCGACCGGGCCGATCGGGGTTTGCCGCAGATGGTTTGGCCAGCGCGTCGGTATATCCCAATCCGTTCAAACCGCACCTGGGTCATACCCATGTGACCTTTGACGGGCTCACCGCTCAGGCTCAGATAGAGGTGTTCACCTTGGTCGGTGAGAAGGTTTGCACCATTCAGGAGACTGATGGAGACGGGCAGGTGTCTTGGGACGTCACTAATGCTCAGGGCCGGAAGTTGGCCAGCGGGGTTTATATATACAGAGTCAGCAACGACCAGGGGCAGGAGAAGATTTCGAAGCTGGCTGTAATCCGATAAAACGGTCTGGAAAATGAAGAACACGGGTCTTATTGCAATTGTAGTGCTCCTACTGCTGAGTGGTTTTCATGTTGCCGGATGTTGGGCTTCCAGCGACGACGTGGGCACCTCCGCTGCTCAGGTTCTCAAACTGGGCTTGGGCGCCCGTGCTCTGGCTCTGGGAGGGGCTTTTTCCGGTTTGGCGGACGACGTGACGGCCATCCATTGGAATCCGGCAGGACTGGCTGGCATCCAGGGTTGGGAGCTGACCTTCATGCATCAATCCCTGCTATCAGATGTCTCCTATGAATCCGCAGCCTTCGCACGACCTTTACCGGGAGTCGGGGTTCTGGCAGGAGACTTAAACTACCTGCACATGGATCGGCTGGAGGGAAGAGACCAACTGGGGGAACCCACCTCGGAGTTTGGTTGCAGTGACATAAACCTTGCTCTGGGTCTAGGTGCTAAAGCGGGCCCCAACCTTTTTCTGGGGGCGAGCATCAAATATCTTAGCGAGACCATCGAGGATTACACGGCCCACACTGTGGCTTTTGACCTGGGCTGGTTGTACAAAACGCCCTGGAGCAAGCTACGCCTGGGCGGGGCCGTGCAAAACCTGGGACATGACGTCAAGTTCATCTCGGAATCTTTCGAGCTGCCCAGCGTGATCAAGTTGGGCCTGGCTTTGAATGATACTCTGGGCCGGGGCGCTATAAACGCCGTTGCTGATTTCTATGCTTCATCCGACAACGGAAACAGCCTGCGCGCCGGCGCCGAATTCGTTTATGGAAATATGATCGCCATTCGAATGGGATATAGCGGCGGTTCCGAGTTCAACTCCAACTCGAAACTGAGCTGGGGGATGGGCCTGATCTTCGCCAAAACCCATACCTATTGTCTGGACTACTGCTTTATTCCGGTGGATGACCTGGGCGACTCCCACGCCATTTCTTTGACGTTCCGCTTTTAGTGGAAATCGCTTAAGCCTGTGCCCATATCCTTGGGTCGGCTCCCTCCCGCAAAGTAAAGATCGTCCTCCATAACCAGCTAAACTGTCAGGTCTGCGACAATTTGCTTGCCGCATTGAATGGGCGGTGTGGGTATCCGAGAGGCTTATCACAAATGTGCCGTGTCTCGGGATCACCTCGGTTTTGCTTCAGACGAATGGGGGAAGAGTATCTCCACCCGGGCTTACATCCACTTACCAATCGACATGTAGAGCGGACCTTCAATCGAATTCTCCCTCGCTTGGCAGGACAAAACGCAAAACATGTAATTACTGCCCCCGAGGCGAGGGGCAACGAGGGCGGGCTTAGACAGTTGTGGGCACATGAATGCGTCTTGCTGGCGGCAGCAGGATACTCCTTGCCGTCAACACGGACAGATCCATGAGCAGCGTCTTAGCGTAAGCTGTGCAGTCCACTCTTACTTGTGGCTCGGCCGTTACTTGCAGAGGCTCACGCTTTTGATAAAGTCCAGCCGAAAGTATCTCTTGCTTTTGCGCACCAACCCCACCAAATGCCAACCGTCCTTTTTATAGATCAAACCCTGAGGCACGAGCTTTGCGCGCTCGGAGCCGGACGGTGAAACGTAGTGCAGTTCCACCTTTTGCCTGGGCCAGATGGCTTGCCGCATGAGCTCGAATATGAGAGCGGCGCCTTCATGCGGACGGTTTTTCCCCGGCTGAATCGCCAGGTGTCTTTTGGCTACCTCGTAGTCGCCGTTGACATCTTCCGACACGTGCGCTTCGATTTTGGAGAGCGCGCGTTTGGCTGCCTCGCGGAAACAAGAGATGGACTGAACCGGATGGGAGTTGAGCCCCAGATACAGACTCAACATCTCTTCCGCCGTCAGATGCAGACCGAGCCGGGTCTCCTTATGGTGCAGTTTGTAACCTCCATCGGCACGCACCGCCAGCCGGGCATCCGAAAGGACCCGGATGTCACTCTGGATGGTGGTTTTGGAGACTCCGCATTTATCGGCCAGATCGGACGCGGTCATGGTTCCGTTGCGCTCGAGAAGGCCCACGATGAAAGACAACCGGTTTTGCTTTGCCATTTTCAGTCAAGCGAACGCGTTCTGGATGCGGATCCGACTAAGTCGTCCGACAGAGCATCCGGCGTTATTGCATGATGATCTTGGGTTAAGGTTATGGCGCGTTCGATCTCGGTCCTCAACTGGCACACGTTATTGGGCCAATCGTGTCGGATCAGGATCTGCAGCGCCTCCGCTGAAACCCCCTCCACTTCTTTTTTATGTTCGCGATTGAATAAACGGACGAACCGCTCCACCAACCTGGGGATCTCCGCCTTCCGCTCCCTGAGAGGCAGGATTCTAATCCTCAGACAGAAGAGAATGTCCAGCAGTCTGTTCAACTGGACGCTCTCCAAGGAAAACCTGTTCCTCTCGGGCTGAACCGATCCGATGATGCCCAGGCTAAGGAGTTCTTTTCTGCTGAATCGCCCGCTCTCGGCCAGCTGCTCAAAGAAATCAGAGAGTTGTGCATGCAGGATTCCTTTAAGCAGATCGATCCTCCTCACAAAGAAGGTGTCCTTCTTGTGGGATTGCTTGAGCCTCTGCAGGAAGGCCTCCGAGGTTAGCCTTCCAGCTATGTCTGACTGCTCTTGCCCCGTCTGCTCGCAGTCGTACACCACGAAACGCCCCCCCCAGTTTCTCTCCTGATGGATCAGGCGAGCGAAGTGTTCCTTTCCCACCTCGCTTTCCCCCTCCAGAATCAGATTGAAGGGAGATTGAACCGCCTTGCTGAGCTCCCCGTAAGTCTCCTTGGTCTCGCTAACTATGCGTGGCATACGTTCCCTCAGCTGCAACTAAAGAATCAGTTCCATCAGTGTCATGACCGTCACCAGCGTCTGGATTCCCTCGCTTCCTCCGTCATCGCCACCGGTGGTCGCAGGTGGGGGTTCGAGGGGCCACTGGCCACCTTGGCCGTCCGCCAAGACTACACTGGCTGAGAAGCCGACGACCAACAGCAGAAGAACTGCTATGGTCAAAATGGAGACACTGTGTGAATTGAATTTGGAAAGCATCACGACCTCCGCGTTTAGGGGTTTGCTTTCTCTGCGACTGCACAGTATTGCAAACCCAATGCCGGAACGCAGTAGGCCGCGTTACGCTATGGTTTACAAACGCTTAGCTTTGCGGTAAAGTGTACTGATGGGAAGGAAGGCAAAGAAGAGGGGATCAAAACTGACGAGATCTGACATTGCAACTTATAACTCACGTAGAATTATAGAGTTAACTCCATCGTCAGTTATGCCGATTCTCTTTTGTCGCCCCTTTGTTTGTTTGTGTCGCTAAATTATTTATAATCAATATATTAAAGGTATAGCTCGTCAGTTATGACGACTACAATCGAAGAGGTTTCTTGATTTTGTGTTTCTTCATTCGCCTTCTCAGGGTGGTCTCATTCAAGCCCAATTCCTCGGCAGCCTTTACCTGGTTCCACCCGTTTCTCTGCAGGGCTTGGACTATTCTGTGCTTTTCGACCCAATCCAGCAGGCTTTGGAGTTTGCCCGGCCCGTCCATATCAGCCGACTCCCGTATCACGCTTAAGCTACTGAGCAGGTCCGAAGGAAATTCTCCATTCTCGCTTAGCAACGTAGCCCTTTCAATGAGATTTTTCAGCTCCCTGACGTTGCTCTCACTCCATCTATGAGCCTGCAAGGCCGCCATGATTCTCTTGGTCAACTTCACCTCTGGTTTGTTGTTCTCCTGAGCAGACCTCTGTACGAAGTGCTGTACCAACAGGGGTATATCCTCCCTTCTCTCGCGGAGTGGAGGAATGGTGATCACAATGGTATTCAGGCGATAGAAGAGATCCAACCTGAAGTCGCCATCCTGCACCTTCTTTTGCAGATCCTGGTTGGTGGCCGAGATTATCCGGATATCCACCTTTATGGATTGCTGTCCCCCCACCCTCTCGAACTCTTTCTCCTGCAAAACCCGGAGCACCTTGGCCTGCAGTGACAGGCTCATGTCTCCGACTTCGTCTAAGAAAATGGTGCCTCCGTCGGCCAACTCGAATTTTCCTTTTCTGAAGCCCACGCCGGTGGCCGCCTTATCCTCTACGCCGAACAGCTCGCCCTCCAACATGCTTTCCGCCAGGGCGGCGCAGTTCACCCGTATGAATGGGCCGGCTCTTCTGGGACTTCTCTCGTGTAGGAGGTGAGCGATAAGCTCCTTTCCGGTGCCCGGCTCGCCCAGAATCAAGACGCTGGTTTTGGCAGGGGCCACCTTTTCCACCAGACCGAAGACCTCCTGCAGCTTTGCGCTCCTTCCCACCAGATGAGGATACTCATAGTACCGGTGAAAGGTCTCTTTGAGCTGGAATACCTCTTCGTGGACCTTGGCATACAGCTCGCTTTTTTCTATGGCCGTGGCGATCAGACTGGCAAAGGCCTTCAGAAAATCGATATCCTCCGAGGAGAACACCGCCGGCAGGCTGCGATGATCTAAGTAAACCGTGCCGATGAGCCGATTTTGGGTCCGCAGCGGAACGCACAATATGGAAAGTATGTTGTAGGCGATTACGCTCTTGCTGGCGGCGAACTGTGGGTTGCTGGTGGCATTGTCCACGATCAGGGGGGAATCGCTTTCGATGACGTCATTCACCACCCGTCGGGATATGGCCACGGCGTCTTTGGAGGTCTCCAGCTCCAGTTTCCGTGAGACTTTAACCCGGAAGCTCTTGTCCTTTTCGGAGTACAGGATTATGGCTCCCCTCTCGGCGTCCAACAGCTCGATGACCAAGTCCAGGGCCTTGTTCAGCAGCTCGTCGGTATCCCAGACGTTGTTCAGCAAATCCGCCAGTCGATAGAAGGTGAGAATCCTCTCTTTCTCCAAATGGGGCATTTCCTTTGTCTGGTCAAGCAAAGCTTTCGCCTCCTTTCTGCTGTTCTCCACTTCCAGTTTGTCCAGAATGCTCAGCGCCTCCCTCAGGCAAGCCTGCCCCTCTTTCACCCTCCTCATCTTCAGCTTGAGCCGGCCCAGCTTCAGATAAGTTTTGCCCAGCTCGTACCTGGCTCCCAGTGATTTGAAAGTGGCCAGGCTGTGCAGCAGTCGATCCAGGCAGGCGCTTTCGTCGCCGCTGAGCCTGTAAAGTTCGGCCCACACCCGGCATAGGAGCGCTTCCAGCCAGGCGCTGCCGGAGGACTCCGCAAACTGCCCAACTTGCTTTAGGTGTTGTTCGGCCCCGGGGAGATCTTCGGTTCCAACGCACAACTCGGCTTGAGCCAAAGCCAGCTCCGCCTCTGCCGGAAGGTTCCTGCCGTTTTTCAGGATACGGGCTGCTTGAGATAGACTCTGGTCGGCCTTCGGCCAGTCGCTCTGATCCAGATGTAGTTTTCCGGACAGCAAGAGACAGTCTGCGGTCCTGCTTTCCTCTCCGATCTGCCGGGCGATCCTCATGCTCCTGTCCAGATAGTGGCGAGCCATCTGATAGTTTTCCTTGCACCGGAAAAGATCGGCCAGGTTGTAATACACCAGGGCAGCGCCGCTTCTGTCGCGAGCCTCCTGGAACATCTTCAGAGCGGAAAACAACTGATCGCCGCTTGCCGCAAACCGGCCCTTTCTGAGATAGACGTGCCCCATGCTGTTATGGCTTAGGGCCACTCCCTTCACGTCGCGCAACTGCGTCTTCAGCTGAAGGTTTCTCTTGAAACAGTCCAGAGCTTCATCCCACCGGTTGAGGTCCGTCAAGATTATGCCCAGGTTGTGTTCCAGTACCGAGGTTCGATAGGGGTCGGAAAGCTTCCTCAAAAGCTCTCCGGCTTCTTCCGAATCTTGCAGGGCTTCCCCGGGAAGTCCCTTGCTCCTCAAAAGGAGCGCTCTGGCGATGTAGCAGTCGACCATCTCCCGGGTCTCTCCCAGTTTGCCGAATACGTCCAGACTCCGCGAGAGGTTATCCAATGCCCGGTCATAATCGCCCAGTGCCCACCAAACTCCCGCCAGCGAGTTCAAGCCGATGCCCATCTCCTTGGAAGGTCCCAATCCCTGGAGCAGCCCGATGGCCTCCTGCAGGTATCCCGCGGCCTGGTCGTATTCTGAGGTTACCCTTCTCTCCCGGGCCAGGTCGATGAGCAGGGATGCATGCTCCACCGGCAACAACTTGGGATCAGCCAGCGGCAGCGTTCGATCGAGCAACTTGGTGGCTCTGTCATGCTGCCCCATCTTGCTGTAGATACCGGCGATTTTCTGTTGAATCCGCAGGACGTCCGTGTTCTGCGGACTTTCGTTAGCTGCCAGATCCAGGCTTTTCTGGTAATATTCTATGCTCTCCTGATAACGCCCGTCGCACTCGTACTGACTTGCCAAATCGCGCAGAATCTCGTTTTTGGTCCCCTCCGGAGGCGCAGGCGATTCATCCCAGAGTTCCAGGACCCGCAGATAATGGATCACAGCCTGTCCGGCTTGGCCCGAGTCTCGGGCACGACGGGCGGCCAAAAGAGAATATCGTAAAGCCGGCTCTGCGCTGCCGGCCAGGTAGTAATGCTCGGCTAACTCCTCCAGATGGTCCTCCACTCCCGCCGACTGTTTTTCTTCCAGGTAGCCGGCTACCATAGAGTGAAGCTCCCTGACCTCCTGGTCCTCCATCTGTGACAAGATGAGATCCCGGACAAAGCCGCTATTGAAGCAAAAACCGTCCTCTGAGGAGCCATCCGGGCCGGGCAACAGAATTCCTTCGGCCAGAATGCCCTGGAACTGCTTTCGGAAGCCCTCCGACGTTCCTCCCAGCAAATCGCTTAGCGTCTGGGAGCGAAATCGCAGGCCCAATACAGAGGCCAAACCCAGGAGATGCAACTCATCCGGACCAAGACGACTCAGTCGATCAGTCATATCCTGGGCCAAAGCTGGCGGTGCTTGTGCTTGCTCCACCTGCTTTGGATCGAGCATCCAGCAGCCATCTTCCCGTCTGCCAAAATGTCCGCTCTCAGCCAATTGCCGGAGTGTCTGCCGCACCAGCATCGGATGCCCTTGCGCCTTCTGGTAAACTGCGGATACTATTTTCGCTTGTTTCTGCTCCCAGGCGAACATGGAGCAGACCAGATCTTTCTCCTCAAGCTCGGTTAATCTCTCCAGTTCTAAATGGACGAGTCTGTCCCCCAGCAGCGATTTGAGTGCCTCTTCGGTTTGCGTCGCTCTGGCGTCTTTGTCCGAGCGGGAGAGGCTGTTGTTGACGGTGAGACAGAGCAGCAACCTGTGGAGTTCCGGCTGACCGAGCAGACTGCCGAGAAATTCCTCCGGCGAGTCGGCCGCTTGCTCCAAGTTTTCCACAATCAGAACCTTGGTAAGGGTTTTATATTCAAGCAAGCGGGTTATCTCCCGGCGATGTGTCTCGAGAGATTTCCTCTCTGACAGGCGCAGATTAAGGACCAGGCCCTGCTCCAATTCGATCCGGCTCACAAACTCCTTCAGCAGCCCGGTCTTGCCCATTCCCGGCTCACCGGAGATCAGCACCACCGGGTTCCCATTCTCTTGGGCTTGACGGAAGGCTTGGTTCAACAGGGACAGCTCTTTTTCCCTGCCCACAAAGTCGGCCGAGGAGATCAAATTTTCGGCAAGCGAACGGTCATAGTCGGGGTGCCTCATCCCCGATATCTCTTCCAGCCTGGCCCGCACCTCGGATGCTGAATAGCAGCGATCCATGGGGTCCTTTTCCAGCAGCTTCAGGATGAGGTCTTCCAGTCCTTGAGGAATTGCCGGCTCAGCAGGAATCGTCACCTCTTTTTCCAGGTGGCTCCTGGCCAGCCGGCCCAACTCCTGCTCCTGAAACGGTGGTTTCCCGAAGATACTCTCATACAGCAAAACGCCCAGGGAGTAAAGGTCCGCTTGATGAGTGTATCTTTCACCCCGAATGATCTCCGGCGCCAGGTAGGAGGGGGTGCCCTTCCACCAAGTGGAGTCCTCCGGCTTGCCCGGCTCGGCAAAGCCGAAATCGGTAAAGGTGGGAATCAATTGGCCCTGGGGATCGGAGGATACCAGGATGTTGGACGGCTTGATATCCCCGTGGATGATTCCCTTGCAGTGCAGAAAGTCGAGGGTGCCGCAGATGTCTATGATGACCGGCCACAATCTGGAGTAATCAAGCGATTGAAGGAGCGTGCCCCATTCCTGCCCCTCTATGAACTCCATGCTGAAGCAAGGCTGGCCTTCATCAGCCCAGCCGAAATCATACACCGGCACGATATGAGGATGATGCAGCCCTCGAAGGAGGAGAAACTCCTTTTTGAATCTCTCGGTGTGATCCGGCCCGGTGAGGGAGAGGGTTTTCAGCGCAACCGTCCTGTCCCCCCACTGGTCTACGGCTTTGAATACTCTCCCGATTCCGCCGGAACCGATCTCTTGCAGAATCCGATAACGACCGCCAATCATGAGTCACCCTATTGGAGGCCCGATCCGAGAGAGCCGAGTTAAAGCGGCGAAGTGTCTCTTGATCGAGTCACCTATAATATAACATCATAATGTAGATTTCAATCGTTTTTTCACCCATCTGCGGGCACAGACACGGCAAGCTGTATGGGTTCGGTCTGCGATTGATTCGATTTTCCCCGTCGCTTATGCGTAGCTTAAGGTGGGAAATAGGGTTGAAAGCCAGGGTATAACCTGGAGGTGACCATGATTCAAAGAAGAGCGCTTTTGGCCCTTCTTATTTCGCTTGCCGTTTCGCTTTCCGTGTCTGCGTCGTCCGTTGCTAATCCGGTTCTGATCAAACTCAATTTGAAGGAATCCAAAGACTTTTTGGCCGCTCGATCCTTGGGTGTCATTGCCTACCACAGATTTGAAGGCTACGTATTAGCGGAGTTCGAGAAGAACAGGTTGAGCGAGCTGGATCAAGCCGGCCTGAAATACCGGATCGTGGATGAGTCGCCCTGGTCTGAAGACTATTTCCTTATCTCCGCTCCCAAAACCTTGGCCAAGCCGGCACCGGTTTCTTACGGTAGGGTTTTATTCGAAGACCAGGCCAGACAATTCGTCAAAGGCTCGAAGGAAGAAGCTGCCGGTCTGGCCAGGGTCGGATACATGGTTGTTCCGATTGGTCGCCGGGCCATACCGCTTGAATACAAACCAACCATGACCTGGCCCCCAGCCGCGCCGCGCTATTCCGAAGACATTGGAGATTTAGTCGACCTGGTTTCCGCGGACTCGCTGCATGACTGGATTCAGAGGCTTCAGGACTTCCGCACCAGGTACTCGTACTCCGATTCCATTATTGCGGCGAGAGACTGGCTGTACCAGAAAATGTCCGGCTTCGGCATCGACAGCCTGTGGCTTCATCACTACTTCTGGGTCTCCCACCAGTGGAACGTGGTGGCTACGGTGGAAGGGACGGTTCAGCCGGACAGGGTGATGGTCGTGGGAGGACATTACGATTCCGTGGTCAACGGAAGCGGAGTCAACCCCATGGTTTTTGCTCCCGGGGCCGACGATAACGCCAGCGGCACGGTGGTCGCGTTGGAGCTGGCCCGGATAATCTCTCAGAATCCGCTGCCCATAACCGTCATGTTTGTGCCCTTTGCTCAGGAAGAACAAGGACTTGTAGGAAGCGACCACTTCGCGGAATACCTGCATAATCGGGGAACAAACGTGGAGCTGATGATCAACTCCGACATGATCGGACACAGCGTGGATTCTGATCCCGACGTCCTGCTGTATGCGCCGCCAGGAGAGATGCCATTTGTGGAAGCAATGAAGGATGCGGCGGAAACGTACACCTCCCTCCGCCCGGTGTACGATGGTCCGAACTTCGCAAGCGATCAAAATTCTTTTTACCAATTTGGCTATGATGTGGTCGCGGCTTCGGAAGGCGAGTTCCACACGGCCGGCTGGCACACGAATTATGACCTGATCGACAGCCTGAATTTTCCATACCTGGGAGAAGTCGCAAAGATGTGCCTGGCCACGGTGCTGACCTTGGGGAATTCCCCTTCGGCAGTGGAGGGATTGACTGCCGTGGATGCTGGAGATGGTGACGCCTTGTATTTGAACTGGTTAGATAATAACCCGGTGGAGGATGTGGACCACTACAACCTGTACTTCGGCACCTCCAGCGGAGACTACGACAGCGTCCGCCAACTGGCCGGTAACACCGATACCCTCACCGCTTTGACCGAGAACACGACATACTTCTTCACCGTGTCGGCCGTCAACCAGACCGGATTCGAAAGCTTCGCCAATCCGGAGGTCTCCTTAGCACCCAGAGTGGCGCCGCGGGCACCGTCGGAACTGATAGCTGACCCATACGGCACATACAAGATCAAACTCGACTGGGCCGCCAACCGCGAAGCCGATTTCGACCACTACAGAATCTTCAGAAGCGAACAATCCGGCTCCGGTTACCAGCTTCTGGCGGATGAGTGGAGCGACACGACTTTTGTGGATTCGACCGTCCAAGGCGACGTGGAGTATTATTACTACACCTTAACGGCAGTGGATACCACCGGAAACGAAAGCCAGATGTCGAGCGAAGCCCGGGGCTTCGCCGTTACCTTGGATCAGGGCCTGTTGGTGGTGGACGAAACCTATATAGACATAGGCAACAACATGGTGAACGGCGACAGCATAAATGCCTTTTACGAGCGTGCGTTACAGGAATACACGCGAGCCTATGTGGACCACAGTTGTCCCAGTTGTCCCCCGTATCCTCAGCTGCGCCTTCCTGAGCTCGGCCGTTACAGCGTGGTGATCGTTCACTCCGAGGACTTCAGAGGAAACCGGTCGCTGGGAGCAGATACGGATTCGACTTACTCGGTTCTCAAGAAATATCTGGATTATGGCGGCAAGGTTATCATCGAGGGCCGCCGCAATCTCTCCCAGGGAGATGACGGCGATTGGTCCATCAGGCATTTCTCAGCCGGCGATATCCGTTATGACCGGCTCCACGTCGAATCTGCTTTGGTTCCGCCGTGGAGCACTCTCGACGAGCGCTCGGAGGAGTTCATTGGGGCGCACAGCCGGATTTCCGGTTACCCGGACCTTCAGGTCGACAGCCTGCGAGTGGCCCAGGCAGCCCCGGGGCTGGAGTTATTAGGAAGAGTCCCCGGCGTTGGTTACATCGACAGCCTTATGGCCGGAGAGGTTATCTACACCTTCCATTCGACCTACGATACCTCAGCTTCCGAAGGCAAACCCGTCGCCTTCCGCTACTTAGGAACTGGCCAGCAGGTTATCTTCTTCGATTTCCCGCTATACTTCATTCAGGAGGCACAAGCTACCCAGCTATTACACCAGGCCTTGAGCGACCTGGGAATGATTCCCTCTTCGGTGGAAGAGGGAGAGGAGGGAGTGATAACTTCATTCCGCCTGGGGCACAACTTCCCAAATCCGTTCAATGCCGAGACTGTAATAGAGTATTCGCTTCCTCGTGCCGGAAGCGTGCGACTGACGGTCTACAATATACTGGGGCAGGAGGTAAAGGTTCTGGTGGATGAGATACAGACGGCAGGCGATAAAAGGGTGATATGGGATGGAAAAAACCAAAGGGGCCAGGATGTCGCCAGCGGCGTATACTTTTACAGGATGGAGGCGGGGGAATTCACCAAGACCAATAAGATGCTTCTTCTAAAATAAGATTCTGCGGTAAGATGGCGTAGCACCGTTTCCTCAGGAAGGCAGGCGAAGCGTTTGGATACCGATTTCAGGATAGTACCTCTTCTGCTGCTCATCGGCGGTCTGGTCTTTATCATCTATGCCTGGGCCAGGGGATGGTTCAAGGGCGTCAGAAGAGGCAGCTTCACCAGCCAGACGGTGGTGCACGACTGGCTGAACGAAGACAAGCAGGATGCCATCGAATATGTGATGGACGGGGAAGAAGAAAAGCAGAAGAAAGACGCCCGCACAGATGATGTGCCGGAGACGACACTCGACGATCAGGACGAGTCCCCATAATTCATGATGTGCTGAGGTCCGGTAGATCGGGTTGTAAAAAAAACCAGGCAGGTCGGACTAATTGAGGCAGAAGGCTTCCACTAAGTTCAGGCCCTTGTTCAATACCTGGTAGCCGGAGACGTCCGTAGCGCCGACCAAATCCCCGTTCTCGTCTAAGAATTCAATGGTCAGATCATAAACCCCCGGCTCGATCTCGAAATCGCCTACGTAGATTTTCCCCGGAAGCAGACGCGAACAGCGGAGATCGGCATTCTCGGAAATGTCGGTGGCCACATCCACCGCCGCCTTCTTCAGCCATCCTCCCAGCCCTCCGGTATCTACTTTCTCCTTGGCCTTATGCGCCGCCAAGCCCTTGGCAATCGCGCGAGCCAAGGTTCGCAGGTAAACCAGAGATTTCTTGGCCCCGAAGGTCTCCTTGGCTACCGCCCCCACGTCCTCCAAAAGCTGCAATTCACCGATGGCCTCACCGTTGGACATCACCCTGATTTGGCTGATGAGCGAAGGCCGGGAAACGATCTGTGGGATGGAAAAGTCGAAGTAATAATCCTCGGACACCGGCATGGGAAGATGGCCGTATTCGGATTCCCCGGTTTGAGGATCGGTGTAAAGGACCTGGACCAAATCCAGATCCTTGTCCGTTCGGATACGCAGTTCCAAAGCTTCTTTCACCGGAGATAGGCCGGCCAGCCCGACTATGCTCAGCACGGCCTTGTCCGGCGAATGATATTTCACGTCGGGAACGTTAAAATCATAGACGTAAGGCTGCTCGCGAAAGGCTCGATGCAGCAGGTCGTAGTCGATTCTGGCATCGTCCAGTTTGCCTTCGGCGGCGTATGCGTGCATGCTCAGATAGCGGGCAAAAGCATCGTTGTTGAACCTGACCTTCTTGACGTCATAGTCGATCTTCACTTCCTGGTCGTCTGCTTGTGAGTTTTGGGAGAACTCCTCGGCCGCTTTGCGGTACTTCTGCTCCAGAAGATCCAGCTTTTCGTTGGCTCGTTTGATCTCCACGAAGACATCGTCGAAGTCATCGAAAGCCACATAGTTCAGAGCCTTTATCAGGTTGGTGTAGAGCACCTCATAGTCCTCGCCTGCGTACTCCAGAACGTTATCGTTCAAAAGCAGCGAGGCAGAGGCCCGGGAGATGCTTTTGGTGAAAAGCTCATCCGCGGCATCCTCCGCATCGGTGAGTCTCTGATTGCTCTCTTGAAAACGGGAAGCGTAGTGGTAGGCCAGGCCGGAGTCCAGCCAGTAAAGGAAGCGGTCTTTCTTGCCGTACTTTCCTTCCGATTTGGCCTTTTCGATCTTGGCCACGGCCGCGTCGAAATCGTTCCTTCTCAGATCGACGGCGATGGGCTCATAGAATCCTTTCCTGGTGGCCACCGAGCCGCAGCCGGCGATAAGAAACAGGCACAGCAGCAGCGCAGACAGCGCCGCTTTTGTGCCTGAGGATTTCAGGTGATGGGATATTACCACTTAGTCTTGCTCTTGGATATCTCTTTTTTGATCTTCTTGGTGCCGATCCAGGCCTTTTCCATGTTCTCTATGTTGATTAACTGCAGATCGGTCTGATAGTAAACCACCTTCACGCCCTCGGCCTGATCGGTGATCGACTTGATGCCTCCCACCAGCATGAAGTCCGCTCCGGTTTCCGCCCGGATGCGCTTAATGGTTTCGGGAGAAGCCCACTCCGACTGATCCATCCTCTCGTCCCGAATCTCCTCTCTCTGCTCCGGGCTGGCCACGAACTTGACCTGCCCGGAATTGGTCAGCTCCCTCTCGAAGTCCGAGGTAAAAGTCTCGGTGTCTATGTGTTCGTCGCTCCGGTTCTGGATGGTTCCTACGGTCACCACGGGCTTGCGTCCCATGGCAGCAGCGAAATCGGTCAGCCACACCCGGGAAAGACAATCGGAGATCATCTCCTCGGCCACCAGACGGGCGTCGGTGTCGTTCCACTTGCCGGAAAGATCGGTTTGGGTATCAGGCTCGATCCGATAGACCTTTCTGGATGATCCGCAGGCCAGAACCAAACAGAATGCCAGTGCCGGCACCAATAACTTCTTCATCTATTCTCCTTTCCACAATGATTTATGATTCTATCAGCATATCAGTACGGCAATTGCCGCCGGAGGTTCTAGGTATTTCGAGTGGGAGGATAACGGACAGTTCGTATCGTGTCAAGCGATTTTTGGGGAAACGGCGACTCCAAGCTGGAAAGACCGAATTAACCAAGAAGCTCAGGTTGTAAAATGAAAACTCCGACAAAGGTCAGCATATGATTGGTTTTGCCAATCGCTCGTGCCCCGTCCGCTCGCCTGTTGTTACTTCTTCTCCGCTTCCTCTCCGCCCATCTCCTCGCTCATCTTGATGAGCTTCTCATAGGGCAAAGCCAGCCAGCTTTCCACCTGCGCCGCATAAGGACGGGTCAACAAGGACACCTTGGCTGCGCTCTCTTCGTCCGGAGCCTCATAGATATGCATGGAGTCCCAGTAGCCCATAAGAGCGTAGTGAGCCAGAAACTTGACCTCCGGGCATTTTTGGCTGATCTGATTAAGCCAGGCCCGGCCGGTTCTGGAACGATCGGCCAGCTTGGCGCCGATTTCGGTCAATTGCGCGTCCCGAGGCGCAAGCTTGGTAACCAAAACGAACGTTTTCATCCTAACCTCCCTGTTTTCTCCGGCAGCGAGCCGAGAACTCGATAGAACGCCCCAGATTCGGTTTTCTAAACCATATATGGGCACCGACGATCCCCGTCGTCAGTCCGGATAATGGAAGCATATGTGAAGCCGCTATGAAAATCAAGGAAAAAATACACCTGGGGACGGTGTAGATGAAATGAACCGGGACTTTGTGTCTACTTTGGCTTGCGTCCCTTGGAAACGTACACGTGGCCTGCGCCGCAAGCGGAATACTCTTTTCTCTCTACCTGCCTCTGGAATGCTCTTGTGGATCTGTCCTGGATTCGTCGATAGCGCCGATACTCATCCGGGTTGCCGCCGCCGGCCAGGAAGAACCCCCTTTCGCGAGCCATCCAGGCCCTGCGTCTTTCTTTATTCAGCCACTGCTTCTTAACGTTGTCCAAAAGGTCTTTCTGGCGCGGTCCGCGATAGGGCGGTTGAACATAGAAAACGGCGTCGCTTTGTCGGATGTCGATCTCCTCAAGACCCAGTTTGCCCATCAGGATGGGGAGTTTGTTGCCGAAGCTGCCGTCGCCTTGTCCCAGTTTGATCCTCCCTTTGTTGCTCACCAGGGCCACTTTGGAGATCAGCAGCTGTTCGTCGATGTCAAGCTCCGGAAGGGAGCGGTACCAGTTTTCCAGAAGCACCGAAAGGCTGTCCGGCTCATGGCACATTATCAGACCGCCGGGTTTAGCTATGCGGATCATCTCCTTGAGGGCTTTCTCCGGATGCTGCAAGTGAATGAGCAAAGCCTGGCACATGACTAGGTCGGCAAAGTCGTCCTCCAGCGGAAGCTGGTAGGCGTCTCCGACTCTGAATGAGGCCTGACCGCTCTTGGCCCAGTGTTTGGCCGCTTTCTGCGCTTGTTTCACCAGTTTCTCCGACGCGTCAATGCCGATGTATTGCCCGCCTTTGCCGAAATAAGGCCAGAAGGTATAACCCAGATAACCCAATCCACATCCCACGTCCACCGCGGTCATTCGTGGTTTCAAACCCAGCCATGCTGCCAGCCTGTCCAACGTGCCCTCCAGCCACAAGGTCTTGCGCTGGTAGACCAGCATTTCCCTCCAGCACTTCTCGGACCAGTCTATTCGCTTCTTATCCTGACTCATGGCATCCTCCTTGCCGAAACGCAAGAACCGTTAAGCCTAAGTCATCACCTATGACCAAGCTCTGTGCGATAGCTCCTCGGCTTGGACGCGAATCTTCGGACTCGCGCTTTCTACGGCTTTCTTCCCCTGACCACATAGATGTCCCCTGAGCCGCACTGGTGGAACTTGCCATCCTTGACCTGTCGCCGAATCATCGACATAATTCTATCGTCCAGGGCCTGGTAACGTTCAAAATCCTCGGGGTCGCCACCGCCCGCCAAAAAACCCTCTTTTAACCGGTCTATCCGTATCTTGTGGCGCTTTTGATCCAACCACTGTTTTTTTACGTGATCCAGATGGTACTGCTGGAGCGGGCCTTCGTAGGGCGGCTCTATGTAATAAGCCCGGTCATTGATCCGCACGGCGATATCGGTGAGACTCAGCTCTTTCATCATCCGGGGTATCTTTCTGCCGATGCTCCAGTCGCCCAATCCCAGTTTGATTCGACCCTTGTTGTAGATTATGGCTATTTTCGTGATCAACAACTGTTCTTCTATCTGCAGTTCCGGCAGGGAAGGATAGGGGATGGTGATCATGGTGGAAACGTTGTCAGGTTCCTGGCACATGACAAGCCCGCCTGATTTGGCCACGCGGATCATCTCTGCCAGAGCCTGCTCCGGTTTTTCCAGGTGTATCAACAGGATGTGGCACATGACCAGATCAGCGAAATCGTCGGGAAAGGGCAGTTTGTATGCGTCGCCGACTCCAAAATGAGTTTCTCCCTCCTTGGCCCAATCCCGGGCTGCCCTTCGGGCGTCCTTCACCAACTCCGGCGATATATCCACGCCGAAGTATCGTCCGCCCTTGCCGAAATAGGGCCAGTAGGTATAACCCAGATAGCCCAATCCACAGCCCACGTCCACCGCGGTCATTCCGGGTTTCAAACCCAGCCATACCGCCAGCCTGTCCAGCGTGTCTTCCAGCCACAGGGATTTTCGCTGGTAAACCAGCATCTCCTTCCAGCATTTGTCGGACCAGTCGATTCGATCCTTGTCTCGTCTCACTATGAGCTCTCCATCCAAAAGCAGGGGGCGGAATCAAACTCCGCCCCTACCCGATGCCTGTATGTATCCAGGTCGGGCTACTGCAGCTTAATCAACTCAACCCGCCGGTTGTTGGCTTTTCCCTCGGCAGTCTCGTTTGAGTCTATGGGCTTGGACTCGCCCCAGCCTTTGGCTTCCAGTCGGCCCGCGTCAAGCTTATAGGTCGATATCAGATAGTCCCGCACTGAATTGGCTCTGTCCTGGGATAAGGTCATGTTGTGCTCGTCGGTTCCGTCGCTGTCGGTATGTCCTTCGATGGACAATCGAAGCTGAGGGTCTTCCTGCAGAAGCTGGCCGATATCCTTGAGCGTCTTGTACGATTCACCTTTGATCTTGGCCGAGTTGACGTCGAACAGGATGCCGTGGGTAACGATTTTTCCGGTCTCATCCAACTGCTCCCGCATGCTCTTGCCGCCCTCGGCAAAACGGAATCCCCGGAACAGAGTGGGATTGCCGGGGTCGTTGTAAGGCCGGTGCCGCACACGGAAACCGACCGGATTGAAGTTCTCTACTTTCGGCACATTTGCCACTCGCACCTCATCCACATAACATTTGATGGAGGACTTGGTGGCCATGATGCGCATAGTGTGCACACCCTTGGTGAGCTTCTTGGGCAATGTTTTGTCGGCTAAGCTCTTGTTGTTCAAAGCCAGGTAGGTATCGTCGTTGGCATACATGAGAAACTCACCGATATTATCGCCTTCGTTGTCCACCCAATGGATGTAGAAGTAGTTTCCTGAATACTCCGGTCCGTTGTCGTAAAACTCCATTTCCACGGTATACATGGGTGGCAGAGGTGCATCCGGCATTTTGGGTCGGACGGACCCATTATCGGTGCACATGATCCAGAAACCGGTTCCCAGCTTCACTACTTCATAGACACCTCGGTCAAGTTTCCAGCGAAGAGGAAATTCGCCTACCTCGTCTCCGCTCATGTCATCGTAAAAGATGACCTTATCACCAGGGACGAAGTCGTACTTGGTATAGAGGGTCATGTCCTCGGCCACGGCTCCGGAATCGGATTTGGTCTCTCCCTGGCTGGAAGCTGTGGCCGAAGCCTCAGGTTGCTGTTCCTCTTCCGTCTTTGTCTCTTCCTCACCCTCAATAGCTTGATCCACTTTTTCTTCGGCTTTCTTTTCCGCCGCTTCTTGGGCCTTCTTTTTGGCTTTGTCGAGTATCCCTGCTTGTACCGATATGGCTGCTGCAATCATCACGACTGCCAAAAGCAGCATCACACTGATCCGCCACACCGATTTCATTGCCACCTCCAGGCTATAGCGTTTGAAGAAATAGACGAATCACATTCTGAGTACAACTCGTTTCGCGTTTCACCACACCAAGTCCGGCCGACCGCAGAGACTAATTGGGTTTTGCGGTCGGATCAACCAGGGTGATCGAAACTACGCATGATAAGGAACTTATTGTCTTCCTCTGGTGAAGTCAAGATGTTTTTGGGATAGGGGAGAGGTTGGGGTTTACCTTTTTCCCCTTCCTTGGTGTGAACCATACGGTTCACA
>CAZWAO010000001.1:0-49512 GCA_964631815.1 uncultured Ignavibacteria bacterium | reverse complement strand
GATACGAGCACGTTTACTTCCACGACTACCACGGATGGCGGGACACCAAAGAGGATTGCTCGGAGGCCTTCAACGCGTTCGAGGCGGGCAGCGATGAGCTGCTTCAGGCCGTAAGCTTCTTCGTGGCGGCAGATAACGTCAGCTACACTGTCGAGATCTACGATCGTTTCGAGGGAGGGGAGCTTTTAGACGAGCTGTCCACCAAGTCGGGAACCATTCAATATACCGGATTTCACACCATCGACCTGGATACTCCGGTGGCCTTAAGCTCCGGCGACGACTTCTACGTCTACCTGTATCTTTCGGACGGCGGACAGCCCTATGATCGCACTTCCGACGTTCCGGTGCTTTTGGGAGCGCACTACCGCAC
Organism: uncultured Ignavibacteria bacterium; assembly: GCA_964631815.1. Lineage (GTDB taxonomy): Bacteria > Zixibacteria > MSB-5A5 > MSB-5A5 > SM1-73 > SM23-73-3. The sequence continues at coordinate 49,142 of CAZWAO010000001.1, read as the reverse complement.
CATAGTCGAGTCCTTTGCCCGGCCCGGAGAGAGCTACTATCGCCAGGGCGGCGCATGGCTGGATCTTCATGACTTCAGCGATCCCCCTTGGACCGGCACGGCCAATTTCTGCATGAAGGCGTTGACCGTGGATCGGGGCGTGCGGGTTGATCCCGAGGACGACTTCAAATCGGAAGGCCCGGTGGGAGGTCCGTTCTCTCCCTCCAGCAGCCCTTACACCTTCGAGAATAAAAACGCGGTCACCATGAGCTATGAGATCACCGCGGATGCGGATTGGATTACACTCTCCGGCGACGTATCCGGCTCCCTGGACGTGTACGAGACGGGCCAGGTGAACGTGGAGATCAATGCCAACGCAGCCACTCTGCAGCAAGGTGCTTACTTCGCCACCGTCTATTTCACCAACCTGACCGATCATGCGGGCGACGACAGCCGCCAGGTGATGCTGACGGTGGGGACGCCCACGGCGGCATACCAATGGACCTTAGACACCGATCCCGGTTGGACAGCTCAGCCGGATTGGGCTTTCGGTCAGCCCACGGGCGGAGGCGCCAACGGTCAGGATCCCACCAGCGGTTATACCGGCACCAATGTCTATGGTTACAACCTTTCGGGAGATTATCCCAAGAACATGACGGAGAAGCATCTGACCAGCGGAGCTCTGGACTTGACCGGTTTGTTCAACGTACATCTGAAATTCTGGCGTTGGCTGGGAGTAGAGGACCCCGATTTCGATCATGCCTCGGTTCGGGTAAGCTCCGACGGAATCAACTTCACCACTGTCTGGGAGAATCCCGATCAGATCGTGGACGACGCCTGGCACGAGATGGACTTGGACATCTCCTCGCTGGCGGATGACCAACCGACGGTTTATCTGAGATGGACCATGGGTACCTCCGACGGCGGGTGGCAGTCCTTCGGTTGGAACATCGACGATATTCAGGTCACCGGATTTTCGCCCATCGCCAACTGCGGCGATGCCGACGGCGATGGCTTGGTCGACATCGGAGACGCCATCTATATCCTGAACTATCTGTATAAGTACGGTGACGCTCCGGCGTGCCAGCCCATCACCCTTTGCGGAGACGTGAACTTAGACGACGTGGTGGACATGGGCGATGCCATCTACCTGCTGAACTACCTGTTCAAAGCAGGACCGGCTCCGGGTAGCCCGCCCAGGTGAGGGCGCAGAGCCTGGAGTAGATGAATGCGACAAGCAGGGTCGATGCGGGAATCGACCCTGCTTTTTTTGCGCCTTGGCGCCAACTTCCCGTGTTCCTCTGAAAGGGGGAGAAAACGGAGTTGATCCGTCATCGGAACAGCACAGCGGGAATCTCATACCTGCTAACTCCTTGACAAATCAAGCCAACCGGTTATATTGATATAAGAAGAGCCGCTGTCCGACAAGGCGGCTGTTTCCCCTAGCATGGAAAAGCGAACTGAAGAGTAAAACGGTTTTTTCCCCCGGGTTGTTTCTATGATAGGTCCTGCTGTACAACCCCGCGAAAGGAGAGTTCCTCGATGAATCAAAGCAGAAGGTCTTTGGTCGTTTTTCTGGCGTTGCTATGCTCGTGCCTGATTTCTGCCGGTGCTTTCACGGCCTCCCTGGCTGATCCGCCAAGTTCTTTCGATCTCAGAGACGTGGGAGGCGTCAATTACGTGACCTCCGTCAAAAGCCAGCAGGGCGGCACTTGTTGGACTCATGGTGTGATGGCCTCCATGGAGAGCAATCTCCTGATGACCGGAGGCTGGCTGGCGGCGGGAGAAAGTGGGGAGCCGAACCTGGCGGAGTATCATTTGGATTGGTGGAACGGCTTCAACGAGAACAACAACGATGACATCACCCCTCCCACGGGCAGCGGGTTGGTGGTTCACGAGGGGGGAGACTATCGAGTGGCCTCGGCCTATCTAAGCCGGGGCGAGGGGGCGGTGCGAGACATAGACGGTCAGTCTTTCACTTATCCTCCGGCCAGAGACGATACCTCCTACCATTATTACTACCCCCGGGACGTCGAATGGTACGTGGCCGGAACCGACCTATCCAACATCAACACCATCAAAGAAATAATCATGACATACGGGGCCATGGGCACCTGCATATGCTACAGCGGCTCGTACATGTCCAACTGCTGCCACTACCAGCCGGCTTCCAGTAGCTCGGAGCCGAATCATGCGGTGACCATCATCGGCTGGGACGACAACAAACAGACCCAGGCTCCCCAGCGGGGCGCCTGGTTGGTCAAGAATTCCTGGGGAGAAGGTTGGTGCTTGAACGGCTACTTCTGGATATCCTACTATGATAAGTACAGTTGTCAGGATCCCCAGATGGGTGCGGTCTCTCTTCACAACGTCGAGCCCATGTCGTACGATCGGGTGTATTATCACGATTACCACGGCTGGCGTGACACCAAGCAGGATTGCCTGGAGGCATTCAATGCCTTCACGGCCCAGGGTGGGGGGAAGGGTCAGGAGGTGCTGAGGGCCGTCAGTTTCTTCACCGCCGCGGACAACGTCGATTACACGGTCACGGTATTCGGTGGCTTTGATGGCGGTGGGTTGACGGACGTGCTTTCCACCAAATCGGGATTCATTCAGTACACCGGATTTCACACCATCGACCTGGATACACCTATTCCCCTGCAAGCCCACCAGGATTTCTATGTCTACCTGTACCTGTCGGACGGCGGTCAGCCCTATGACCGGACCTCGGACGTTCCCGTGCTTTTAGGCGCCAAGTATCGCACCATTGTGGAGTCCTCCGCCAGGCCTGGACAGAGTTACTATCGCCAGGATGGGGTCTGGATCGACCTGCAGGATTTTGACGACCCGCCCTGGACCGGCACGGCGAACTTCTGCATGAAGGGACTGAGCCGGCTGGAAACCCCCTTGAACTTCGACTATCCCGATGGTTTGCCCGAATTCTTAGTGCCGGGCACTCCCACCAGCGTTCAGGTGCGGATCCGCGACGAAGACGATTCTCTCATCCCGGGCACGGAGATGCTTCACTACCGCTATCAAGGCGGCTCTTACATCTCCGCGCCGTTGACATCGCTGGGCGGCGATCTATATGAGGCTACGCTTCCGGGGGCCGGCTGTGGGGTGACGCCTCAATTCTACTTCAGCGCCCAGGCATCTCTGGCGGGCGAAGTCTACGATCCGCCATATGCTCCTTCCATAGTCTACTCTTCGCTGGTGGGGATGCTTACCTCCATGTTCGCCGACGACTTCGAGACCAATTCGGGTTGGACCGTGGAAAACGATCCCTATCTAACCTCCGGTGCCTGGGAGCGCGGTGTTCCCGTGGGAGGCGGCGACAGGGGCGACCCGCCTGCCGATTTCGACGGCTCCGGCTGCTGCTATCTCACGGACAACGTCGACGGCAATTCGGACGTGGACGGCGGGGCCACCCGGCTGATCTCCCCGACCTTGGACTTAAGCGAGGGAAGCGATGCCAGAATCCACTTCGCTCTCTGGTATACCAATGACTCCGGACAGGACCCGGACAGCTTTCCTGCCTACGCGGGCATCCAAAATACTTCCACCAAGGCGGAGGATGTCTTCAAGGTCTATTTGTCCAGCGACGACGGGACCAACTGGACCCAGGCCAAGACCATTGGACCCGAGACCTCTCCGGGCTGGAGCCAATACGATCTTTGGGTCGGGCATGTCGTCACTTTGACCGATCAAGTCAGGGTTCGCTTCGAGGCCTCGGATTTGGGCACCGGCTCTGTGGTGGAAGCCGGCGTGGACGACTTCCATGTCTGGATATGGGAATGCGAGTCCGTGTGCGGCGATGCCACCGGCGATGGGGCTGTGGACGTGGGCGATGCCATTTACCTGCTCAACTATCTATACAAGAGCGGCACACCTCCGCAATGTGATCCCATCACTTCCTGTGGAGACGTGAACTTGGATGGTATGGTGGACATAGGAGACTCGATTTACCTGCTCAATTACCTTTACAAAAACGGGCCTGCGCCTGGCAATCCGTAAGCGTCCTTGCCATCCCGATCAGAATAAAGAAAACCGGAGCGACCTGCGGGTCGCTCCGGTCTTTTCTTGTGCCTGATATGAGGCGGGCGCGGTTGGCCCACCTATGACATATACCCAAGTTTACCGTCCGGAAAGAATGGATTCACTTTGTTTGGCAGGCCCCACTATACCGAATCCATTTTCCAAGTCCAAGAATCATAGGCTCATCAGATAGCGGTGCATGTCCTTGGCCGCAGTCTTGCCCGCACCGGCCGCCAAAATCACGGTGGCCCCGCCGGTGACGATGTCGCCTCCGGCCCACACCCCCTCCCGAGAGGTTTTCATGGTGTCCTCGTCGGCCAGGATGTTGCCCCACTTGTTCACCTGCAGACCGGGCGTGGTTTGGGGTATCAGCGGATTGGAGCTGTTGCCGATGGCCACCACCACCGTGTCCACCTGCATGGTGAAGTTGGAGCCTTCGATGGGAACCGGCCGCCTTCTGCCGGAGGCATCCGGCTCGCCCAGCTCCATGCGCAGGCATTCCATGGAGGTCACCCATCCGTCCTGGTTTCCGTTGTACTTTATGGGAGTGGTAAGGAAATGGAACTGCACTCCCTCTTGCTCCGCATGGTGGATTTCCTCTATTCGTGCGGGCATCTCGGCTTTGGAGCGGCGATAAACGATGTAAGCGTTGTCTGCGCCCAACCGCAACGAGGTGCGCACCGAGTCCATGGCCGTGTTTCCACCACCCAAGACGGCGACGTTCTTTCCCGAAAAGATGGGCGTGTCCGACTCGGGGAAGTTGTAAGCCTTCATCAAATTGGATCGGGTGAGGTATTCGTTGGCGGAATAGATGCCGTTTAAATTCTCACCCGGAATGTGCATGAAGTTCGGAAGTCCGGCTCCGGTCCCGATGAAAACCGCATGATACCCCTCTTCGAACAGCTCATCAATGGTCCACAGTTTCCCCACGACAAAGCTGGTCTTGATTTCAACCCCCAGCTTCTCCACGTAATCCACCTCGGCCTGAACGATGGTCTTGGGTAGTCGAAATTCCGGTATCCCATAGACCAAGACCCCGCCGGTCTTATGCAACGCCTCGAAAACCGTAACCTGGTGTCCCAGCTTGATCAGATCGCCGGCCACGGTCAAACCTGCAGGCCCGGAGCCCACCACGGCCACCTTCTTTCCGGTGGGTGGCGCCACCTTGGGAATCTCAACTTTGCCGGTTTCCCTCTCGTAGTCCGCTGCGAACCTCTCCAGGGCGCCGATGGCCACCGGTTTGTATTTCTTCCCCAGGGTGCAGAGCCATTCGCACTGGGTTTCCTGGGGACAAACCCTTCCGCAAATCGCAGGCAAGCTGTTGGTTTTCTTCAGCTCCTTCGCCGCCCCCACGAAATCGCCCTCGGAGATCAGACGCACGAACGCGGGGATGTTCACCTCCACCGGACAGCCGGCCACGCAAACCGCTTTCTTGCACTGCAGACACCTCTGGGCTTCTTTTTTGGCCAGATCGGGAGTAAGACCCAGGGGAACCTCCTTGAAATTCTTGACCCTTTCCTGGGGGCTTTGCTCCGGCATCTTCTGCCGCGGTATCTTAAGTCTCTCTTTGGGGTCCATCAGGCAGCACCTCCCTTCGATCCGGCCTGGCACATCCTCTCCCATCTCTCCATGGCCATCTTCTCCTGCCGTTGATACATGGCTTGTCTTTTTATCAGCTCGTCGAAATCCACCTGATGTCCGTCGAAGTCCGGACCGTCCACGCAGGCGAACTTGGTCTTTCCTCCCACGGTCACCCGGCAGGCCCCGCACATGCCGGTGGCGTCAACCATGATGGGGTTCAAGCTGACCAGAGTGGGAATGCCGTGTGGCCCGGTGACGCCGCACACCGCTCGCATCATTATCACCGGTCCGACGGCCATGATGAAGTCGGGCTTGGGCTCGTGCGAAAGAAGCTCGGTCAGAATGTCCGTGACGAATCCATGGTGACCATACGAGCCGTCATCTGTGGAGATATGAAGCTCGTCGCTCAGCTCTCTCATCTCCTGTTCCAAGATGAGCAAGTTCTTGCTACGGGCACCGATGATGGATATCACGCGGTTCCCCGCTGCCTTAAGAGCTTTGGCCACAAAGTGTATGGGAGCGATGCCGATGCCGCCGCCCACGCAGACACAGTAGCCGTAATTCTCCACATGCGTGGGAATGCCCAGAGGACCAACCACGTCCGCCAGGAAGCCGCCCTTCTTCAAAGTGGCCAGCTGGGCGGTGGTCTTTCCCACCTCCTGAAAGATGATGGTGAGAATTCCGCTCTCCGGGTCCAGATCGGTGATGGACATGGGAATCCTTTCACCCTCTTCGTGGATTCTCAACACCACAAACTGTCCTGCCTTGGCCCTTTGGGTTATCAAAGGGAGATGAAGCTTCAGCAGATTGATTTGTGGGGCGAGCTTTTTAAGTTCAAGTATCTCGTACAAACCGTCCTCCTGTGGAATAGCTTATGAACTATTTTCAGATGAATCGAGATTTTCGTTGCGAACATAATTCTAATTTTTTTGTCTGGGACGTTTCCGCTGTCTGCTCCGGCTTTTTCAGAATCACCTTTTCCGGTTAAGCTGAAATTCAGACTTCGACTTCTGCAAAGAGCGAGAGCTTCAGACTCTAACCAGTGAGATACCTTACCCGTCCGTTGATTGGGTCCGGGTGAGCTTTTCGATCTCCTCCACGAAATGCTCCCGAAAGAAGTCCACCACCTCCTGGGAAGAAAAGATGTCTATCAACTCTTCGTGCTTGACTTTTTGGTAGCGTTCATTGAACTGGGGGTCGACTTGGACAAGCGAGTCGATGGCCGCCGCCACATTTTCGTAGTCCCGGGAGTCGAACTGTTGTCTTATTTGGGAGGGGAGAACGTTCCGGAATTCGTCCAGCCGTGCCCGCAGACTCTCCACCCTGGACTTCTGGCAGGCCATCATGGCGGAGAAACACAGAACCGTGACAAGAGCTTTTCGCAACCCTTCAGACTCCTTTCCGCATCTTCTTCTTTTCCTCCGCCTCCTGAATGGTCTTCTGGGTGTCTATGGCGATCACCAGCTCCTCGTTGGTGGGTATCACCAAAACCTCCACTGGGGAGTCGGCCGCCCGGATGGAGCTGGCCGACTTGTTGCCGGCCTCCTCGTTTTTGGCGTCGTCGATCCGGATGCCCAGAAACTCCAGTCCCTGACAGCACTTCTTTCTCACTACCGCCGAGTTCTCTCCTATTCCGGCGGTGAAGATCAAAGCATCCAGACCGCCCAACACCGCGGTGTAGGCTCCGATGTACTTACGAATGCGATAACAGTAAACGTCCAGGGCCAGCTGGGCGGAGGAATTCCCCTGGTGCGCCTCGCTGATGATGTCGCGCATGTCTCCGGAGATGCCCGAGATGCCCTGCAGTCCGCTGTGCTTGTTCAGCAGCGTGTTGGCTTCATGCAGCGAAAGCTCCTCCCGGGCCATGATGTGCAGGATTATGGCCGGATCCAAATCGCCGGAGCGGGTTCCCATCAAAAGCCCCTCCAGGGGGGTGAATCCCATGGAGGTGTCGATGGAAACTCCTCCTTTGATGGCCGCCATGCTGGCGCCGTTTCCCAGGTGGCAGGTGATGATCCTCAAGTCCTCGATGGGCCGCTCCATTATCCGGGCGGCTCTACGGGAAACGTAGAAATGCGAGGTGCCGTGAAACCCGTATCGGCGTATGGAGTATCTCTTGTACAGCACATAGGGGATTCCGTAAACGTAGGCATGGGGCGGCATGTGGTGATGGAAGGCGGTATCGAACACCGCCACCTGAGGAACCCCCGGGAGAATCTGCATGCAGGCGGTGATGCCCCGAATGTTGTGGGGATTATGCAAGGGCGCCAGCTCGATGCAGCTTCGCAGGACCTGCAGCACCTCCCGGTCGACCAGCACCGAATCGGGAAATTTCTCGCCCCCGTGCACCACCCGGTGCCCCACAGCGTCGATCTCCGACTTGTCGCGGATCACGCCGTGATTGGGCGAGAGCAGCATGGCGATCACGTGTTCCACCGCCATGATATGATCCAAAATCTCGCTGGAGATGGTCACCTCCGGCCGGTCATGCGGCTTGTGTACCAGCACGGCGGCACTGGCCCCGATGCGCGAGACCATCCCCTTGGCCAGCACGTATGATTTGCTGACGTCTATGAACTGATACTTGACGGACGAACTGCCGGAGTTCAAAACCAATGTCTTCATGTGAGTGCGTTGCCTCGAGAGAGTTTTTCCGCTAACTTATCTTAAGGAAAACGGGATAAGCCCTCATCTGTTGGACAAATCGGCCATTCCCAGCTTGTTTCCTTCTTCGTCGTACTCGAAGAATCCCTGCCCGGTCTTCTTTCCCAAGTGTCCGGCCCGCACCAGCTTTCTCAACAGGGGACAGGGATTATACTTGTGATCCGAAAGCTCGTGCAGGAGGTTTTCCATCCATCTCATCACCTCGTCCAAGCCCATCATATCCGCCAAAGCCAGAGGACCAATGGTCAAGCCATAGCCCAGCTTGATGGCGGTGTCGATGTCCTCGGCCGTGGCGATGCCCTCCATCAGCACGTGCATGGCCTCGTTCAGCATGGGAACGATGATCCGGGTGGTGACGTAACCCGGATACTCGTGCACGGTCACCACGGTTTTGTCCAAGTGCTCTTCTATGAAGTGCTTGATCACATCCAGGGTTTCGGGAGAGGTCTTCAGACCTTTTACCACCTCTGCCAAGGGGACTTTGGTCACCGGGGGGATGAAGTGCAACCCCACCACCTTGTCGGGCCTTTGGGTGACCGCGGCAATCTCGGTTATGGAAAGGGTGGAGGTGTGGCTGATCAGAATGATCTCGGGACGGGTCAGGTGGTCCAGCTTGGAGAATATCTTCTGCTTGGCCTCCAGATCCTCCGGCGTGGCCTCGATGGCCAAATCCACGTCCGGGGCGTCGTCATACTCCGTGGTCCACTTGATCCGCGAGAGTGTGGCCCTCTTCTCGCTTTCCGTCATGCCCCACTTGCTGATATCCGAGTCCATCTCCTCGGAGATGTGCTTAAGGCTCTCGTCTATTATCTCCTGGTTCAAGTCGACCAGCACCACTTCGATTCCCGCACCGGCCAGCAGCCGGGAAATTCCCCTGCCCATCACGCCGGCCCCGATTATCATCACTTTTGCTATAGGCATCCGATCTACCTTCCTTCAACTCGATGGTTTTCGCAGCGCCCAAAACAAGACACTATTATAAACAACTTTCCTTATTTAGCAACCACTTTTTTGGCTGCGCTCTGGGGTTTGTATACCAACCGCGGCTCCTTCCGCATCAGCATTATACGCTTGACCTGTCGCTCAGATTGTGTATAATGTGAGCAGGACGCTAACCTTCAAGAGTTCCGGAGGAATTCAATGGCACTAAGAACCGTGGAGCAATACAAGGAGAGTCTGAGAAAGATGCGGCCGAACGTCTATAAATTCGGCAAGCTGATCGAAGACGTGACCAGCAATCCGGCCACCAAATTGACGGTGGAAGGGCATGCGCAGATATATGCGGCTCAACATGATTCCAAGATTCAGGACCTGATGACCACCACCTCACACCTGACCGGAGAGAAGATATCTCGCTATCTGTCCGTCATCCAGAGTGCCGAGGATATGGTGGCCAACTGCAAGATGAAGCGATTGATGTTCAACTTAACCGGCACCTGTACCGGGGGAAGGTGCGTGGGCTGGAACTGCATCAATGCCATGTGGGCCACCACCTACGATATGGACCAGGAGTTGGGAACGGACTACCATGAGAGGCTGAAGAAATGGTTGATCCAGGCGCAAAAGAACGACATCTCCATCTCCGGCGCCCTCACCGATCCCAAAGGCGACCGGACCAAAACGCCCTCCCAGCAGGAAGACCCGGACATGAACCTGCACTTGGTGGAGAAAAGGCCGGATGGCATCGTGGTCAAAGGCGCCAAGGTGATGATCTGCGGCGTGGCCGCGTCCAACGAGATTTTCGTCCTTCCCGGCTCCGGATACAAAGAACCGGATAAGGACTGGTCCATCAGCTTCGTCATACCGCGGGACACCAAAGGGCTTTACATCGTGGAGACGCGCCGTCCGTCCGATACCCGCGAGGAAGAGGAAGGTTTCGATATTCCGGTGAAGAAAGGCGGCATCACCCAGGCTTATCTCTTCTTCGAGGATGTGTTCGTGCCCAACGAGCGGGTTTTTATGTGCGGCGAGTTCAAATACAGCTTAAGCGCGGTTTTGAATTTCATCATGCCTTATCGGACCGCCATCGGCGGCTGCGTGGCAGGGCAGGGGGATGTGAAGGTGGGAGGGGCCATGCTGGTGGCAAGATCCAACGGACTCTCGATCAAGCCATTCTCCGACAAGCTGACCAGGATGGTGATCAACAACGAGACCACCTTCGGAATGGGAGTAGCTGCAGCCACTCTGGGAAGGAAACATCCTTCCGGGGTGTGGCAGCCCGACCCCTTGCTCTCCAACGTGAACAAAGTACACGTGGCCACTTTGCCCTATGAGACCTCGGTTCTGGCGCAGGATATCTCCGGCGGCATTGCCGAGACCGGCTGTTTGCCGTCGTGGGTGGATTTCGAGGATGAGAAATACGGGCATCTGGTCAAGAAGTATCTCAAAGCCAAATCCTCGGCTGAGGCTCGTGCCAGAGCAGCTCGACTGGTGGAGTGGTTCACCATCGGGCCGGGAGTTCCCGGATGCATGCACGGCGGAGGCTCGCCGGACGGGGCCAAGCTGGTGATACGCGCCCAGGCGAAATTGGAGGACAAGGCGGAGCTTGCCAGAAAACTTGCGGGTATAGAGGAGGAAATACCGGAGCCGGAAAAGAAGAAATAGCAGAATAACGTTCGGGCGGGGTTCCCAGACGGGCACGTCCGTGTAACCTCCGCCCGAACCCTTAAGGATTGATTTAGATGTAGGGGCGGAGCTTAAGCTCCGCCCTTTTCAATTACCTCTTCCCCTGTGGTCCCCCTCTCCATAAATATGGAGAGAGGGGCAAAAAGAGTCAATCGGTTCTCTTCTTTACTTATGGCGGGCGAATCTAAAGATTCGCCCCTACGTTCGTGCTAACACTCGGGCGGGTCTCCGCCCTTGAACAGATAGTTCAGCAGGTAGATGGCGTCACCCAGTTCGACTATTCCATCACAATTGGCATCCCCCGCTCCCAGAGGATCTGGAGGGTCATCGTTTCTGAATAGATAGTTGAGAAGACAAATCGCATCTTCCAGGTTGATCGACCCGTTTCCGTTGGCATCCCGATGGATGAAATAGACGAACTGCCGGGTTTCATTCGGCCAAGTTACTGTGCCCCAGCTGTCGCAAATTTTGACCTGCCACACTCGCCGCATGCGGGAGCATTCGCGCACCCGATTTCTTAAAAAAGGTTCAATTATCCTGAAGCTTCGAATGTATATTAGTATTGACTACTCAGGAGGAAAACATGGCGGAGAAACAGGATCTGCAAGCGGTAGAGAAGCTCAACGAAGCTCGCAACAGAATCAAAAACGAGATCAAGAAGGTGATCGTGGGACAAGAGCGGGTGATCGACGAGCTCCTGATTGCACTTTTGTCCAACGGTCATTGTCTTTTGATCGGGGTTCCCGGACTGGCCAAAACCCTGATGATATCCACCATATCCAGGATTCTGGATCTGAAATTCAACCGCATCCAGTTCACGCCGGATTTGATGCCTTCGGACATCACCGGCACGGAGATCATTCAGGAGGGCGGTGCCACTGGAGAGAGAACCTTCAAGTTCGTCAAGGGCCCGGTCTTTGCCAATATCGTGCTGGCCGACGAGATAAACCGGACGCCGCCCAAGACCCAGGCCGCGCTCTTGCAGGCCATGCAGGAGCACGAGGTGACCGCCGGAGGCGAAACCTACAAGCTGGCGGAGCCGTTTTTCGTTCTGGCCACTCAGAATCCGATCGAGCTGGAGGGAACCTATCCGCTTCCCGAAGCCCAGTTGGATCGTTTCATGTTCAACATCTACGTGGACTATCCCTCCGAGGAAGAGGAGAGCACCATAGTCAAGTCGACCACCAGCGCCTATGATTGGGACCTGGGCAAGATCATGGGGGGGGAGGAGATAGTTGCTCTTCAGAAGCTGGCCCGTCGGGTGCCGGTATCGGATCACGTGGTGGCCTATGCAGTCAGGCTGGCCCGGGCTACCAGGCCGAATGAGAACAACTCCCTGTCTTACATCAAGAACTGGGTCAACTGGGGTGCCGGACCACGCGCCTCTCAATACATGATTTTGGGGGCCAAGACGCGCGCCATCTTAGACGGCAGATACACGCCCTCCGTGGAAGACGTCCGGGCCGCTGCCCGGCCGGTTCTCCGGCACCGCATCGTCACCTCTTTTAATGCCGAGGCTGACGGAGTAGGGACGCTGGACATCATAGAACGACTCTTGAATGATGTAAAGCAGGATTGAGCGCTTGCTTCCCGCAAACCGATGGAGTCCCGTCCTCTTCCGCGAACGGGAAAAGTGGGGCGCTGTCGGGCGCAGCCGGCTCAAAGAGGGGAAATCCCAGAACTCATCGGATCAGAACTTATAGATGATCAGACGGTTGGCAAACCGGATACCCCGTATCGTCATCTTCCTGCTTGCGATTGCCGCATTCTCACTTACGTGGTCTTGCGGAAAGAAGACTGCGGAAGTGAGCAGATTGGCAGTGGTGGTAAGCATTCTTCCTTTGGCGGATTTTGTGGAACAGGCGGGAGGGGACAAGGTAAATGTGACGGTAATGGTTCCGCCGGGTGCCAGTCCCCACAGCTATGAGCCCAAACCCTCGCAGTTGGTTGCCGTGAGCAAAGCCCGAATGTTCGTCGAGGTGGGGACTGATGTGGAATTCGAGCTGGCCTGGATGGACAAGCTGATGAAGATCAACAAAGACATGTTGGTGGTAAACAGCTCCCAGGGCATACGGCTTATGGGAAAAGACCCGCATGTGTGGCTTTCTCCTTCCAACGCCAAGAAGATGGTGACCAACATCTGTGACGGTCTGGTCAGTTTGGACCCCCAAAATCAGGACTATTACATTACCAACAAGAACAAGTTCCTGGAACAGCTGGATGAGCTTGACCGAAACACGAGAGAACGACTGAATGGTTTGACGGACAGAAGGTTCATCGTCTATCATCCGGCCTGGGGCTATCTGGCCAGAGATTACGATCTGGAACAAATAGCAGTAGAGGAGGAGGGCAAGGAGACCACGGCGGATAACATCAAGGAGGTAGTCGATAAGAGCAAGGGCATGCGTCACAAGATCGTTTTCGTGTCGCCGCAGTTTTCGACCAAAGGCGCCGAGGTGGTGGCTCACGAGATCGGCGGTTCCATGGAGCTTTTGGATCCCCTGCCGGAGCATTATCTGGCCGACATGCGGACTGTGGTAGGGCGGTTGGTTCAAGCCATGAGATAACCTATGGATTCCGAGCAGATCGTAAAGTTGAATGAAGTCTGGGTGGCCTATGAGGGCCTGGTGGTTCTGGAGGGGGTTAATCTCTCGGTCTATCAGAACGACTTCCTGGGGATAATGGGACCCAACGGGGGAGGAAAGACCACGCTGCTCAAGCTTATCCTTGGTTTGGTACATCCCCGGACAGGAGAGATAAAGGTTTTCGATACTACTCCGGAGAAAGCAAGGAAGTTCGTGGGATACGTTCCCCAGCATAGCCGTTTTGACTTCGATTTCCCGGTGAGCGTGGAGGAAGTGGTACTGATGGGACGATACCGACACTCCGGGCTTTTCAGGAAATATGACGCCAAAGACAGGGAGATTACCCAAAATGCCCTAAAGACCGTGGGAATGTGGGAGCTGGGCCGTCGGCAGATAGGGAAGCTCTCCCGAGGGCAACAGCAGAGGGTCCTCTTGGCCAGAGCACTGGTGAGCGAACCCCGGCTGTTGATTTTAGACGAGCCTACGTCCAGCGTGGATGCCCGCATGCAGACGGGATTTTATGAGCTGTTGGGCGAGTTGAAACACAAGATGGCCATTATCCTGGTCTCCCACGACGTGGGTGCGGTATCGGTGCACGTGGACAAAATCGCCTGCCTCAACCGGAAGCTGTTCTATCACAATTCCCGGGAGGTTACGCCGGAGGAGTTGATGGAGACCTACCAATGCCCGGTGGAGATGATCGCTCACGGAGTACCCCACCGGGTTCTCAAGACACACGAGGACGAGCAGTGACCGAGCTTCTGCAGTTCGATTTCATGCGAAATGCCTTGGTCGCCGGAATATTGGCCAGCGTGGTGTGCGGCATCATTGGTCCCTACGTGGTGGTCAACCGGATCGTTTTCATCAGCGGGGGGATATCACATGCATCCTTCGGCGGAATTGGGTTGGGGTACCTGTTGGGAATCAATCCCATCTGGGGAGCGGTCTTCTTCTCTTTGGCTTCCGCTTTCAGCATAGGCGGGGTGAGCAGGTGGACCAGCCTCAGGCAGGATACCGCCATCGGCATCATGTGGGCCATAGGCATGGCTTTGGGAGTGGTCTTCGTGGGCTTAAGCCCGGGTTATGCCCCCGACCTTTTCAGCTATCTTTTCGGCAACATCCTCACCGTACCGTTTACCGACGTGGTGGCCATGATGATCTTAGCGGCCATCATCATTCTGGTGGTGTCAGTTCTGTACAAGGAATTTCTGGCCTTCTCCTTCGACGAGGAGTTTGCCGTGGTGGCGGGGGTTCCGGTGAACAAGCTGTATTTCCTTCTTCTGGGCTTAATCGCGCTGACCGTGGTGGTGCTGATAAGAATCGTGGGCATCATCCTGGTGATTGCACTTTTAACCATCCCCGCCGCCATCAGCGCCCGCTTCACGCATAATCTGAAGAAGATGATGATCCTCTCCGTGCTTTTGGGAATGGTCTTCACCTTCTGCGGACTTTTTCTTTCCGCCGTCCTCAATCTGGCATCCGGGGCTACCATCATCTTAGTCGCCGGCACAGCTTTCCTTTTGTCCCTATCGCTGAAAGCCGAGCAGGTTCAGAGCAAGAAGACCTGATCGGGAGGTGGATGCTTAGAACAGGGGTCAAGGGGCGGAAGCCAATCCGGTCGCAGCCGAATCGACTAACGAGCAGCTGTGGAGGCAAATCTTGTAAGGTCAATTCAAGTAAAACATATAGACCAATGTCCGATGGGTCACCTTTTTGCGAAAGGTGGAGATTTTGTCTGAGTCATGGAAGGCTCAAGAGAGTATAAACAACAGAATGCGCAGAATCCGGTTATTCTCTCCGTGTGAACCGGCACCAAAGGTCGACGACAAAAAGATCGTCGTGAGGTGGGGATACCTGCTGATAAGTTTACTCCTTTGCTTCGGCCTGTGTCTGGTCTCCGGTTGCGCCAACAAGGAGAAGCAAGCGGAAAAGCATTTTAAGAAGGGCTTCCAGTATCAGGCCCAAGGCAATGCGGATAAGGCTCTGGATGAATACCGGAAGGCGCTGGAAGTTGATCCCCACTACGTCCAGGCTTACACCAATATAGGATCTGTATACCTGGGCATGAAAGACTTTGACCGGGCCATAGAGAATTTTAAGAAGGTGATCGAGCTCAACTACTGGGACAAGAAGGCGCATTACAACCTGGGCATGGCTTATCTGTATCAGGGTGAGCCGGAGAAGGCGGAAGCCGAAGTGGCCTTTCTGAAGAGCCTCAATTCGGATTTGGCCCAGGCGCTTGAGCGGAAGATAGCGGAGAGAGAGCCGACGCCTTGACTTTCGTGGGCCGAACTTCGGTCTCGGACTGGCAAGCGGTTTCAGGTGATCTTACGGTCTGGACGTAAAGCCTGGGTTTGACGCTTGCATGATCCGAGTAAAGACAGGATAAGACAATGCCAGAGGACTATCGCAGATTCTTAAAGCCGGACGTCGTGTCCAAGCTGTCCGGCATGGAGATGAGGGCCCGGCTGGTGGTGGAGGGGTTCATCGCCGGACTGCACAAGAGTCCCTATCACGGTTTTTCGGTGGAATTTGCCGAGCACCGGCAGTATATGCCGGGCGATCCCTTGAAAAACGTGGATTGGAAAGTATACGCCAAGACCGATCGGTTCTTCATCAAGGAATTCGAGGAGGAAACCAATCTCAAAGCTTACCTTTTGATCGACACTTCAGGCTCCATGGGATACGGCTCCCAGAGTCCCAACAAGCTGGAGTACGGCTGCTATCTCTCCGCGGCATTGTCCTACCTGATGCTCAAGCAGCGGGATTCGGTGGGCTTGGTTCTTTTCGATGAGAAGATAAAGAAATACATCCCGCCCAAGTCGGCCCTGCGAAGCCATTTGCACGTTATCCTGCAGGAACTGGACAAACTGCAGCCATCTCTGACCACCAACATCAGCTCGGCGCTGCACGAAATGGCGGAGAGGATTAAAAGGCGCGGTCTGATCATTTTGATATCCGATTTGTTCGACGATCCGGACAAGGTGCTAAACGGGCTGAAGCACTTTCGCCACAAGAAGCACGAGGTGATCGTGTTTCACGTGCTGGATCCCAAGGAGCGCACCTTTGCCTTCCCCGAGCTGGCGGTCTTCAAGGACTTAGAGACGGATGAGGAGTTGATGACCTCTCCCTGGCAGATAAGGAAGGAATACGAGGAGAGGTTTAAGGCCCTGGTGACCAAGTATACGCTTCAGTGCCGGGAGAGCCTGATCGACTATGTGCTTTTAGACACTTCGATTCCCTTCGATTACGCCCTGTTTTCCTACTTAAGCAAAAGGCAGAGGCTGTGGTAGATGGCCGGTCAACGGATTAAGCGGATAGGGTCTGATCGGACCGGAAAAGCCTCTGGCACAACCAACGGGCTAAAGCAGACTATGGCAAATTATCCATTGATTGGCGCGCACATGTCCATCGCCGGAGGATTGTCCAATGCTCTCCTACGGGGGCAGGAGTTGGGATGCAGAACCATACAGATTTTCACAAAGAACAACAATCAGTGGAAGGCCAAGGGGCTGACCTCGAAGGAGGCGAGGAGATTCTTGGATCATCAAATGGAAACGGGAATATCACCCGTATTGGGTCACACCGGGTATCTCATCAACCTGGCTTCTCCTGAGAAGGACGTATATAGCATGTCACGGGATTCCATGTTGGTGGAGTTGAAACGAGCGGAGATGTTGGGTTTGCCATACCTGGTAATGCATCCCGGTTCGCACGTGGGTAGCGGTGAAGGACAAGGAATACAAAGGGTAATCGATTCGCTGGACTGGCTCCACGACCGAACCCGGGGATACGAGGTGAAAATCCTGTTAGAGACTACTGCCGGGCAGGGAACCAGCATAGGTTATCGCTTCGAACATCTGGCTCAGATCATCGAGGGGACCGAGGAGAGCCAAAGACTAGGGGTGTGTTTGGATACCTGCCACATATTCGCTGCCGGCTACGATATAAGAACCAGAAGGGCGTACGATGCGACCTTCGTGGGATTTGAAAAAGTCGTTGGCCTGTCAAGGCTTATGGCTATACATGCAAACGATTCCATGAAGCCGTTGGCCTCCCATGTAGACCGGCATCAACACATCGGGCAGGGAGAAATCGGCCTTGAGGCCTTCCGTTTGCTGATGAAAGATGAGCGATGGAACCACGTGCCCAAGATTCTGGAGACTCCCAAGGAGGGAGGCAATGAAAAGGACATCCAGAATTTGCATGTTTTACGTACTCTTTTGAAGGGGCGCCCTGGCAGTCGCCGCTGCGAGTCAAGCCTTACCGGCATACGGAATTTCTAAGTCGAGGAGAGGGACTAATGAGATTGAAAGTGTATTTGCTCCTCTTAATTTCGGCACTTTTATTCAGCCCGATAAAGGCCTGGGCCTCTCAGGGAGTGGTGCTAACTATCAGGGTGGAGGAGGGAATCTCCTCGGACACCACCAGCTTCAAGCTCATCGATCAAAGAGAAGTGCAGTTCCCCGATGGTAAACAGAAAGCATCCTTTCTGGCCAATTTCACCCTGACTGTGACGCCGGAGATAATTGACAGCGAAAATGCCACGCTGGATTTGAGCCTGATCACCTTACCCCCTCAGCCCCAGACCGTATTCAAGGAAGTTCTGGTCAAAGACGGCGAGACTTTCTTGCTGGACGAAGTTCGGGTAAAAGGAGACCGGGTCTTCCGGGTTTACCTCACCTCCGAAATCAGGGACGTGCCGGATTCGGAATGCGACTTAGACAGCCGGAACAAGGAGGCAGATGAATGGGATGAACTTCCCAGTTCTCATTTCTTCTTTCGCTACCTTCTCAACTCGCTGGCTGATCTGCACTGGTCCAGATTGAAAGGGGAAGGGGAGACCGAATACAGACGGTTTCGTGACGTGTTTGGATTCACCCAGCCGGCCATGGATCGGATGGAGTATTACCTGCTTCCCTGCCGGGTGCCCGAGATCACCTGGGACGATCGGTTCGACATCGGCCTGGACCCGGTGCGCAACAAACTCTACGCCGTTTACAATCTCACCGAGCGGAGCTTGGATTCCCCCGGCGTGGGATTTCTTCTTTTCTACCGGCTCTGGGGTTACGCGCCCCCCATGCTGGCGGAGGGCATCGGCAACTATTTTTCCCTATCGCATCATTTCACCCAGAAGCTGATCGCCTCCCGCAGATGGGTACCTTTAAGGAAGCTTCTGGTCACCAAGGATTACAGAAACCAGCCGACGGACGTGGGTTTCTGGGAAGCCAGCTCCTTCACCAGATTCTTAGTTACCGCATACAACCAAGATAAATTCAAGAACCTGTATCAAAAGTCCACCGACTTGACCTTGGAGAGTGATTTTCGGGAAGTGTACCAGGAGGATCTGGGCACGCTGGAGAAAGAGTGGCTTTCCTTTCTGGAAGGATACCGAGACAGCATATCGGATTTCTACTATGCCGCCCAGGTCAAGACGGCCAACCTGCATTATGATGAGGCAACTCAGTTGTATGAAGACATGCTGAATCTATATGGCAGACAGGTGGGGATTCTCCGCAGCTTGGCTTACGTTTACTACCTTCAGGGCAACTACGACATGGCGGAGAGATACTACCAGGAGGTCCTAAGCCGCGACACCCTGAACCTGGAATATTTGAATACCCTGGGAAACATCGAGCGGATTAAGGGCGAGTACAGCCGGGCCATGGCCTATTACCGGAAAGTCATAGATTTGGATTCCTCCTACGTGGAGCCGCGCATCAGGCTGGCCGAACTGCAGACACTAAACGGAGATCTCCTTCTGGCGGAGAAGCAGCTCAACGAGGCATTGCTTCGGGATCCCGGCACACAGCTTAGGCTGGAAATCTACCTGGACCTGGGAACGATCTACCAGAAGCTGGGCCGGGAGAAAGAGGCCCACAAGAACTACGAGGACGCGCTCTTTTACGGAAGGCGCTTCATTGTCGAATTCACCGGCAAGCCCATTCCCTATTACAGGCTGGGCGAGTGTTTCTTTCACGTGGGCGAGGTAGACTCGGCCATCCACTTCTATCAAATAGCCGAGTTTCTGGAAGAGAGGCCGCTGTATCAGAGCAGGATATCTCTGGCCCTGGCGCAGGCATACCGGGAGAAAAACGATCAGGCTATGGCCGAACGCTATCTGGAGGAAGTCTTAGCCTTGCCTGCCGGGTACGAGGAGAAAAAGGAAGCGCGGAAGCTTCTGGCGTCTCTACCGCGCTGAGAGTCGGCCGGATCGAATCATTAGTCGACGTCAAAACAGGTAGACCGACGGGGAAAAGTGTTCAGCTTTCTAAATCCCATCATACTTCTGGCGGCGGGTGCCGCCATTCTTCTGCCGCTTTTGATTCACATCTTCAACCGGCAGAAGGTTAAGACCATACCTTTCAGCTCCCTTCTGTTTCTTAGGTCTTTGGAGAAGACCAGGATGAGAAGGGTGAAGATAGTGGAGTACCTGCTTCTGGTGATTCGGACCCTGATCATCCTGTTGGTGGTGGCCGCCTTTGCCAGGCCGGCCATAAAGGGAGGTTTCGCCACAAAAGTGGGCGCACATGCCAAGACCTCGGTGGTGATTCTTCTGGACAACTCGTACAGCATGGGATACGATACCAAAGACGGACCGGTATTCAAGTTGGCCAAGGCAAAAGCAGAGCAGATATTGGCGCAGCTTGAGGAGGGCGACGAAGCCAGCCTGATCCTGTTCGCATCCAAGCCCGAACCGGTGACACAGCAGCCCACGTCCGATTTCAAGAATCTAACCAAGCATCTGGAAGAGACCGCCTTGTCGGCGGAGATAACAGACGTAGGAGTTGCCCTCAATCTGGGTTACCATATCCTGGGAGATTCCAAGAATCTGAACCGGGAGATGTACCTGATTACCGATATGGATAAAGCCGGCTGGTCTGACCTGTCCGCGAACCTTGCCAGCTCCCAAGCTCAGAATGCCAAACTCTTTGTGGTGGATGTGGCGCCCGGGGAGAAGCAGAATTTATCTCTGGAAAAAATCGATTTCGGCAATCAGTTGATTGAAAAGGGAAGGCCGTTTCAGATATCCGCGCAGGTGGTCAACCACAACTCCCAGCCCGCTAGGAGCCTCTTGGTGGGCCTGTATCTGGACGGAAAGAGAGTCAGCCAGACTGACGTGGACGTGGAAAAGGAGGGCAAAACCACGGTCAGGTTTGCGCCCACGGTGGAGCAGGCGGGCATTCACACAGGATTTTTCGAATTGACCGACGACGATCTGCTCATCGACAACCGGAGGTATTTCGCCTTTCGGATTCCGGAGAAAACCCGGGTTCTGTTGGTTGGGCAGAGCGACAGGGACACCCGCTATCTTAGTTTGGCTCTCAATCCCTTGCAGAGCGGCGATGCCAGCAAGGAAGTCACCCGGGCGGACTTAAGCTCCCTGCCGGGCGTGGATTTCAACCGCTACCAGGTGGTGATCCTTTCCAACCTGTCCCGCTTATCCGAGGTCCAGTTGACCAACCTCAAGAGATTCGTGCAGCAAGGAGGAGGAGTCTTTTTCATACTGGGAGACAATGTCGATCCGGAGTTCTACGCCAAGGACGTCGCCGGAGAGTTGTTCGGGTTTGACCTGAAAAGTCCGCTGACGGCCACCAAGAACTCGGGAGGTTTCTTCAGCTTCGAGAAGATCGATTTGGAGCATCCCATTTTCCAGGTCTACCGCGAGGTGGAAGGGGGAGACGCTCCAGCCATTAAGTTCTCCAGCATCTTCGAGCTGCCGGAGAGCGGGAAAGATACCAAGACCCTTATTCGTTTCAATTTGGGCAAGCCGGCGCTGGTGGAAAAGAGTTTGGGCAAGGGAAAGATGCTGCTTTTAGCGGCGCCGGTGGATGAAACCCAGGGCGATCTGGTAATCCATCCCTTCTTCGTTCCCATGATCAATCGGTCTGTAGAGTATCTTGCTTCCGATTTGACTCGTTTGAATGAGAACATTTTGGTAGGCTCGGAGGTTTTCCGGGAGCTTCCAGCCGATCTGGCCGGAAAGGAAATCGAGGTGGTGGATCCCCAGATGAAGAGAACCGCCCTGCATCCATCGTTTCAGGGCGAAAAGCTGGTTCTGAACATAAGCGACGTAGAACTTCCCGGGATATACAGCATAAGGTTTTTGGGTTCCTCTGCCGATCAGCCGGAGACAGTAGATCGCTTTGCGGTGAATGTCGCCCCCCAAGATTCCGATCCCGCGAAGATCGACATCTCCGAGCTTGACAAGAGACTTGAAGGGGTTTCCTTTGCCTACCTTGAGCCCCAGGACGACTTAGCAAAATCGATTCTACAATCCCGCTACGGGAAAGAACTGTGGAAGACCTTCCTATGGGTGGCGTTCGGCCTGGTAGCCTTGGAAATGATTCTCTCCAGAAGCAGAAGGAAGGAGACGACGATAGAAGAGAAAACCTGAAGACTTCTCACCTGTAACCTCGCTTTTGCCCTCGTTTCACTTGAAGTCGTGAGCCTCATCGCCGATAAAGCGCAACGGCTCGACCATCACATTCCGGAATATGTTGACGAAACCGGCTGCGCATGTTATCGTATGAACATGCGTCTTTGTTTTCCCAACTGTTCAACCAAGACGATCACTTTATGACCTTATTGAACCTGAGAAACATTTCAAAATCCTACGGCGCCAACTTGGTGCTGAATGGTATCACCTGGCAGATCGAGGAAGGAAGAAAGATCGGGCTCTTGGGTTCCAATGGCGCGGGTAAAACCACGCTGTTCGGAATCATCACCGGCGAGCTGGAGCCGGATAAGGGAGAGGTCAGCAGGAGCAAGCATCTGAAGATCGGCTTTTTGCGCCAGGAATATCAATTGGAAGACGATTTGACTCTGTTCGACGAGATGCTCAAGCCCTTTTCTGAGCTTCTGAGCCTGCACGACGACTTGCGCAAGCTGGAACAGGAGATGTCTTCTGCACCCGATCCCAAGAAGCTTTTGGATGCTTACGGGAAGTTGCAGTTGGAATACGAGAACAAGGGCGGCTACAATTACGAGAACAGAATCGAGACGGTTCTTCAGGGATTGGGATTCGGAAAGCAGGATTTTGACAAGCCCATCAATATACTGAGCGGGGGGGAGAAAAACCGGGCCGCTTTGGCATCCGTGCTTTTGTCCGATCCCAACCTGCTGCTTCTGGACGAGCCCACCAACCATTTGGATATCGAAGGGACTGAATGGCTGGAACAATACCTCTCGGAGTTCGAGGGCACGGTGGTTATCGTCTCGCACGACCGCTACTTTCTGAACCGGGTCATTCAGGAAGTGGTGGAGCTGGAAAACCACGGCACAACCAGGTACGTGGGCAATTTCTCCTCCTACGTGGAACAGAAAGCCCAAAGGCTGGAGAAGGCGCTTAAGGAATACGACGCCCAACAGGAACAGATATTTCGCACCGAGGACTTCATCCGCAAGAACATCGCCGGACAGAAAACCAAGCAGGCGCAGTCGCGCAGAAAAACCCTGGAGAAGCTGGAGAGATTGGAGAAGCCCAAGACCAGAACCAGAAGGATGAAGTTTTCGTTTGCGCCCACGCAACGAACTTCCCGGGCGCTGATCTGGGCCGAAAACGTGGGAAAGAGATTCGACGGCAACCAGCTCTTCGAGAATGCCAACTTCGCCATCGAAAGGGACGACCGGGTGGGGTTGATCGGCCCCAATGGCTGCGGCAAGACCACGTTTCTTAAAATCATCTTGGGGGATGAACCCCCCACCTCCGGCGAAGTTAAGGTCGGCTCCAACGTCGACGTGGGTTACTATGATCAGGAACATTCCGGTTTGAACCTGGAAAAATCGGTTCTGGACGAGGTATGGCAGGTCAACCCCCGCATGCTTCTTGGCGAGATGCGCAGTTTTTTGGCCAGGTTCCTGTTTCGGGAAGAGGACGTCTTCAGGGAAGTGAAAAGTTTCTCCGGTGGAGAGCAAAGTCGGGTGGTTTTGGCCAAGCTTATTCTCTCCAAGCCCAACTTCCTGATTCTGGATGAGCCGACCAATCATCTGGACATCGCCTCCAGGGAGGTGCTGGAGCAGGCTTTGGCAGAATTCGCAGGCACGCTTCTGGTGGTCTCACACGACCGGTATTTTCTCAACAAAGTGGTCAATCGGATATATGCTTTTGAAGACGGCAAGCTGAAAGAATATCTGGGAAGCTACTCCTACTACGAGGAGAAGAAAAGAGAGCAGAAAGAGAAAGAGCAGAAGAGACTAAAGGTCTCCAGACAGCAGAAGGAGAAAGTCCGGGCGAGGAAGGCCCAGCGGAAACCCAAGAAGAGGAATCCGTTTGAGATAGAAAGAGAGATCACCCAGGCAGAGCAGAAAATCGAGGAGATCGACTACCTCCTGGCCACAGAGGAAATCTATACGGATTGGCAGAAGCTCCTTGAGCTGAACAAGGAAAAGGAGGAGCTGTCCCAAAGGCTGGAGAAGTTGTATGCCGAATGGGAGGATTCCTCGAGATCGCAAGACCAGGAAAAAGGAAGACAAGATGGAGCCCAAAATAGCTCGTAGACCGGGATTTGTGGTCGTGGGCATGAAGTACCGCGGCAAGAGCGAGAGAAACGAGATACCCCAGTTGTGGGAAAAGTTCATGCCCAGGGTGGGCGAAATCAAACAAAGGGCCAATAGGTACGGCTTCGGAGTTATGGACAACTATGACGAGAAAACCGGCGAGTTTGATTATCTCGCCGCCGTGGAGGTGGAGGAAGCGTCAAATATACCCCAGGGAATGGAAAGCCGGCAGGTGCCCGAGCAGACCTATGCGGTTTTTCCCTGCAACCTGAAAAACATCAAGGAGGCGTTTCAGCAGATTTATCGCCAATGGCTGCCTCAGTCCGGCTACCAGCGAACGCAGGGTCCGGAGTTCGAGTTCTATGATGACAACTTCCGACCGGACCAGGGGAAACTGGATTTGTATATTTACATCCCGGTTAAGGAGGCATAAAGATCGACAGCTTGTATAGCGGGTGCCCTTCTGTCTGATTCTTGCCCCTCATCCTGACCTTTGTACAGACCGGAGTGATGGGTAACAGGTGTTCGGGGACATGGGTAACACTTTGTTGCATCGGGACTTTGTAGTCCCGATGCACTCTCGAAAACTTTGACTTCGCGTCGGGATAACAATATCCCGACGCAACTTGAGATCGACAGCTTGCATAACGGTTGCCCTATCTGTTTGGTGCCTGCCCCTCATCCTAGCCTTCTCCCCAGAGGGGAGAAGGGACAACTTCCATATGTGCGATGATGAGCTGCTAACTCTCGCCCTACCTCAAGGAGGAAAATCAAGCCAGTCGAGCAAACTCACTGACCTGTATCGGCGATCAGCAACCTGGCGAAGGTCCGTTTTTGAAGAGATAGTTTATCAGATAGAGCGCGTCCTCCAAATCTGCCAGGTCATCGCAATTGACGTCTCCGATTTCAAGGGGATCAGGGGCCGGGCCGTTCCGGTAGAGGTAGTTCAGCAGAAAGATTGCGTCCGATATATCCACGATTCCGTCTTCATTTACGTCCCCTCTTCCCATGTTCGTAGTGAATGACCAGGCGTAACTGCTGTCCAACGGAATCCCCTCGGATGATCCTATTTCCGCAGTCAGCGTCACGTTCACCATCTCGTTTTCATGGAAGTTGCTGTCCGGGTCGAAGGTTGCAGTTTCGGTCGGGCTGTCGTAGGTTATCGTTCCCGGATGAATCCCGCTGGACTCCGCGCTCACCACAAACGTGGTATCGTTAATCGAGGTTTGGTCCATTTCGATGCTGAAAGTAACCGTAATGTTCGTGTTCACCGGCACATTCATTTGGTTATTTGCCGGTGAAGTGCTCACGACTTCCGGAATAGAATCCAACTCCGGATTCCAGCCGGAGATTCGGGCCATCATCCACCACCAGGCCTCTCCCTTCTGGTAGCAGTTGAAGCAGTGAGAGTGAGCGCAGCCGCAAGAGGGGCAAGGATAGAGCGCACACCAATCGTAGCACCATTCGCAGGCATCGCTGGCATCGGGGTAATAATTGCCATCAGGATCGTAGCTTTCAATATCCGCGAAGTCGAAGAGGGTTTTGTCGTTTGCCAGGCAGTAGTCCCGAATCTGATTATTCCTGGCGTAAAGATTACCTTCCGGGCCACTGCCGTCCAAGTGACCGGTCATGTAGATGAATCTGACGCCGGGATAGTCCTGCTCCAGCCCGTTCATCGCATCAAGATATATGTTTATACCTTGCTCCGTATTGTCGGAACAGCCGCCGCACCAGGACCACATGACCATGTTATACTCCGGATGCGAATTCAGCCAAGCCCTGGTGGGAGGTGCCCAGGATGTGTCTCCGGTGCCTCCCAAGTCGTCCCCATACTCGTAGAATGTCGGCGGGTCGTAGAAAGGATCCTCGTCGTAGAGCAGACTTATCCCGGTCACGATCTGGCTGCCGTGAGAAGTGTGTCCGTAGAAGATCAGATAGTCGCTTCCGATGGCTTGGATGAGCGAATCGGGGATGTTCTCGAACTCTCCGACGGAGTTGTGATCGGCGATGATGGGCTCAGCATTCGCTAAAGAAGCCATAAAGAAAAAGCCCAGACAGAAAAACACAGTGCCTATATGGTATGAAAACGACTTCTTATTCATGTTTCCTCCGTGGAAGATCACCAAACGGCTGGGGCTCTGTTGCATCGGGACTTTGTAGTCCCGATGCACTCTCAACTTTGATTTCGCGTCGGGATAACAATATCCCGACGCAACTTGACGCTATGGGCTTGAATGAAGTAACCTTTCTCTTACCACAAAATAAGCCTACAGACGATTTTGTAAAGACGAATCGTCAGCGTGGGCAGCGATTCTCTTAATCGGAGCAAACGAAGTTACGATGATTCAATCTCATTAAAAGAAAAAAGCGGGGCGGTAGCCTCTTCGTATACTCCCCCGGACTTGGGGAAATCAACCCGCTCCGCCGCCAGAGCCACCGGTTCCGCCGCCCCCTCCTCCCGAAGCACCCCCGCCGCTTCCGGAGGCAGAACTCATGGTGGTTGTAGCTGTAGTCATGAGTGAGGAGAGAGCTTCACCAAACCCGGCCGGCGAGAAATCGGCATGAGGATGGCTGGCCGCATACCAGGGAACATAGGTGCTCTGTTGGCCTTCTGGTATCATCTCGGCCATCTTCTTGATCACCTCAGCAGACAATCCCAAAACGACCGCGTAAGCCAAGAATCTGCCGATATTCTCCAAGAAGAACCGGCTGTCTGAATCTCTGAAATGATATTTTTTCAGATACTTTCTCAACCCCCTCCATTTTGTCGCTTCCAACTCGTACTCCGGGGTCCGTCTGGGGATGAAACCAGAGATAATCATAAGGACAACAGCGCTGATGCCCGGCACTATAGCCCATGCTCCGATTAAGATCACCGACAGGATCGTCACCACGATAAAAAGCAGCCCCACGAACATTCCCTTTTTGCTGGCCTTCAGGCTCTCTTTCTCCCAGTAGCCCTGGTTTTTGCCCATCGCTTGCACCTCTTTCTTCCATTGCCTGAACCAACTGAGGAATCTGGAGCGACTCTTCTTCAAAGTCGCAAAGTCGATTTCGTCCCTGCCTTCGGCCAGATCATCGAAAATAAACGCCAGGAGACTTTCCTCGAAATCCTTCAAGCTTTCCTTATTCTCCGAATGGAAGTCACGAGCGAATTGTAGTGTATACAGACGCTTTTTGGAGGACCCGAAGATTCCCCTCTTGGTCTGCATGTCCTCCTTGATCTTCAGGAAACCACGCCGGGCTAAGTCGAGCAGAGTGCCCACCAAAGCTCCTCCGCCCAACTGTCCACGATGCAGAAGATAACTCAGCAGGGCAGGCGGGATGTCCGACGGAAGCTCGGAGTAAAAGGTGTCGGGAAAGGAGACCTTATGTTTCCTTCCATATCGTTTGTAAAGCCGGATCACCCTCCAGAGGCCGAATCCACTTAATATCAGAACCACCCAACTTCCGTATCCGGTAAGAACCTTTCTGGCTTTTTGCTTTCTTGTCCATTCCTCTCTCTTTTTATTGGCCTCATCTGCCCAGGTTTTCTCCTCGGCCAGGATGTTTTCAACCACCCTTTCGGGAATCACCTCCATGATCCCCGGAAAGAGACTTGTCGGATATATGGCTCTGATCTCCCAAAAGGTCTTTGCCGGCAGACTCTGTACTTCAGCCACGAGCGACCCATCATCCGTGATCCGGATTGTGCCCCACAAGGGTCCGTGAGCCCATGCTTTCACGTCTTTTTTGTCAATCGCCTCGGGAGGATAAACGGTCACGTTTACCTGTTGGGATGTTTTATCCCAACCGGTCCCTACGAACTTGTGATACAAGACCGCAGCGTCCTGATAGAGCTTCACCACGTCCAGGATTCTGTAGGAGAGAACAAAAACGCGGATTTCATCCTCAGCGTCGAAGAACCACTTGGCGTCAATTGCATCGGCGGTTTCATCATATTGATAAGTTCCCGCTACTGCCTGGTATCCCCGGGAATACGCCCTGCCTTCCTCGCCCACGGTGAAATCGATCACCCCGCCGGTCCTGTCGGTGGGCAGATGGTAGGTAGCCCAGTGGAAATGTCCCCGGAACAAATAGGTCCTGGTCTCCTTTATGTCCATGCTGCCGTCGGCGTTTAGTCGGGCTTGTATGGTTACATTCTGAATGTAGTAGTCCTTTGCTGCGAGAGTACTCCTATTCCAGCCGAGGAGAATAAAGACGATAAGACACAGAACGGGAAAAAGTCTTCTTAGCTGCTTGAAAGGCCCGACACGTTGGTTCACATTCCCTCCTTTTCGATTTGGCTTCAGGCAAATATATCCGTCGCTACGGTCTGGGGTCAAGGAAAATCTGTCCCGGAGCTTGGTGGATGTCGATCATGTGACCGGATGGTCATCGGAAGGTCAAAACCGAAAAGGTCCTGTTCGAATAGAAGAAAGCCCCAGCTCAAACGAGGCTGGGGCCGAATTGTGCTCCATCAACGGCTATATGCTAACAGCTCGGATGTGGGCCGTTTCTGAAAAGATAGTTCAAGAGAAAGATGGCATCCCCCAGCTCGACCGTGCCATTGCAGTTGGCATCGCCCGCCTCCAACGGGTCGGGAGGGTCGTCGTTTTTGAACAGGTAGTTCAGCAGAAAGATCACGTCCTCAAGGTCTACCACCTCATCGCCGTTTGCATCGCCAAGTGAGAACGACGACGGGATGTAGACGTAGGCATAAAGCCTGTCGCTTAGCATAGAATCGACGGTGACCACTATTCCGGTGGGGCTGTAGTATCCGTCGCTGCTGGGATAGGTTTCGGGACCAAAAGTCTCCTGACCTGATACATCGCTTGAGAACACCGCTGCCTTCCTGGTTTCGTACGGGTACCACCACTGGGCGCTGTCGGTGACGAACCCTTCCGGATTGCTCCAAACGTCCCGTGTGGGATTGTAGCCTGCGTCTTCCACGGCCACGGTGTAATGGGGGAGATCCGGCGTGCCGCTGTTTATCCGCCAGTAGTATGCGCCCAGCGAGTCGTGAACGTGGGTCACCAGAAGCCCCCGGTCTAAGGGATCGCAGCCATAGGCCAAATCCGGCCAGAAATAGCAGCTGAAGTCGGAATCCACCTTGTCATACTGGGCCGGGGAGACTCGGTTGCGGTATTCCAAGAGGAAATACTCACCTTGGGCCGGATCTATCGGAATCAGGTACAGGGAGCTGTCGTTGGTCGTCTCGAAGCTGTGTATCACCAGATCCTGGTAGGTGCCCTCGGTCAGCACGACCGGCTGGATCCATCCCATCTCCTTCTTGCACCATCCGCAGAGATGAACCGGTATGTCGGTCCCGATGGAGAACAGCCCGTAGCCGTAATATCCCATCAAACACCAATCCATATAGGGATGATCGTTGTCGTCATCGGGCGTGTAGTAGGTGGAGGTCACCAGCTTGTCATCATAGTCATACAGGTCCGGCAATCCGATACAATGGGCCATTTCATGGGCGAATACCCGAATCCGATTGAGCGTGTCGACTCCGGAAAACTGTGTGGGGTTATCCGGATTCCGCAGCGGTCGTGTCTCCGGGGAGGTATTCCATCTGGGTATGTACATACCGTCGAATGGTCCGGGGCCTGAACCCGGTGGGTAAACCATGGCATAAGACCAGATATCCCAGGAGACTTGCGAGTCCTCCTCACCGTTGCCCGAGCG
Organism: uncultured Ignavibacteria bacterium; assembly: GCA_964631815.1. Classification (GTDB taxonomy): domain Bacteria; phylum Zixibacteria; class MSB-5A5; order MSB-5A5; family SM1-73; genus SM23-73-3. The sequence continues at coordinate 19,500 of CAZWAO010000001.1, read as the reverse complement.
AATGAAGACCGCGGCGTCCACGTCGCCATTGTGATCGCCATCGAACTGAGAGTAGTCTATGTCCGGGTCCAGATCGGCAAAAAGATCCTCCAGCCAATAGTCGTCGTAATACCATCCGGCGTTATACCACTCCAGAACCTGCCCGGTGACGCATAGCTGTCCGTAGGATACCTCATAGTAGTAGTCTGCCAGAGAACCCCCCGGAAATACATTCCTGGAAAAAAGGAGGCTGTCGAAGGTCTCCCGGGAATAGGTATGAGGTCGATTGTCCCATTCCACCAAGATGGCAAGTACTTTAAGAGTGTCGCCCTCGAATCGATAGGAGGCCATGCCGGCCAAATCCTGCGGAGTAAGCTGCAAAGGAGGCAGTTTCCCGAACTGCGATTCGATTTTGGAATCCGGCACGTCCAAAATCACCGCCCGTGAAAGATCGGCGGCAAAAACCCGGCCGCTCATACCGACTAAAATGAGCCCGCAGGTCAAGCAGAACATCGTCCATTTGGTCATAGAACCTCCAGACAGGGAAGCTGATTTCTTAGTTGTGTATGCGCGGAGTTGTCACAAGTTGTTTTTTTCTCCGGCTGAGAATTAGTTATTTTTCTCCGAGCGGCCTATTCTCCGGTTCACTTTGTTCCAGGAACCGGTGATCAGAAAGCTCTCATCCATATTATCGATCATCCTGACGAACTTGTCCATGGGCACGGAAATGGTCAGAACGTTTTGCGGGACGCAGGGTCGAGCCGAAACGTCGAACATCCCCAGAACCGCCCGGGGACGTTCGGAGTTTCTCTCCAGGAAAGGATACTGCACGATGGTACTGCATCCGGCACCGAACGGCGCAAATACCCCGTCGGGATCGGCCTCGTCGTAGTTAGTCAAGGTGAAAAGTCCGGAGAGAACGTCCGGCGGGGAAAAGAATATCACCACCTGAGGATCATCGGACTTCTCCAGAGAATCCCACCGTTTGAAGACAATGAAATTCGCCGGGGCCTTGAACTGGGGCGATCTTTTGAGCGCTTCCTTGACCAGCTCGGGCGTTTTCTTGTAGCGCTCGCCCTCCAGCTTCCCCGGTATTCCGCAAGACAGGAAATATTCGAAGTTGGGGGAAAGCTCCTGGGTGAATCCGAAGTATCTCTTTCCGCCTCCGCATCCGGGCGAATCGGGGCCGAAACAGAGGGACTCCCCGCTTCTGACCCGCCCCAGATCGCAAATTACACATCTATGTTCCGAGGGCGGCTTCAGCACCTCTGCGGGCGTTGCATCATCCGTGTAGTAGAAGATAATGGGCAACTCCGCATCGTCGAAGTATTTCCGCCACGACTGCAGGAACTTGTCTTTGATCCTCATGTCCATGGGCTGTCTTCTCCTGAAAAGATGGCGGGAGGCCTCCGCCTCCCGTGATTGGAGACTTCAATGTCTCCGCTTTCATAGTTTATCGCTTTCCTCATACCGCCGTTCACCAAGACACGACAAAAGATGCAAAGTCATCAATGTGGTACGGTTGACAATGCTCCTTGTAGCAGCGCGCCGGGGAACCTGTGCTCAAGCGCGCAGACCAAAAGTCTGCGGCTGCAAAAGTCAACCCCATGTAATCCGACCGCCGCCGGCTAACAGCATTTGGGCGGAGGACCTGACTTGAACAGATAATTCAAAAGGTAGATGGCATCTCCCACGTCCACTACACCGTCACAGTTCACGTTGCCGGTCAACAACGGACTGGGGGCTGGTCCCTCCTTGAAAAGGTAGTTCAGAAGATAAATCGCGTCCGCCACGTCCGTTATCTCGTCTCCGTTGGCGTTGCCGGTGCACAGGCAGTTGAGCAGAACCGAAACGTCGTCGGTGCCGTGATTGGCGGTCGCTAAGTCCAGATCGCCGTCGCCGTCAAAGTCAGCGGCAGAAACGGAGTAAGGGTAATCGCCGACCGGATAGATCGAATCGACGACGAACGTACCGTCCCCGTTGTTCAGATGAATGTAGACGTCGTTGGAATACTCGTTTGATGTGGCCAGGTCCAGGTCACCGTCACCGTCCACGTCCACGGCGAAGCTCGACCACGGGTTGGTGCCAGCAGGATAGACCGACTGGGCGCCAAAGGTGCCGTCGCCGTTGTTCAAGAGGACCGAGACATTGTAGGAGTAGCAATTGGCCGTCTCCAAGTCCAAGTCACCGTCCGCATCCAGATCGGCGGCTAAAACCGACAAGGGAAGATCGCCTACCGGATAGAGCGCCGACAAGGTGAAGGCGCCGTGCCCGTCGTTCATCAAAACCGTAACGTCGTAGGTGCCGTAGTTGGAAGTCTGCAGGTCCAGATCCCCGTCACCGTCAAGATCGGCCGCGAAGACGTATGCGGGCATGCTTCCCGCACCGGCGGAATAGAGGGATTGCGCGGCAAAGGTTCCGTCCCCGTTGTTCAACAGGACCGAGATGTCGTCGGAATATACGTTTGCCGTTGCCAGGTCCAGGTCGCCATCGCCGTCGAGATCGCCGGCAAATTCGCAGATAGGGCTGGTGCCGACTAAGCAGGTTGATTGGGGAGCAAAGGTGCCGTCTCCATTGTTGAGCAAAACCGAAACCGTGTTGTTGGCCATGCTGCCGCTCACTAAGTCTATGTCTCCATCACCGTCAAGATCGCCTCCAAAGATCGACCAGGGCTCGTCGCCCACCGGATAAGTCACGTGAGCCGCAAAAGTGCCGTCCCCCGCGTTCAATAGAACTGAGATGTTATCCGAGTAGGCGTTGGCGGTGGCCAAGTCCACGTCGCCGTCGCCATTTAAGTCGGCTGCGAAGATGGACCAAGGGCTATCGCCCGCCGTGTAGGATGAATCCAGCCTGAAAGTTCCGGGGCTTTCGTCGCTGACCTCGGTAGTGAAGGACCAGACGTAGCTGTTCTCCAACGGAGTACCCCAGAACGATTCTATCCCCGTGGTGAGTACCACGGTTACCAATTCCCCTTCATCGAAATCCACCGAAGGATTCAGGGTGGCCGTTTTGGTTCCGCCATCGTAGGTGATGATTCCCTGATGAAGCCCGGTGGACCATGAGTTGACCACCAAGGTGGAGCTGTTGATGGTGGTTTCATCCATGGGCACATCGAAGGTCACCGAAATGTCGGCGTCGATGGGGACGTTCAATTGGTTCTGCGTGGGCCAGGTGCTGACGATGTTCGGCAGGGTGTCCAGCGGAGCACCACCGGAGATGCAGTAAGCTTTTCCTCCGGACGAGCTGAGCATCTGGGTTCCGGCCAGGGCGTCGGGGGTATTGTCGCCATTCACATCCGGCAAACCTCTGACCGTATACAGGCGGTTTCCGGTGTAGTATGTCCAGAGGGTGTCGCACTGTCTCAAGTCAACGCAATACACATTGTAGTCGAACGATCCTCCCAAAGCCTCAGGATAGCCGTCACCGTTCACGTCACCCATGGCATCCACGCTCCACACGTCCCCTCCGTTAAGAGTTCCCACGGTGTACCGGCAGATTAAGGACCCATCCACTCCGGAGAGACAGATTATGGCATTAGCCCAGGATCCCACGAGAACGTCCTGAATACCGTCGTCATCGATGTCGGCAATGGGGACCACCCGCATGATGTAATCGCCCACGTAGTAGCTCCAGATATGGGCTCCACCCACGCCGCTTCGACAATACACTCTTCCGTCCCATACGCCGGCCAAGGCGTCTTGCTTTCCGTCTCCGTTGACATCCTCTATGGCTGCCACGGTATGCACCGAGTTCCCCAGGTGGATTTGCCATCTTAAAGTGGCGCTTCCCGAGCTGGCGCCGGAGACGCAAACCAGCCGATCCTCATCCGGATCGCCGGTTCCCACCAGAGCGTCATTCTTCCCGTCTCCATTCACGTCTCTGATCTCAGCCACCGAAAAGACCGCATCGTTGGCCTGGAATTTCCAGATCAAGGAGCCGTTGGTGCCGTCGACGCAGTAAGCGGCGTTGGCGTCCGAGCCGCACCCGAAGACCACCTCCGGTACACCATCCCCGCTTAAATCCTGGATGGGGCAGATGCTGTAAACCCACCCGGAGGGAGTGTACACGTAGGTGTCATAGGACCAGATGGTGCCTCCGTTCACGCCGTCTATGCCATACGCGGTCCGGCCTCCCCAGGCCGTGCCCAGTAAAGCATCGGCATGCCCGTCACCGTTTAGATCGCTGGTATAGGACACGCACTGATCGCCGTAGCCGCCGCTGTTGCTCGGTCCTCCCACCGGCCGACAGGACCAAAGAACCGTGCCGTAACCGGGACTGTTCCCTTTGATGCAATAGAAGTGATCTGCCGCCGGGGCGCCGGAATCGTAGGTTTCCAACAGCACGTCCGGAAGCACATCACCGTCCACGTCCACAAACGGCGAGACGGATTCCACGTTTTCGATTCCCTGAAACCACCAGATTAAGTCTCCACCAGCTTTGGGACCGTCTTTCACCACCGGCCCAACTGCCGACTCGGCAGGCTCAAATTCGGCCAGCCGGTTTTGGATGATCTGCCAGTCATGATCCTTGTTGATGGCTGCTCCCGACGCCGCTTCGGCCACCAGGAGCAGGCAGACCGACAAAACAAGGACAAAAATCCTTCGCTCTCCTTTAAGCATGAGTTTTACCTCCTGGAGAGAAGTTAAGTTGACTCCATGTGGTTGTCTTAAAATCTGTCAGTGGGAACTGGTTTGTGTAACCTCTTCCAGTGGTAAAGCTACTATAATTTCCGGATTTGTCAATAGGGTTTCTGACGGGCGGCAAGGATGGGCGCGGTCCGGCTTGCGCACATTGAAGGTGGACTTCCGGCAAACCTGCAAGTCCGGACGGAGACATCCGCAGGTCCAGCCGGACGTTTCTTGGTCAGCCCGGATTTCGAGCCGAATCCTTTCAGGATCAAACCAAGCCGAACCCGGCAGGTAGAAGGATATGGTCTGCGTGCGTTGGAATGTTTCGCAAGGCACTCAGGGAATCACGAGATGCCGCAACCGCGAGAGCTCCGCAGGGAAAGAAGAAAGGAACGGTTAGTCCTTCATGGACTCCAGGAATTTGGAATTGTTCTTGGTCTTTCTTATGCGATCCAGCAGGAACTCCATAGCCTCCACGGAGTTCATCTCGTTGAGGAATTTCCTTAAGATCCAGATTTTGTTCAGATCCTCCGGGGTAATCAACAGCTCTTCCTTCCTGGTGCTGGAACGGTTGATGTCCATGGCCGGAAAGATGCGCCGGTCGGAGAGCCTTCGGTCCAAAACCATCTCCATGTTGCCGGTTCCCTTAAACTCCTCGAAGATCACCTCATCCATCCGGCTTCCGGTCTCCACCAGAGCGGTGCCGATGATGGTCAAGCTCCCTCCCTCCTCTATGTTTCGGGCTGCTCCGAAGAACCTCTTGGGCTTCTGCAGGGCGTTGGAGTCCACTCCTCCCGAGAGGATCTTGCCGCTGTGAGGCACCACCGCGTTGTTGGCCCTGGCCAGACGGGTGATGGAATCCAACAGAATCACCACGTGCTGTCCGTGCTCCACCAGCCTTTTGGACTTCTCCAGCACCATATCCGCCACCTGCACGTGGCGATCGGCCGGCTCGTCGAAGGTGGAGCTGATCACCTCTCCCTTGACCGACCGTTTCATGTCGGTAACCTCCTCCGGCCTCTCGTCGATCAAAAGCACGATCAGCTTGACGTCGGGATGGTTGCTGGTTATGCTGTTGGCGATCTTTTGCAGCAACATGGTTTTGCCGGCCTTGGGAGGGGAGACGATCAAACCGCGCTGCCCCCTGCCGATGGGAGTCATCAGATCCATGACCCGGGTGGAGACCTCCTCAGCAGAAGTCTCCAGCTTAAGCTTCTTCTCGGGATAAAGCGGGGTCAGGTTGTCGAAGAACACTTTGTGTTTGGCTATCTCCGGATTCTCGAGATTTACCGCTTCTATCTTCAGCAAGGCGAAGTACTTCTCGTTCTCCTTGGGAGGCCGAACCTGGCCCGAGATGGTATCCCCGGTCTTCAAATCGAAGCGCTTTATCTGAGAAGGGGAGACGTAAATGTCGTCCGGGCCGGGGAGATAGTTGTAGTCGGGCGAACGGAGGAAGCCGTAACCCTCGTCCAATATCTCCAGGACCCCCTCCGCGAAGATGAACCCGTCTTTTTCCGTCTTGGCTTCCAGGATCTTGAAGATCATCTCCTGCTTTCTCAATCCGGAGATGTTGGGTATTCCCAGCTCCTCGGCCAGATCCTGAAGTTCGGCAACCGTCCTGCTCTGGAGTTCTACAATGTTCATTTTTCCTTTCCTCTGGTTTAATGCTGAGTGCTTAAGTTGCTGGTTCGTTTTCCGTGTATCCTCATGGCCTCTCTTTAGGAGCCACTCTCACTCCGCAAACAACGAGAGTCAATCAGGTTGGCTCTAATCGACCGCTACCCGAACCTTTCTCTTTTGCGTTGCATGATTCGCTGGTTACGAATCGGAAGCCTAAACCCCCTGGCGGCGAAGATCGGTTTGGCTGTACTAAGTAAATCGCTCGGCAAGGCACGGATCGATTTCGATCCCTGTAGCTAGTGCGGTAACCCCTCGAGGTCAACGATCTGAGTTTCTTAGGTAAAGTCGATGCTTCTTGTGTGGACTCTGTGAATTCCTCCTTTCCGAATTCGAATTGTTTCCCGCCGTCAACTTCTACTCGAATGGTTTTTGTTCCTTAAAAAGCTTAGACTGTCTGGTGGACGGACCGGCGGTTGGAGCTAATCCCTCAGAGACTCCAAGACCGCGTCCCGCCCTTTCTCCTTAGGATCAAGACACAAATGTCGGAGCCCGCTTAAGCCCTACTTTCTTTTTTTCTCGGTTTGGCTTTGAGTCTTATCCTGGGAGAGTTCCTCCATTTTGGCATCGCCCCACAATTTCTCCAGGCCGTAGAACTCCCGAACCTCGGGAATGAAAATGTGCACCACGACGTCTACATAATCCAAAAGGATCCATCGGGAGGCCTGATAACCCTCATGGTGCCAGAAGCGTATCTGCTTTTGCTCTAAGTTCTCCGTTATCCAATCCGCCACCGCCCGGGCATGAAGTTCGACGCTGGCCGAACAGACAACGAAGAAATCGCACACCGAAGAAAGTTTGCGCAAATCCAATATCTTGACGTCGAAGGCTTTTTTCTCTAAAGCCAGTTCACCTGCCAAACGAGCCAATCTCCTGGGTGTCATGCTCAAACGGTCTTATTCCTCCTGTTTTCTTGCCTTCTCTTCATTTGGGTCTGCGCGTGATCCGCTCAGATGCCTGCGGAGAGAACCTGCCAATCGTTGCCTATTACGATGGTCAGCGAAATCCCCTGGTAATTATCCTTCAGCTGTTTGCGCACCACGTTTCGGGCCGGGATACCCAAAGCCTGGGCTGTGAGCAGGGCCAGCCGGGAAGGAGTTTTTCCCCCCGCATCCGTCGAACGATCCAGAATCATGCTTTCACCGCTTAAGAAAGCCTCCAGCTCTTCGACTTCCACGATCTGATGGGCGACGTTGTCGGCCCTCATTCGGTTCAGCCTTTCGGTTACCTGCTTAACCGCTTCCTCTCTGTGGGAGGCGTTCAATATCTGCGTTCGGCTAAAGACCAGCTCCTCCTGTCGCTGAATCGGGGGTCGACGCAGCTTGGTGAAAAGGGAGAGGCCGTACACTACCAAGACAACCGTCAACAGCAGAATGGAGAGGGAAACCAATTTGGAAACCAAGTATTTCCACGGCCCGGGTTTCTTTAGTCTCCTTCGGCGGTAGTATCTGTATTTCTTTCGTCTTTTTGTGATTTTGGACATTCGCTGACCGAATGCAACGATGGTCGATAAGAAAGCGAAACGGCTTGGGTTAAATCAGGAATTAGTTAATGCTTTCGGGATTAAATGTTTTGGAATCGTCGGGCACATACGGAAAACCAACACTTCACCGGTGGCGGTCCCACCAATACCCATCATATCCCCAGCCATAGGCGGAAGGCAGGGTCACCACATCTATCGACAAGAAGAAACTGTTGCTCGGCCTATAGCGCAATTGAAAGTTGGGCAAAACCTCGCTTTTTATTCCCGCGTTGGTGCGTCCGAAAACCGAGAGGGGCTGGTGCAGGTAATTTAAACTCAAAGTCAGGCTCAGAGGCTCGGAGAGCTGATAGTCCAAGGTGGTGGTGTAAATTCCCAGGCTTCCGCTGGACCTGGAATTGGAGAAATAGGAGAAGGTGTAACTCTGGTGCAACTTCAACCGCTGGGGATCCAACAGGCTGAAACCCTTGACGTTGGATTTTACTCCCAGAAGATCATTCTGCCCCGACTGGACCTCGGATGCCAACAATCGAACTGAAGCCAAAGGAACCATGACCAGCGTTAGTGCAATCGAAAGCCAGACGAATTTACCCATCTTTTTCATCGGAGCCTCCTGCCAAAGGACGGCTTACAGCGAAATATAGAACCCGGGTTTTGAACTGTCAACCACTTTCTGCAAAGCCTCTGGAAATAAACCATAATCGCAATACGATAGCAGGTCGATGATGCTTGCCCTTCAATCTCCGCGGATGCAATTACACCGAGGAACCTCCAACACGTCTCGATAACGATTTCCTTAGGAGAACATTCTGAATAACCCCATGGTGCCCAGGGTGTTCCCGCCAGCCAATGATACGCCCTATCCGGAAACATCGTTTGGAGACTTTACCCGTGTCTGAGAAACTCCTCCATGGCCTCAAGCTCGTCCGGCGAATTCACCCCCAGCGTCTCCCGGGGATCGGCGACCACCACTGCCCGCACCGGAAGCCCCCGATCCAACAGAAGCTTAAGCGTATCGGTTAAGTAGTACTCCCCCTGTTCATTATCGTTGTTCACCAGCTCCAGGACCGAGAACAAGTCGGCCTTGTCAAAACAAAAGGTGCCGGTGTTGATCTCCCCTATGTTCTTTTGATCGGCAGAAGCGTCTTTGTCCTCCACTATTCCCTGCACCCCTCCCTTATCATCCCGGATGATTCTGCCGTATCCTGACGGATCTTTTGGAACGGCGGTCAACACGGTAGCGGCGGCCCGGTGTGCTCGGTGTTCCTCCAATAGATTCCTCAGAGTCGCAGGTTTAAGCGCCGGCACGTCCCCGCAGAGAATGAACACATCACCCTCGAAATCCGAGAGCAGCTCTTTGGCCTGCAGCACCGCATGTCCGGTTCCCAGTTGCTCCTCCTGCACCACGAACTCGACCTTCAGGCTCTTCAGGTAATCATACATCCGCTCCCATTTATGCCCGATCACCAGAATAATCTTAACGACGCCCGCCGCCCTGGCGGCATCCACCACATACTCCACCATGGGCTTTCCCGCCAGTTGGTGAAGCACCTTGGGCAGCCGGGACTTCATCCTCTTGCCCTTGCCCGCCGCCAACACGATAGCCACCGGTGGATTTGAATTTATCATTGCCCCTTTGGGAAATTCAGGCTTTGAGCCCGGGAGGTTGGTGGATGCAATTCGAAGATCAAGGGTTACGCTTCTTCTACGATTCTATTATCCTTGTCGACGTGTACTATCCTCGGCTCGTATTTTTTTGCCTCGGCCACTTCCAGGTGGCAATAGGAGATGACGATGAGCAGATCCCCCACCTGCCCCAGTCTGGCCGCCGGCCCGTTTAAGCAGATGGTTCCGGAATCTTTCTCTCCCACCAGCACGTAGGTCTCGAATCGGGCGCCGTTATTTAAGTTGACCACCTGGACCTTTTCGTGGGGAAGCATATCGGCAGCCTCAAGAAGCCGCCGGTCGATAGTGATACTCCCTTCGTAGTCCAAGTCGGCTTCCGTGACCCGTACCCGGTGTATCTTGGATTTGCAGATAGTGACCAACATAGCGTGTGTTCCCATCTCATGCGAAAGACCGACCGCCATCTCTTCTCTTGCCAATCATGCCGGCGCCGCATCGATTCGCATTCTCTTGTACTATCCTTATCAACGATTGTACGTTGTGTCGTCTTCGCTCTTTGAATTCATCCGACCAAAGATGTTTGACGGCTATTGCCAAGCGTCTTTCATCTCACCTTTATTTTGATGTTGTCTATAAGCCGGGTCTTTCCGAACCACACGGCAAGCGAGATCAAGACCTCACCTTGCAGTTTCCTTAGAGGCGCCAGGGTTCGAGCGTCGGTTACGGCGACGTATTCCGGTCGGGCAGAGGATTGCCTACTGATGATGTCTCGTATATGCGCCATGATCCGTCGGACGTTTTTCTCTCCGGCTCGGATCAACCTTCTTGCCTCCCACAACGACCGGTAAAGCACCACTGCCTGTTTCCGCTCCTGGGGAGAGAGATAGGTATTCCTGGAGCTTAAAGCAAGCCCGTCCTTCTCCCGAACCGTGGGAGCGATTATCATGCGAATGCCATAATTCAGATCGTCCACCATCTTTTTCAAAACCACTGCCTGCTGGGCATCCTTTTGTCCGAACACGGCCACGTCCGGCTGAACGACATTAAACAGTTTGGCCACCACGGTGGTCACTCCGCAGAAATGTCCGGGCCTTGAGGCACCTTCCAGTCTGCCCGTGATCTCGCGCACGTCCACGTAAGTGAGATAGCCCTCCGGATACATATCCCTTACGCTGGGGATGAAAACCAAATCGCAGCCCTCCTGTTTAAGCAGAAGCCTGTCCCTTTTGAAGTCTCTGGGATATTTGGCGAAGTCTTCCTTTGGTCCGAATTGGGTGGGATTGACGAATATGCTCACTGCCACTACCTCGGCTTTCTTCTTGGCGATGCGGACGAGGCTCAGATGTCCTTGGTGCAGATAGCCCATGGTGGGGACCAAGCCTATGGTTTTCCCTCTGCGCTTAAGTCCCGCACAGATCTCCTGCATCTTCTTGGGCGATCTGATTACCTGCATGAATGGCGATCTCTTCCGGTTCCGAATTCGGCTTAATAGCTCTCTTCGTCCGACGGAAACCTGCCCGACTTGACGTCCTCCATGAAGTCCCTGCAGGCTCTTCTTGTCTCATTTGCCAAATTTGCGTATCTTCTCACGAACTTGGGTTTGAAATCCTCGAACAGACCCAGGATGTCGTTTATCACCAGCACCTGTCCATCGCACCCGCTGCCTGCCCCGATTCCAATGGTGGGAACCTGCAGAAAGCCGGTGATCTCCACAGCCAACTCCTTGGGTACCGACTCGATCAGAACGGAGAAACATCCGGCCCGCTCCAGCTCTTTGGCGCTTTTTACAAGATATTCTCTTTCCTCTGCGGATTTTCCCCGAACCGTATAGCCCCCAAACCGGTTGATGGACTGGGGCGTAAGGCCGATATGTCCCATCACCGGAATGCCCATCTGGATCACCTTGGCTGCGGTCTCCGCCATTTCCAACCCGCCCTCCAGCTTCACAGCGTCCGCCCCGCCCTCCTTCAGGAACCTTCCCGCATTGGCTATGGCTTCCTGTACACTGGTTTGATAGGAAAGAAACGGCATGTCGGCGATGACAAGTGATCTTTTCACTGCGGAGGAGACGGCCTTGGTGTGATAGACCATCTGATCCATGGTGATGGGAAGGGTGTTGGGCGAGCCATAGAAGACCATGCTGGCGGAATCGCCCACCAATACGGCATCCAGTCCGATCTCATCCAAGATGCGGGCCGTGTGAAAATCGTACGCCGTGAGCACGGCGATCTTTTCTTTTTTTTGCTTCAGCCTGGCAAAACTTCTGACCGTGATCTTCTCCTGAGCCACGATAAGCGCCTTTCCTGTAATCGGAGGTTGAGATGCCGCTTATACTTCTCCCAGTGGAACGTAGTACTTGGTTCCGGAGAGGGGAGAGGACAAGAGATTCAGAATATCTCTTAAGTCCTCTTCGTGATTGACGAAATCTATGCGGTCGGTGTTTACCACCAAGAGCGGGGTTCTGGTGTAGTGAAAGAAATAGTAATTGTAAGCCTCGTTTAACTCGCGAATGTAACCCAGATCGATGTTCTTTTCATATGACCGGTTGCGCTCTCTGATTCTCTTGAGCAGGACTTCCGATGAGGCTTGCAGGTACAGCACCAGATCCGGCTTGGGGACGTCCCTTTCCAGAACCGACAAGACCCGCTCATATAAATAGAGTTCCCTCTCGTCCAAGGTAACCGAGGCGAATATCCGGTCCTTGTCGAAGAAATAGTCGGTTATCACCCTTTTGTGAAACAGGTCGGTGGTGAAAAGCTCCTGTTGCTGCTTGTGCCGGGAAAGCAAAAAGAACAGCTGGGTTTGGAAGGCGTATCTTCTTCTATCTTTGTAGAAGTCTGCGAGAAAAGGATTCTGTTCGGTCTCCTCCAGAATCAGCCTGGCGTTCAACCTGTCCGCCAGTATCTTTGCTAGGCTGGTGGTGCCCGCCCCCAGGGGACCTTCGATGTTGATGTAGTTAATTTCACCCATGCCGAAAATTCCTCGACTCAGAAGGATGGTTTGCTGTGTTGGTTCAATATACGCGCGAAGACCATAGCCTGCAAAAGAAATTCAGATTTTTTCCTGATAGAACCGCACAACATGAGCATCCCGGCAGCCATCCAGAAGCTCTCTTATCGTCTTCTTCAGAATAGGATGGCTTGCTTGGGAGGCGATCTCGGACAGAGGAACCAGGACGAATCTTCTCTGGTGCAAGCGGGGATGAGGAATGATGAGCCGGTTTGTGTTCACGATGCGATCGTCATAAAGCAGGATGTCTAAGTCGATGTTTCGCGGGCCCCAATGCTCATCCCTTTTTCTTCCCATCTGATCCTCGACGGCCAAGAGCCGATCGAGCAGCGATTCGGGGTCGAGCGTCGTTTGGACCCCAATCACCAGGTTGAGAAACCAGCGCTGGTCTTGTGGTCCCACCGGCTGCGTCTCGTAAACCGGTGATCGTTTGACGATGATGACCTCTTCCGATCCGCCCAGCCTGTCGAGCGCTTCCTTGAGAGAGCCGATTCGGTTCCCCAGATTGGATCCCAAGCTGATGTATGCGGTCGACACGTCACACCTCGGCTCCCCAATCGGCATCTGACGACGAATGCTCCGCGGAAGACGGAATCACCTGCGAGCGGCCGTTTTTCGCGAACTTCCGGACTGTGGCTTATCCCTTCTTCGCCTGACCTCCACTTCAATGTGGTCCAAATTTCCCGGCACCGGAGGGATCTTCTTTCTGACCCTCACGGTGACCTCCTGGGTCTTGAACTTGGCCAGTATCTGGTTGGCCAATCTGACCGCTATGGTTTCGAGAAGGGCGAAGCTGTTTTGCTCCACCAGCTCTTCCACGGTCCGATACACCTGGGTGTAATTGACCGTGTCCTTGAGTCGATCGGTTTTGGCCGGCCGATCCATATCCACCACCAGCTCGACGTCCACCTCGAACCTTCTTCCGGTCTGTCTTTCCGCAGCAGAAATGCCGTGGTAACCGTAAAAGGTCATGTTATGTAATCTAATAATGCCCATGTGCTCAAGTTTATGCAGTCAGCACCGCTTGATCCGCAGCCCTTCTGGTCGATTACCAAGAAACACGTTTCGATTATGGTGCCGGTCTGATCTGTTGCCGGACGGCCATGCTTACCATACGACTTGTCCGAAGATCAACTTTGGTTCGGTTACGGGACATCAGGATTTCGGCCGGTATCTCCTTTGCCAGATATGGGAGTGTAAAAGCAGCCTATCCGTGGCTTGGTGTAGTTGTTCTGCCGGCGGGTTCAACGCTATCCGAACATATCCCTCCCCGTGCTCGCCGAATCCGAATCCCGGAGAGACGATCACCCCGGCTTTCCTGAGAAGCATGCGGGAGAACCCGACGGAAGAATATCTGGCCGGGACCTTAGCCCAGATAAAGGGCCCGGCTTTGGGCTTTCGGGCCCTCCAATTGAGCTTAAAGAGCTCTTTGAGCAAAGTAGCCTTTCTCAGGCTGAACTCCAGGTTGTTTCTGTGTGATATTTCCGGGTATCTTCGCAACAGCTCCAGCGCTTGAAGCACCAGAGCCTTTGACGGGAAATCACCGAGAGCCTGCTGCAGCGATTCCGTTTGAGCGATGAGGCCCCTGTCTCCCGCCAGGAACCCGAACTGAATGCCGGTCAGCGCGAAAAAGGAGAATTTCTCCAATGCCAATTTCCTGGCGCCCTTAGCTTGTAACAGCGAAACCGGCGTATGATCGTCATAACATATCTCGTTTCCTGAAACGTCGTTTATCACCAGCACGTTCTTTTTCCCGGCCCACTCCACCACCTCGCGATAAAAGCCCGAGTCGGTGACGGCCGAAGTCGGATCGTGCGGGTAGTTTAAGAAAAGAATCTTGGGTAACTTTGCTCCCCGGCCGGAGGAGGGCAGTGCAGTGAGATTGGGAAGATAATCGTTTCTTTCCAGCAGGGGAAAGACCTCCACCTCGGCCCCGGCCAGAATGGAAGCCGTCCTGTATGTCGGATCGCAAGGATCGGGCACGGCCACCAGATCGCCGGGGTTGAGCAGACTCGAGAGCAGTTGATGGAGTACCCTTTTCTCGCCAAAAAAGGGCAGAACCTCGGTGTCAGCCCGGACTCTCACATCGTATTTCTGTTGTAACCACTTACCCGATTCTCGCTTTAGCTGCTGCCAGGTCGTGGAATCGCAAGGGACGAACATATCGCCCTTATCCAGGGGCAAGATGAAAAAATCCCTAAGCGACGGGTCGGGATTTAGGTCCCCCAGGTCAATAATATCCACTCCTCTGCGCATTAGGCTCAGCTTGATTCTTCTGGTCTCCACGGATGAACCGGGAGGAATCTTTTGCAGCCTTTCGGCTTTCTCGATGATTACCTTCTTGATCATAGGAACAAACTGCCAGAGAGAAATTCCATCAACCCGTTTGACGTAACTGCTAAATATAAACTCTATAGAACTTCATGGCAAGGCATTTATCCCACTGCCAGGATGATTTGTGTGAGAGGCCGCCAGTGAGGGGAAAGAGGGTTGTTTTCGCTCATGGGAAGCGCTCCGGGGGGTATTGATATTGGAGTGGTTTCCACATCCGCTAGACGGTCAACTTCGTCCTGCCGGAAAAGACGCGATGCTGTTCGGGATTAGAGGCACAGGGAGATGAAGCGGATATTGGTTGGGGCAGGGGTTGAACCCCTGCCCCAACGTGGTTTTCCTGTTTTGGCTCAGCTATCTCTGTTTGTCAGCAAACCACCTCTAAACCGGCACCGGTCTCCTTTTTCTCTTTGTAAGAATCCAGGCGGCGCTTACTGCCATCAACAGGACCAGAATGATCGTTCCCAGTTGCGTAAGGAGAGACCCAGTCGGTATGTAGATAATCCCGGCCGTGGAATCCTCTCCCACTGCACCATCAACGACCCAGTAATCCCAAGTGGTAAGCTTCCCAGTGAAAGGTCCCACGACCCTCTCAGTATCACCGTGGATCCCTAAACGGAATTCTCCGATCGGTGCCTGTCCCCTCACCCAGAAGTCGCATGAGGCACTTGTGTGAAATCTAACGAAGTCTCCAGTACTTATCTGCAAGCGCGAAGGTTGAGGATCGGGGATATTAGGGGGACACGGTTCCGGACCCAACTGGACGTCGTGGGTCGTACCGTAAGCTAGACTTACGTTCGCGAGAAGGAACAAGAGTGATAGAGCTATGATGCTTATGACATTCCGCTTCATTCTAATTACCCTCCAGCATGAGGATGAAAGCTCGGGCTCCAACGCCATTCCAGATATGACATTCAGTTGAAACTTCGCTGGCGGAGTAAGCCATAGGCTTGCAGTTTTCCTTAGTGACGACTGCGCCTCTCAGAGGTAAAAGACGCAGATTCCTCTGCATAGGCGGTGCTCGGCCCTCAGGCACAAGGTGTGTCTTCTCCCGCATCGATTTCGAGCCGGAAGCTGCATACCGTCTGCTGTTCCCTCTCTCTACCGCCTCCCTCCACCTTTCAACCATCTCGAGGGTTTTGAGAACTGCCAAAATCAGAAAAGAGTCGAGGACGACTATGAGGGCTGAGACCGCGAGAAATCCAAGCAGGCCGATCAAGCCATGCAGAAAAGGATCAGAAAACCCGGGTTCCACAAGAATCCCGCCGGCAAAGCCGAATTTCAGCAGTCCCATCTCCAAGCCCACCCAAAGTAAGGCCGCAATTGAGGCGCTGAATCCCCAGCGCTCACGGAACCACCCGACCGCCCATCCGAACAGCGAGAAGAGAAACGTGCCGACTACCAGCGTGGGAAGATGAACTAAAGGTGCTTCCACCAGAGAGTGGCCCAAATAAGCTCCGAAGAAGGAAAGGCCGAGCAGGAATCCCATTCGAGGAGACTCTTGAGGTGGACTGGTGATGATTCTATAAAGAAAAGGCGTCAGCGCAAAGAACGAGAAATACCAGTAGTGAGGAAATGTCTTGGCGATGAGTAACAAAAGAGCGGAACAGCCTGCAAACAGGAAGCTCTCTGCCCATCTCAACACCGATGAATCTTTGTGGGCAGAAGACCGTTTGTTGCATGCAGGGATCGGTCTGCGCTCAGCATGTTGCAGACGTTCCTGAAGAACGGCCATAGAGAGTGCTCCTTCGGCAGGTCCCAGGTATACTCGAAGAGCCAACCTCGAGTACTGGGCCGCCTCGCACCCCAGATATTGATTCGATCCCTTCAGTATTGCCCGCAGGAGAGGGAGCACTGCAAGAGAGACAGCAAGTCTCAGTACCGCGACACCCCTTGGCGCACTACTTGACCCTTTCTCTTGTGGCTCAGTCCCGTGCTATATATTTGTGCGTTGGTTTACCCGCCTCCAATTAACTCAAAGGAAGACACCTGTCAACTAGTTTTTTCCTGGGTATAGGGATAAACCAGTAACATCAGAGCAGTCGTCAGAAGACCTGATTTCCGGCGACCCCAGTAAACTCGCCAGGTTCCACGCTGGCCAAGGGTGACAACAAAATAGGTAAAAGGCTTTACCGTGCCTTTAGTCGGACAGCCGCCTGAAAACAAAGAAACTGAGAATGATTGAGTTGGTCATAAAGTGGCTTGCTCTGACTGAACGCTCGAACCACGATGTGAAAACGGTCTCTTGTGCTCCAATCTAGTCTATGTTTCACTGAATCCAATTCTCCGGAGATTCAATCTCGCGTTCGATCCATCGCCGGCAAGCCACGCAAGCCGCGTCGTCTGACGAGGCAAGATCAAAAAACCGTTGACATACGGAGCGATTTGAATAGATTGGGAATTTAAGAACGCTTTTAGATCACACGCGAGTTTGGGCCATGCTAAACAGAAACGTTCTGGTGCTTAACCAAAACTACGAGCCCCTTTCGGTTTGCACCGCGAGAAGGGCAGTGGTTTTGGTGTATCTGGGCAAGGCTGAGATAATAGAAAGGTGCGATGGGCAGATGATTCGTTCGATCTCCGCGTCGATTCCGCTCCCCAGCGTGGTGAGACTCGGCTTCTATATTCAGGTTCCTCACAAGAGGATTCTTCTCACCCGCAAGAACGTGGTCAAGAGAGATGGACATCGATGTCAATACTGCGGGGACTCGCACGGCCTCATGACCGTGGATCACGTCATCCCCAAAATTTTCGGGGGGAAGGACACCTGGGAGAACTTAGTCTGTGCCTGTATAAACTGCAATAACATGAAAGGCAATCGTACACCAGAGCAGGCGGGTTTCAAACTTGTCAGAGAGCCGAGACGGCCTACCCATATCACCTTCATTCAGCAGTTCATCGGGATTTCGGACCAGCGATGGAAGCAATATCTCTTTCTGGATTGATAAACGTCCAAGGTGCCAGAGGATGGACGTAAACCGGTCAACGGAGAGGTCGGCAGAGGCAAACGTCAGGAGTTGTGAGAATTCGGAAGTCCATTAACTGACCATACATTATTGAGGAGCATATGGCCAAGCAAGTGATCCTAAGCGGTATGCAGCCCACCGGACAACTGCACCTGGGAAATTTAGAAGGTGCGCTTCGGCACTGGGTGAGGCTTCAGAACGACTACGAGATGTACTGCTGCATCGTCGACTGGCATGCGTTGACGTCCGACTACGACCAGACGTCACAGCTGCACGACAGGATAATCGAAGTAGCCATCGACTATCTCTCCGCCGGGCTGGACCCGGAAAAGTGCGCCATCTTCATCCAGTCACAGGTCAAGGAGCACGCAGAACTGCATCTTCTCTTTTCCATGATCGTCCCCATTCCCTGGCTGGAGAGGGTGCCCTCTTACAAGGAGAAGAGCGTAGAGCTGGGATTGGATAGTTACGGGTTTCTGGGCTATCCTTTGCTCCAGGCGGCAGACATTCTGATCTACAAGGCCAACTGGGTGCCGGTGGGTAAAGACCAGCTTCCGCACATCGAGCTCACCCGGGAGGTAGCCAGAAGGTTCAACGGTCTGTACGGCGAGGTATTCCCCGAGCCGCAGGGAAAGCTAAGCCAGGCTCCGGCCATCCTGGGTACAGACAACCGGAAAATGAGCAAGTCGTATAACAATCATATCTGCATGGGCGAGTCGGACGAATCCACAGCCAAGAAGATCTCCACCATGTACACCGATCCTACGAAAATACGCATGGGCGATCCGGGCCACCCGGACGAATGCCCGGTGTACCTTCTGCACAAGATCTACAACCCGGATCATTTGACCATCCACCGGGACTGTTCCACGGGAAAACTGGGCTGTGTAAAATGCAAGAAGATGTGTGCAGAGAAGACCAACGGTGCGCTGAAGCCCATTCGACAAAGGCGCGCAGAGCTGGAAAAAGACTTGACATACGTGAAAAAGGTATTAGAATCAGGAGCAGACAGGGCCAGAGCCAAGGCTCAGAGCACTATGCAGGACGTGAGGAAGGCCATGAAGATGTGGTAAACCGGTCTTAGTCTGTTGCATCGGGACTTTGTAGTCCCGATGCATAGGAGACCGGGCTCAGTTCTGGGATTTCGTTGGAGGGGGAGAATGGAATCGATCGAAACGCAAAGCCAGGAAGGCACTTCTTCCTATTCAGTGAAGCTGGATGTCTTTGAGGGGCCCTTGGACCTTCTCTTGTTTCTTATCAAAAGGGACAAGATCGACATCTACGACATCCCCATTGCCCACATCACCAGACAATATCTGGGATACATCGAATTAATGAAGGAGCTTAACTTGGAGTTGGCCGGCGAGTTCATCGTGATGGCAGCCACCCTGATGCGCATCAAGGCCAAGATGCTTTTGCCCAAGACCCAGGACGAGGAAGAAGAGGAAGATCCGCGGGAAGAGCTGGTCAGCGCCCTTCTGGAATATCGCAAGTTCAAGGAGGCCGCCCAGATTTTGAAAGAGAAGGAGACTGCGCAATCCGCCTGGTTTCCGCGGAAGGATTTCTCCTTCGTGCAGAAGCTGCCGGAGGATGAAATTCTCATAGAGGCTTCTTTGTCCGATTTGATTTTCGCCTTCAAGCGGGTTTTGGAGGGCCAGCCGCAGGAGACCTTCCATACGGTGAATTACCCCAAGGTGAGCGTGGAGGAAAGAATTGATTATGTCCTGAGCCGGCTGATGGAAAAGGACGGGGTGGTCTTCACCGAGCTGTTCCTGGACGTTCCCATCAAACTAGTGATGGTGGT